>NZ_CP108352.1:3005208-3305729 GCF_036237275.1 Streptomyces sp. NBC_01353 | reverse complement strand
CCCCGGGTCTTCGCGAAGCGGGTGATCATCTCCCGGGCCTCGTCGCCGGTCGTCGCCTCGGTCTCGGCCACGAGCTGGGCCCGCGTGGAGTCCTCGCCCGTGGCCTGCGTGAAGTCGTTCTCCATCGCCTGGAAGAGCATCTGGAGCGCGATCGCGCCGGCCGCGGCGACGACGATGCCACTGACGGCGCGGGCCGCCGTTCCGCTGCTCAGCTGGAGCCTGCGGACGGCCAGTTGCCAGGACACCGGCCCCATGTGCAGCCGCTTCACACCGGCCTCGACGAGCCACGGCAGCAGGGTGGTGAGGCCGATCAGGGCGAGGGCGACGCCGGTCCCGATCCCCACGGTGTCGATGGCGGTCTGGTTCACCTCCACCGTCCCGAACAGCGGGACGAGCAGGGCCACGCCGGCAGCCAGGAGCAGCACCCGCCACCACAGTCGGCGGCGGCGCGGTGCGGCGGACCGGACGACGCCGAGCGGCTCGATCGCCACTCCGCGCAGCGCGAAGAGCGTGACGACGACCGAGGCGACCGGCACGACGACGAGGACGAGCGCGGCGAGGGCGGGCATCGGCACGACGTCGGACGGGAAGGCGTTGACGTCCCAGATGGTGACCGTACCGGCGAACTGGCGGGCCACCGCGAAGAGTCCGACACCGACCGCGAGGCCGAGGAGTGCGCCCGCCAGGGACTCGCCGGCCGCGATCCGCCGGGTCGTCGCGGTGTCCGCGCCGACGAGGCGGAGCGCCGCGAGCCGCCGGTCGCGCTGTTCGCCGCCGAAGCGGACGGCGGTCGCGACGAAGACGAGGACCGGGAGCAGCAGGACGACGGAGGCGACGAGGACGAGGAGGATCAGGAACGCGTTGAACGGTTCCGCGGGCACCGACCAGCCGTAGCGCGATCCGCGCCCGTCGTAGTTGTCCGTGGTGAGGAAGTCGACCTGGGCGACGTAGCGCAGCTCGGCCGGGCCGACGAGTCCGGCGTCGCCGATCGTCCCGACGACCTTGTAGGGGAGCCGCTCCTTGAGGAGGGCGCCGTCGGGGGAGTCGAGCAGCTCGCGGAGCGCGGGGGAGACCAGCATCTCGCCGTTCGCGGGCAGTTTCGCCGCGCCGGGCGGGAGGGGGGTCTCCGCGCCCTCGGGACGCAGAAGGAGCCCGGTGACGGCATCGCCCCGGTAGAGCGTGGTCTGTCCGAGGTGGAGAAAGGTGTCGGGGCGGGGGCCGGTCTCCTGCTCGCTGCCGTCGACGGAGCGGGTCGCCTCCCGCACTTCCCGCTGGAAGAGCATGCCGGGCAGGGAGGCGGCGGCGAGCAGCAGGGCGACGCCGAAGCCGACGCCGATCGCGGTCAGGAGGGTGCGGAGCAGGCCCGAGCGGCCTCCGGTGACCGCGAACCGCGCGCCGAGCGTCAGGTCGCGGGCCCAGGTACGGAGCCTCATACCGCCCACTCCGTGTCGCGGACGGCGCCGTCGCGGACGATGACCTCGCGGTCGGAGTAGGCGGCGACCCGGGCCTCGTGGGTGACGAGGACGACGGCGGCGCCGGTGTCCCGGGCCGCGTCCGTGAGCAGCTGCATCACGCGCTCGCCGTTGAGGGAGTCGAGCGCTCCGGTCGGCTCGTCGGCGAAGAGCACGCGCGGGGCGCTGACGAGCGCGCGGGCGACCGCCACCCGCTGGCCCTGGCCGCCGGATATCTCACCGGGCCGCTTGGCGGCGATGTCGTCGACCTCCAGACGTGCGAGCCAGTCCCGCGCGCGCTGTTCGGCGCTCTTGCGCCGCTCGCCGTTCAAACGCAGCGGAAGGGCGACGTTCTCGACACAGGTCAGCTCCGGCACCAGCTGTCCGAACTGGAAGACGAAGCCGAAGTCGGAACGGCGCAGGGCGCTGCGCTCGCCGTCCGACATCGCGCTCAGCTCACGCCCGTCGTAGGTGATGGTGCCGGCGTCGGGCCGCACGATCCCGGCGAGGCAGTGCAGCAGGGTGGACTTCCCGGAGCCCGAGGGGCCCATGACGGCGACGACCTCGCCGGCCCGGATGGCGAACTCGGCGCCCGAGAGCGCCGGCGTCGGTCCGTACGCCTTGTCCAGGCCGCTCGCCCGGAGCAGGGGGGTCGTGGTCATCGGCGGATCTCCTCGGCGAGCCGGTCGAGCCGGGCGGCGGTCAGTTCCAGCCAGCGCAGATCGGCTTCGAGGTGGAACAGGGCGTGGTCGCAGATCAGCTGGTCGGCGAGGTCGCCGTCCTTCTTGCGCCGGGTCAGCTCCCGCATCAGCCGCAGATGCTCCGCGCGCTGGACGTCGAGCAGCTCGGCGGCCCCGCGTCCGGTGAGCAGCGCGAGGACGACTTTCGTGTAGAGCGTGGACTGGAGGTACGGCTCCGGCTTCTCGGGGCGTCGCAGCCACTGCTCGACATCGGTGACGCCGGCCTCGGTGATGGCGTACCGCTTCCGCTCGGGGCCGCCGCCGGCCTCGATGCCGTCGACCTCGACGAGGCCGTTCTTCAGCAGCCGGGACATCGTCGAGTAGACCTGCCCGTAGTGCAGCGGGCGGTCGTGGCCGAACTTCTCGTCGAAGGCGCGCTTGAGGTCGTAGCCATGGCGCGGACCGGACTCCAGGAGCCCGAGAAGGGTGTGTCCGATTGACATGCCTGTCACTCTACACCCGGTGTATACCCATGATGAATAGCCGTCGAGATCGGCGAAATCGGGTGATGTGACCAGCGATAACGGGTGATGTGGCCGACGATGCGCAACCATCCCGGTTCCAGGAGCGTCGGTTCCAGCGGGGACGGGTGCTGATTCTCACGTCCGGAAAAGACCGGATCGAGTGCACTTTGTCAGCATCAGCGGTGTTAGCTTGCTGAGCTGATTCGGCGCGGGCACCAGACCTGCGACCACGACGAGCGGAGCGACGAAGCACATGGGCCGAGCGGACAAAAGCCAGGGGAAGAAGGGCGGGCGGATACGCCGACTCTTCACCTGGAAGAAGATCCTGGGCACGTTCTTCGTCGGCTGCCTTCTCGTGATGGGCGCCTTCTACGTGGTCTATCTGATGGTCCCGGTGCCGATCGCCAACGCCCAGGCGACCATGCAGAGCAACGTCTACAAGTACGCCAACGGCAAGATCCTCGCCCGGACCGGCGAGATCAACCGCGAGATCGTGGGCCTGGAGAAGATCCCCGTACCGGTCCAGAACGCCTTCGTCGCCGCGGAGAACAAGTCCTTCTACAAGGACAACGGCGTCGACATCAAGGGCACCACCCGCGCCGCCTGGTCCACGATCACCGGCAAGGGCAAGCAGGGTGGCTCGACCATCACCCAGCAGTACGTCAAGAACTTCTACCTGAGCCAGGACCAGACCGCGACGCGCAAGCTCAAGGAAATGGTCATCGCGCTCAAGGTCGACCAGCAAATGGGGAAGCCCGAGATCCTCGCCGGGTACATGAACACGAGCTTCTACGGCCGCAGCGCCTACGGCATCCAGGCCGCGGCGCAGTCGTACTACGGTGTCGACGCCTCCAAGCTGAACGTCGCCCAGGGCGCCTACCTCGCCTCGCTGCTCCAGGCCCCGAACCAGTACGACTGGACCGCCGCCAGCCCGACCGGCCGCAAGCTCGTCGAGGAGCGCTGGAACTACACCCTCGACAACATGGTCGAGGAGGGCTGGCTCGACCCGACGGAACGCGCCACGCTGAAGTTCCCCGTCCCGCAGAAGGAGAAGGCCGCCCCCGGCATGGAGGGCCAGCGCGGCTACCTCGTCGAGGCCGCCAACCAGGAGCTGATGCGTCAGGGCCTCAGCGCCGAGGACATCAAGGCCGGCGGCTGGACGATCACCCTCAACATCGACGAGAAGAAGCAGAAGGCCCTCGTCGCGGCGGTCGACCGACAGCTGGAGGAGAAGCTCGACCGCAAGGGCGACAAGAAGGACGCCACCGTCCAGGCCGGCGCCACGTCCGTCGACCCGAAGACCGGCAAGGTCCTCGCCCTCTACGGAGGCATCGGCGCCACCGAGCACTGGACGTCGAACGCCACCCGCCGCGACTACCAGCCCGCCTCGACCTTCAAGCCGATCGTCCTCGCCTCCGCGCTCGAGAACGACGCCGAGACCCAGGACGAGCGGAAGATCGGCCTCGGCACCATCTACAACGGCGACAGCCGGACGCCGGTCGTAGGCAGCGACATCCCCTTCGCCCCGCAGAACGAGGACGACAGGAAGTACGGCCCCGTCACCGTCCAGAAGGCCACCAACAGCTCGATCAACTCGGTCTACGCCCAGATGATCGTGGACGTCGGCCCGGGACACGTGAAGCGGACGGCCCTCGACCTTGGCCTCAAGGACGGCCCGGACTTCGGTGAGAGCCCCGCGATGTCGCTCGGCACCATGGGCGCCTCCACCTGGGACATGGCCGGCGCCTACGCGACGCTCGACAACCACGGTGTGAAGGTCACCCCGACCATCGTGAAGTCCGCCGAGCACAAGGACCGCAAGGTCGAGCCGGTGAAGGCGACCGGCGACCAGGTCGTCAGCCGCGAGACCGCCGACACCGTCACCAAGGCCATGACCGGCGTCGTCACCAGCGGTTCCGGCACCCGGGCGGCCGGCGACTACGACGCGGCCGGCAAGACGGGTACGTCGGAGAACAACCGCTCCGCCTGGTTCGTCGGCTACACGCCCGAACTGGTCACCGCCGTCGGCCTCTTCGGCGAGGACGCCAAGGGCAACCAGGTCACCCTCACCGACACGATCAACGAGGGCCGCGCCAACGGCGGCAGGACCCCCGCCCAGATCTGGGGCGACTACACCACCGCCGCCCTCGGCGGCGGCTCGGACACCCGCTTCGACCTGGAGACCGAGGACTCCTCGGTCCTGGAGCCGAACCCGACCCCGACCCGGACCACCGAGGCCCCGACGTCGACCCCGCCGCCCACCACCGGCTCCCCGGACCCGACGCCGCCGCCGAGCTCGACGGCGACCACGCCGCCGCAGCCGACGGACACGATCACGGTGCCGCCCCAGCCGACCGGGACGACGGACCCGACCGGTCCGACGATCGAACCGCCGGACTTCGGCGGCGACGAGCGCCCCGAGCAGTGACATGACGAAGGCCGGACCTCCCTCAGGTCCGGCCTTCGCCGTTGCTTGAGCCGTGCGGCTCTACGTCCGTGTGGACAGCTCGAACCAGACGACCTTGCCGCCCGAGAGCCGCGTCGCCCCCCACCGCCGGGCCAGCCGGTTCACCAGGAACAGCCCACGCCCGCCCTCGTCGGTGTCGCGCGCCCGGCGCTGCCGGGGCAGCTGCGGGGAGTCGTCGCCGACCTCGCAGCGCAGGACATCGGTCTTCAGCAGCCGCAGGGTCACAGGCCGCTCCGCGTACCGCACGGCGTTCGTCACGACCTCGCTGATCAGCAGCTCGACCGAGTCCGAAAGCTCCTCCAGGTCCCAGCGGGCGAGCGCCCGTCGCGCGAGCCGCCGGGCGCGCCCCGGGGCCGCGTCCTCCGGTTCCAGGAACCAGTACGCCACGTCGCTGGGCGCGATCCCGTCGAAACGGGCCGCGAGCAGCGCGATGTCGTCGTCCCGGTCGCCCGGGCCGAGCATGTCGAGGACGTCGTCGCAGAGCGCCTCGAGGGGCGGCGAGTGATCCGGACCGGTCAGCTGGGCCGTCGCCGCGAGGCGCTCCCGCAGCTGCTCTATCCCGGTCCACACGTCCCGCAGCCGGGACTCGACCAGGCCGTCCGTGTAGAGCAGCAGCGTGGCGCCCGCCGGGGCGTCCAGCTCCACCGCCTCGAAGTCGACCCCGCCCACGCCGATCGGCGCCCCCGGCGGTACGCGCAGGACCTCCGCGCGGCCGCCGAGGTGGAGCAGTATCGGTGGCGGATGACCGGCGTTGGCGATGGTGATCCGGTGCGAGACCGGGTCGTACACCGCGTACATGCAGGTCGCCATCCGGTCCTGGCCGAGCCGCTGGGCCTGCTCGTCCAGGTGGTGCAGCACCTCCTGCGGCGGCAGGTCGAGCCCGGCCAGGGTCTGCGCCGTGGTCCGCAGCTGGCCCATGATCGCCGCGGATGTCATGGAGTGACCCATCACGTCGCCGACGACCAGCGCCACCCGGCTGCCGGGCAGCGGGATCGCGTCGTACCAGTCGCCGCCGACGCGGGCGGTCTCGGCGGCCGGCAGATAGCGGGAGGCGAGCCGGACACCGGTCGGCTGCGGCAGCGAGTCCGGGAGCATCGTGCGCTGGAGCTCGTCGGCGATGTACGCCTCGCGGCCGTACAGCACGGCCTTGTCGATGCCGAGCGCGGTGTGGGTCGCCAGCTGGGCCGCGACCAGGAGATCGTTGGGCTCGAAGCCGGGCCGCTCGGGCCGGCGCAGGAAGACCGCGGCGCCGATGACGCGGCGACGGCCCCGCAGCGGGGCGAGGATCGCCCGGTGCCCGCCGGGCAGCACATGCTCGGGCCCGAGCAGTTCGGGCAGCGCGGCACGGGCGGCGGCGGAGTCGCCGAAGACCGGCCGCACCCCGCGCAGCACTTCGGCGAGCGCGCCGCCGGAGCGGACCTCGCACAGCTCGGCGGCCGGGGTCGGGTCGGGGTCGGGGACGAGCGCGAGCTCCTCGCCCTCCACCTCCGCTAAACGGAGCCGGTCGGTGCGCCGCAGCCGCAGCACGAACGGCGCCACCGGCCGCTCGTCGCCCACCGGGAGCGGATCGCGCAGATAGACCAGGATCGCGTCGGAGAAGGTCGGCACGGTCGCCCGGCAGAGACCGAGCACGATCTCGTCGAGGTCTATCCCGCGCGCGATCCGCCGGGTCGCCGCGCCCACGAAACGCAGCCGGTCCCCCTCGCGCCGGGCCGCCAGCACATCCTGCGGGGCCGCCGCGCCCGGGGCGACGTTCACGGCCATCGCGGCGGCAGGCGCTCCGGACTGCCCGGCGGACCCGGGGCCCTGTGGGGCGGATCCGGCTCCGTGCGGGGCGCCGGCACCGTGTGCGGCCGATCCGCCGCCATGCGCTGCCGATTCGCCCGCCTGGCCGGTGGGCGCGCCTCCGCGTCCGGCCGGCGCGGCTCCATGGCCGGGCGTCGTGCCGCCGTGCTCGGCCGACGCGCCGTCATGTCCGGCCGACGTGCTTCCGGTGGGGCCCGACGTGGGCGGCGTCACCTGACCGGGCACGGGGGCTCCCGTACCGGCGCGGCCCGAGCCCGCGGTGTCGCCGGACCGACCGTCCGCGGCGCCGGGCCGGTGACCGGCCGCGCCGGGCTGCGCCGGCACCGGGGCCTCGGCCGCTTCCTGGCGGGGGCGGGTGCGCTCGTGCGACCGGGCAGCCAGCGGCTGCCGGCCTTCGTGGGAGGTGGGATGCTCCGTCACGCGTGGGATTCCGTCCGTCCGGGCCGGTGGTGCGATGCACTCGCTCTTCTCGCCGATGCCGCGCCTTCACCGGGGATAAACCCCTGGCACGCGGTGGATGTGAATGCCCCGCGAGCAGCGGCTACGACAGGGGTCGGCACACCCGGGCACACGTCCGGCACTGCTCTCCCCCTCAAGAATGACTTACGGTCAGGTCCTGCGCTGCGCTCTGTGGTTGACGCCTCGTTCGGTTGATCACCGCCTTGCGGAGGACGATCCTACGTTTGCACCCCGGGGGCGCATCAAGGGTCTCACGGTGCCGTGTGCGCCGGAGTGCGATCCCAGTCCGAGGGCAGCTCGGGCACGGTCCACCGGGGATCGGGCCGCCAGTCCTCCCATCCGTCGGAGAAAGGCGCGTCCCACGCCCCGATCACCTCGACCGCGGCGCGGCCCGCCTCCCGCACCCGCGCGGCCAGCGCCGCGTCCATCAGACCGGCCCGCTGGGCCTGCGCGAACTCGTCCTCGTCCCGCCACAGCCAGCTGCGGTCGGGATAGACGGAGATGTCGAGGAAGTGGTCCTCGGAGTCGATACCGCCGGACCACCGGGTGCGCGGCTCCTCGAGATTCACGTACCAGCTGCGGAAGCGCCAGCCGCGATCCCAGAACAGCCAGACCGACCAGGGCTCCGCCGGTCTGGCCAGTTTCAGTACCCCTGTGCCGAACCAGCGGGCGCGGGCGGTGGTGCGCGGGGCGGTGTACCGGGTGGCGAGCGGCTCCTCGTGTACGGGTGTTCCGTCGGAGAGCACCGGCTTGACGCACTCGGTGCCCGGGGCCATCCACACGGCGAGCAGCTCGGGGGTGTCCTCGACGACGGTCACCGGCCGGCAGATGTGCACCGCGCCGGAGCCGTTGCCGCGGTAGCGCCAGAGAATGTGCTCCCCCGGCGCCCAGTGCTGAGGGCCGCCCGATCCTGTCATGCGCAGATCTTAGGGGCGGGCCCCGTTCGTCGCTGCGGTACAGGTCACGGATGAGTCATACGCAGCACGTCGAGCGCTTCGTCGAGTTGTTCGACGGTGAGGTCGCCCTTCTCCACATAGCCGGACTCGAGCACCACCTGCCGGATCGTCTTCCGCTCCGCCAGGGACTTCTTGGCCACCTTCGCGGCCTCCTCGTATCCGATGTACTTGTTCAGCGGGGTGACGACGGACGGCGAGGACTCGGCGTACTCCCGGGCCCGCTCGACGTTGGCGGTGATGCCGTCGACCGTCCGGTCCGCGAAGAGACGAGAGGCGTTGGCGAGCAGCCGTACGGACTCCAGGAGATTCTTGGCGATCACCGGGAGCATCACGTTGAGCTCGAAGTTGCCGGCCGCGCCGGCGACCGCCACCGTGGTGTCGTTCCCGGTCACCTGCGCGGCGACCATGAGGACCGCCTCGGGGACGACCGGGTTCACCTTGCCCGGCATGATCGACGAGCCGGGCTGGAGGTCGGGGAGGTTGATCTCGGCGAGGCCCGTGCGCGGGCCGCTCGCCATCCAGCGCAGATCGTTGGAGATCTTCGTGAGACCGACGGCGATGGTCCTGAGCTGCCCGGACGTCTCCACCAGGCCGTCCCGGGCGCCCTGCGCCTCGAAGTGGTCGCGGGCTTCGGTGAGCGGCAGACCGGTCGCGTCGGCGATCTCGGCGATGACCGCGGCGGAGAAGCCGGGCGGCGTGTTGATGCCGGTGCCCACCGCCGTACCGCCGAGGGGGAGTTCGGCGAGCCGGGGCAGCGAGGCGTGCAGCCGCTCGATCCCGTACCGGACCTGGGCCGCGTAGCCGCCGAACTCCTGTCCGAGTGTTACTGGTGTGGCGTCCATCAGATGCGTACGGCCGGACTTCACCACGTCCGCGAATTCGGCTGATTTCCGCTCCAGGGATTCAGCCAGATGATCGAGGGCCGGGATCAGGTCGCGGGTGACGGCGGCCGTGGCGGCGATGTGGATCGAGGACGGGAAGACGTCGTTGGACGATTGGGAGGCGTTCACATGGTCGTTGGGGTGGACGCTCCGGCCCCCGGGGAGGTCGATCAGCCGCTCGGTGGCGAGGGTGGCGATGACCTCGTTGGTGTTCATGTTGGACGAGGTGCCCGATCCGGTCTGGAAGACGTCGACCGGGAAGTGCTCGTCCCAGCGGCCCTCGGCGACTTCGGCGGCCGCCTCCTGGATGGCTGTGGCGAGGTCCTGGTCGATCACCCCGAGCTCGGCGTTGACCTTGGCGGCCGCGGCCTTGATCCGGGCGAGAGCCTCGATATGGGCCCGTTCGAGCCGCTGCCCCGAGATGGGGAAGTTCTCCACGGCCCGCTGGGTCTGCGCCCGCCACTTGGCGTGCCGGGGGACGCGCACCTCGCCCATCGAGTCGTGCTCGATGCGGTGGTCGTCGGTCGAGGCGCCGGTCGAGACCTCGTTCTTGGCGTCGTTCTTGTCGCCGGGCGCGGTGCCGGCCGTGCCGCCGCTGGTGTCGGTCATGTCGTCAACCTCCATGCAAAGTTGAGCACTTGTCTTGTTCCGGCTATTCCCATTGCGCGTACCGGCCAGTAAAAACCGTGGGTAACCCCACTTCCAGGAGGCGCAATGAGGCGCACCAGGTACAGACTCCGCTGGACGATCGCGGCCACGGCCGCGGCCGCCGCGGCCCTCGGCACCATGGCAGCCGCAGCCCCCGCCGGCGCGGCCGACACCGGAACGGGCACCCGTACGGCGGCGTCCGTACCCCTCTCGCCCGAGCTGGAGGCCATCCGCGCGGCCGAGGCCACCAAGATCTACGGCAGCCCCGAGGAACGACCGCTCGCCCAGCGCAAGTCCGGCCTGATCTCGCTCGGCGACAGCGAGATCTCCGGCGAGGGCGTCGGCACCTACGAGCCGCCGACCAACGGGCCGACCAACTGGTGCCACCGCTCACCCGACGCCGCCGTCCACCGCACCGGAATCCCCGCGGACCTCACGTTCAACGTGTCCTGCTCCGGCGCCTACAGCGGCAACATCAGGATCGGCGGATCGAAGCAGTACGCCGACGAACTCGTCCAGAGCGACAACCTCGCCATCAAGGCCCGCAACACCCGTATCAAGATGGTGCTGCTGGTGGCGGGCGCCAACGACGACCTGCAGTTCGGCCCGGTGATGACGGACTGCGTCACGCGGTACCTGACCCTGCAGGGCGCCTGCGAGCCCAAGTACGCCCCCGGCTGGCAGGCCCGCGTCGACGGACTCGTCCCCAAGGTCGAGCAGACCGTACGCGACCTGAAGACCGTGATGCGTGACGCCGGATACGCCGACGGCGACTACAAGCTCGTCGTCATGGGCTACCCGAGCCCCATCGGCCCGGACTTCCACGACAACCCGAACTTCCCCGGCAAGCTCGCCTGCGGCGGCCTCGGCTACGACTCCGACACCGTCTGGGGCCGCAACACCGCCGTGCCCGCCTTCGAGCGCGGGATGCGCAGGGCGGCGGCCAGTACCGGGGCGACCTACCTCGACAACTCGCGGCTCTTCCACGGCCACGAGGTCTGCATGGAGGACCCCTGGGCCCGGGGCCTGTACATCGACCTCTCCAAGCCCGGACCCCCGGACGAGAACTCCGTCCGGCAGTCCTTCCACCCCAACGCGCGCGGCCACGCGGCCTTCGCGTCCTGCCTGACGCAGATCTACAACTCGGGTCTGCGTGAGGCCGGTTGTGCGGACGTGAACTCCTCGGGGACCCCGACCCTCGTCCCGTACGCCTGGGACGACGCCTACAAGCCGCTGAAGAACCAGGCCACGGGGAACTGCGTGGACGTCGACGCGGCCACGTCGAAGAACGGCACCGCCGTGCTCGGCTGGGACTGCCACGGCGGCCGCAATCAGGGCTGGTGGTACGACCCCGCACGCCAGACCGTCCACACGGAGCTGACCCAGGACCGGTGCCTGGACGTGCCGGCGGCCAAGTACCAGGCGGGTACGGGGATGCTCGTCTGGAACTGCTCGGGCACGGCGAACCAGAAGTTCGTACGCGACGGGGCGACGATCAGGCCGGCGGCGGCGACGGGCCTGTGCCTGACGCAGTCGGCGGCGCGCCAGCCGATCCGGCTGCAGAGCTGCGACGGGTCGGCGGGGCAGCGGTTCGTGTAGGGACCTTCGGGTCGCGGTGATGGCCCCCGCCTGCCTGGTGCGGGGCGGGGGCCATGGCTGTGGGGTTTGGGCCCCGAGCCCTGAGCGGAGTGGCTCTCAGAGCGCCTTGACGCTCGAGCGGGCCAGCTCGTACGCGGGAAGCATCTCCCGGTGCTCCTGGGTGTCGAGTCCGCCCAGGTGGATGATCACGGTGCCCTTGGGGGTGGAGAGGGCGAAGGCGCGCTCCTCCTTGGACTCCTCCATGATCTTGTTGTAGACCGTGTACGTCACCTCGGTGGCGGGCGTCCCACCGGCCGCGATCTCGTTGTAGACGACCTTGGAGGCGTTCTTCTCGGCCTTCACGAACCCTTCGAGCGCCGCCTTGGCGGGGCCCTTACCGGCGCTCCAGACGCGCAGGAAGCCGATGTTGCCGGCCGACTTCGCGTCGATCTCGCAGACCATGGTGGCGGGACCCTGCTTGCCGAGGGCGGCGGCGATCTCGTCGTCGGCGGAGACGGTGACGGCCTTGGGCTTCCAGTTCTCGGCGAGTTCGAAGGACACGGGCAGCGCGCACGCGGTGCCGGGGGCCCCGAGGGATGCGGCACCTTTCGCCCCGGGCTTGGCGGCCGTCGTGCCGGCCGGCTTGTCGGGCGCCGGCTCGGTACCCAGGCAGCCGGTCAGCAGCCCGGCGGCCGCGAGCGCGGCGAGCGCGGGGACCAGGGTCCGTACCCGTATCGGATGTCTCACGCGTGTCCGTCCAGCCTGTTCGTCTCGGGGAGTCTTCACTGACATGCGGACATGATCTCCGAAGCGTGATCCGGCCTACGCGTTGCCCCGGGGGTGGCCACGCGGGCAGGCGGCCTCGTTCAGCCGGGCCCAAGGGGCCCCGATCCGGGGAGTCACCGACAGCAGGGTGTAGTTACCTACGTGGGCCTGAGGCGTAGGCCAGTGGGGGTGCGATTGCCTGGGCGTCCGCTCCTTCGCCCACCCACAGGGCGATGAAGAGGGCGGCTGTCGCCTCCAGGAGTCCTGCTCGTTCGAGGCCGCCGGCGGCCATGGGGTCGCAGCCCACATCCCGTACCAGTTCGGATGCGAGCGTGAGGGCGTCCTTGTCGTCCCCGCAGACCGGGACGGCCAGGGGGCGGCCCTCGAAGACGGGCGGCCTCATGCGCCAGACGTCCTCGTGGCAGAGGTTGAACGCCTTGACGACGTGGGCTCCCGGTGCCGCTGCGGCCAGCTGCTGTGCGGCGGAGGGGCCTCCTTCTGTCAGGAGGCGGAAGCCTGGTCCGCTGGGATTGGAGCAGTCGACCAGCACTTTGCCGTCCAGGGCGGTTCGCAGCTCCCGTGCCACGTCCGTCCCTGCGCCGTAGGGCAGGGCGGCCAGTACCACCTGACCGAACTCGGCCGCCGCGCGGAGGCTCGCAGCCTTGGCGCCGCCCCCGATGCGCGCAGCGAGCTGCTCCGCCTTGGCTGCGTTCCGCCCACCGATGACCACTTCGTGCCCGGCCCGCACCCAGGAGGAGGCGAGTGCGTCGGCCATGTTGCCCGTTCCCAGCACACCGATTCTCATCATGCGATTGCCTTCCGTCGCTGCTTCGAACATTCAGGAAGACGCTAGGTGGCGTGTCGGGCACCATTTGGTACGTGACGACCAACGCCTTCCTCGCCGACTGCCGGGCTCGCCTCGCGTTCGACCTGTTGTCCAACACGTGGAACGCCGTGGTGCTCTGGGCGCTGAAAGACGGCCCCAGGCGCCCGGTCGAACTGCGGGAACTGATCGGGGGCATCAGCTCGAAGGTCCTGACGGAGACGCTGCGACGCCTCCAGTTCAACGGCCTGGTGGCACGACAGGCGCACCCCGGAGCGCCACCACGAGTCGAGTACCGACTCACCCCACTGGGACGGACCCTGTTGGGGCCCATCGACGCCATCGGAGCATGGTCCTTCGAACACGGCGACGAGGTCATGGCCGCGCAGGAAGCCGACGGCACCCACGAGGGCCGGTCGGCAGTGTGAGCCTCCCGGAAGGCAACGGGTGGGCCGCCACGACGGCCCACCCGCAGAAGCCTCCGGATGTCAGGGGCCCGAACCGGCCCCCGGATCCCCCTAGCCCAGACCCGGCCCTCGCACCGGGATGTGAGTGAACGTCGGCTCCGGGGCCGGGTTCTGGAAGAAGTCGTTGCCCTTGTCGTCCACGACGATGAACGCCGGGAAGTCCTCGACCTCGATCTTCCAGACCGCCTCCATGCCGAGTTCCTCGTACTCGACGACCTCGACCTTCTTGATGCAGTCCTGCGCCAGCCGCGCCGCCGGGCCACCGATCGAGCCCAGGTAGAAGCCGCCGTGGCCGCCGCACGCGTCCGTGACCTGCTTCGAGCGGTTGCCCTTGGCCAGCATGACCTTGGAGCCGCCCGCCGCCTGGAACTGCTCGACGTACGAGTCCATCCGGCCGGCCGTCGTCGGGCCGAAGGAGCCGGAGGCGTACCCCTCGGGGGTCTTCGCCGGGCCGGCGTAGTAGACCGGGTGGTCCTTCAGGTACTGCGGCATCTCCTCGCCCGCGTCCAGCCGCTCCTTGATCTTGGCGTGCGCGATGTCGCGCGCCACGACCAGCGGGCCCGTCAGCGAGAGGCGGGTCTTGACCGGGTACTTCGTCAACTCGGCGAGGATCTCGTCCATCGGCTGGTTGAGGTCGATCTTGACGACGTCGGCGGACTCGTCGAGGTGCTCGTCCGTCGTCTCCGGCAGGAAGCGCGCCGGGTCGGTCTCCAGCTGCTCCAGGAAGACGCCCTCGGCGGTGATCTTCGCGACGGCCTGGCGGTCGGCCGAGCAGGAGACGGCGATGGCGACGGGCAGCGAGGCGCCGTGACGGGGAAGACGGACGACGCGCACGTCGTGGCAGAAGTACTTGCCGCCGAACTGCGCGCCGATGCCGATCTTCTGCGTCAGCTCGAAGACCTTCTCCTCCAGCTCCTTGTCCCGGAAGCCGTGGCCGAGCTCGGAGCCCTCGGCCGGCAGCTCGTCCAGGTAGTGCGCGGAGGCGTACTTCGCGGTCTTCAGCGCGAACTCGGCCGACGTGCCGCCGACGACGATCGCCAGGTGGTACGGCGGGCAGGCGGCCGTGCCGAGCGAGCGGATCTTCTCCTCCAGGAACTTCATCATGCTCGCCTCGTTGAGCACGGCCTTCGTCTCCTGGTAGAGGAAGGACTTGTTGGCGGAGCCGCCGCCCTTGGCCATGAAGAGGAACTTGTACGCGCCGCCGTCCGTCGCGTACAGCTCGATCTGCGCGGGCAGGTTCGAGCCGGTGTTCTTCTCCTCCCACATGGTCAGCGGGGCCATCTGCGAGTACCGCAGGTTGAGCTTGGTGTACGCGTCGTAGATGCCGCGCGACAGGGCTTCCTCGTCGCCGCCCTGGGTGAGCACGTTCTGGCCGCGCTTGCCCATGACGATCGCGGTGCCGGTGTCCTGGCACATCGGGAGGACGCCCGCGGCGGCGATGTTCGCGTTCTTGAGGAGGTCGAGCGCCACGAACTTGTCGTTGCTCGACGCCTCCGGGTCGTCGATGATCCGGCGCAGCTGGGCCAGGTGGGCCGGGCGCAGGTAGTGCTGGATGTCGTGGATCGCCTCGGCGGCCAGCTGGCGCAGCGCCTCCGGGTCGACCTTGAGGAACGTACGGCCGTCGGCCTCGAAGGTGGAGACACCTTCGGAGGTCACCAGGCGGTAGGGCGTGGTGTCCTCTCCCAGCGGGAGCAGATCGGAGTACGCAAACTCTGGCATGACGGCAGCCATTCCTCACTCGGCAGACAGCAGCGCCACCTCCATTGGCGGCGCGCCTTCCAGCGTAGAGCGCGGCCGGGCGCCCGATCCTGTGAGGTAAGGCTCACTTGGAACCCGGACCCTGCCGATGTGGAGCACGCGGGCGAGCGGTACGCCCGCCCTTCACCCCAGTGGCGTCCGGTGCAGGGCGATCAGCAGGCGCCAGGTGCGGGCCGCGATCTCCTCCGGCGTCGCTTCGATCAGGCCGTGCAGCCAGTCCGCCAGCAGGCCGGCGAAGGTCGCCGCCACCGCCGATGCCACGAGATCGGGCTCGGGCGCCCCGGCCAGTTCGCGCTCGCGGCGGCTGTGGGCGCGGAGCTCCTGGTGGAGCAGTTCGCCGAGCGGGCCGCCGCCCCCGGGGCGCAGCAGGCTCCGGTAGAGCGGGGCGTACGGGGCGACCTCGGCGAAGAAGGCGGGCAGGGCGGCCGGCGGGGCGTCCGGGGCGGGCGTGCCGCGCCAGGCGTGCAGGGCGTCGACCGCTTCCCGTACGACATCGGCGCAGGCGTCGACGGCGAGGGCCTGGAGGTCGGTGTAGTGCAGGTAGAACGTGGCCCGGCCGATCCCGGCCCGGCGGACCAGCGAGGCGACGCCGACCTCGTCGAGGGGGCGTTCGGCGCACTCCTCCAGGAGGGCGGCGCGCAGCTTGGCGCGGGTCCGGGCGGCGCGGGGGTCGGTGGTCGGGCTGGTCACCCCGCCCACAGTACGGCGGCCAGGGCGAGGGCCCCGGGCAGGGCCTGGGCGAGCAGGATCCGACGGTTGGCGGTGAGGCCTCCGTACACGCCGGCGATCACGACGCAGGAGAGGAAGAAGATCTGGACCCGGTACCCGGTGGGGTCGTCGGCGATCAGACCCCACACCAGACCGGCGGAGAGGAAGCCGTTGTACAGGCCCTGGTTGGCGGCGAGGGGCGCGGTCGCGCGGGCCATGGTGGCGTCGAAACCGGACAGTTCGCGGCCGGGACGGCGCTCCCAGAGGAACATCTCCAGGACCAGGATGTAGGCGTGCAGGGCGGCGACCAGGCCGACGGCGATGTTCGCAAGGATGCTGGACATGTGTCCAGGATACATGGACACGTGTCCAGGAGTGGCGACTCCCGGTCGTGCCCACTAGTCGCGATCTATCGCGTTTCGCTACGCTGGCGTCGTGGACCTCGAAAAGCAGCCCCAGAAGCCGGTCGCTCCTGCCGAGCCGGCTCCCGCTCCGTCGGCTCCCGCCGCTCCGGGGGACTCCCTGCGTGCCTCGGACGCCGACCGGGACCGGATCGCGGACATCCTCCGTGACGCCCTGGCCGAGGGGCGGCTCGACCCCGAGGAGCACTCGGAGCGGATCGACGCGGTCTACCGCGCCAAGACCGTCGGTGAGCTCGAGCCGATCGTCCGTGACCTCCCCGCCGCTTCCCGCGTCCGACGGGAGCCCGAGCAGTCCTATGCGTACGGCCCCGACGACGACTCGGGCCCCGCCGACAACATGGTCGCCGTCTTCTCCAGCACCACCCGCAAGGGCCGCTGGCGGGTTGGTCGTAGGACCAACGCCTTCGCGCTCTTCGGCAACATCGAGATCGACCTGACAGAGGCGCTCTTCGCCCAGCGGCTGACCACCATCAACGCCACGTCGATCTTCGGCAACGTCGAGGTGCGGGTCCCGGAGAACATCAGCCTGCGCGGCAACGGAACCGGGATCTTCGGCAACTTCGAGGTCGTGACCCTGGAGGCCGCCGACCCGCAGGCCCCGGTCGTCGTGATCAACGGCTATTCGGTCTTCGGCAACGTCGAGGCGAAGCCCAAGCGCGGCAAGTGGATCACCGACCTCCAGGACAGGCTCCGCAAGCACCTCGGCCACTGACCCGCTCCGTGAGCACCTCGCCCGCTGACCGGATCCGCGGGCGCACCTGACCGGATTTCGCTCCTGTCGTTCCGCACTCCGGAACTCGGCGGCACGCAGTGCATAGGCGTGCGCACAGCGGGTAGGGCTGGTGCATCGTCTCTCGCTCGCGAAGCCGTCGTCAGGAGTAGACCGTGCTGCAACTGCCGCATCAGCCCCTCCAGGTCGCCGCCGTGCCGCCCCAGCGCGCCCCCGCGCGGGAGGACGAGGCCGGCCCCTGGCACACGGAGGCGGTGTGCCGCCGGGACGAAGCCGGGCTGTTCTTCGCCCCCTCCAAGGAGCCGACCGCCGCCAGACTGTCGCGTGAGGAGGCCGCCAAGCAGGTCTGTGCCCGCTGTCCCGTGATGGTCGAGTGCCGGGAGCACGCACTGCTCCAGCCGGAGCCGTACGGAGTGTGGGGCGGGCTGACGGCGGCCGAGCGCCGTGTCGTCCTCGCCCGGCGCCGGCGGCGCGAGGTGGAGCTCCAGAAGGCGGCGGCAGCGGACCGGATCGCCGCGGCGGGCTGACGGCTCCGGGTCCCGGCTCCGGCCGTACGGGAAGGGGCGCCCCCACCGCACATGGGGGCGCCCCTCTTCGTACCGCTGCCGCTTGCTCCGGCGGCTGCTTCGCTACTTCGCCCGGTCGAAGTCGATCTTGCTGTACGCGCGCAGCTTCGACAGCCGGTGCGTGGAGTCGATCTGCCGGATCGTGCCGGACTTCGACCGCATCACCAGCGACGACGTGGTCGCGGTCTCCGAGCGGTAGCGGACGCCGCGCAGCAGCTCGCCGTCCGTGATGCCGGTGGCGACGAAGAACACGTTCTCGCCGCTGACCAGGTCGTTCGTGGACAGCACACGGTCCAGGTCGTGCCCCGCGTCGATCGCCTTCTGACGCTCGGCCTCGTCCTTGGGCCACAGCTTGCCCTGGATGACGCCGCCGAGGCACTTTATGGCGCAGGCCGAGATGATGCCCTCGGGCGTACCGCCGACGCCGAGGAGCAGGTCCACGCCGGTGCCCTCGCGCACCGCCATGACCGAGCCCGCGACGTCGCCGTCCGAGATGAACTTGATCCGGGCGCCGGTCTCGCGGATCTCCTTGACGATGCCCTCGTGACGGGGGCGGTCCAGGATGACGACGGTGACGTCCTCGGCGGCCATGTTCTTGGCCTTGGCGACGCGGCGGATGTTGACCGAGACGGGGGCGTTGATGTCGACGAAGTCGGCGGCCTCGGGGCCGGTGACCAGCTTGTCCATGTAGAAGACCGCGGACGGGTCGAACATGGTGCCGCGGTCGGCGGCGGCCAGGACGGCGATCGCGTTCGGCATGCCCTTGGCGTTCAGCGTGGTGCCGTCGATCGGGTCGACGGCGATGTCCACCTCGGCGCCGGTCCCGTCACCGACCCGCTCGCCGTTGAACAGCATGGGGGCTTCGTCCTTCTCGCCCTCGCCGATGACGACGACGCCGTTCATCGAGACGGTCGAGATCAGCGTTCGCATCGCATTGACCGCGGCGCCGTCCGCGCCGATCTTGTCGCCGCGCCCGACCCAGCGGCCGGCTGCCATGGCGGCGGCCTCGGTCACCCGGACGAGCTCCAGGGCGAGGTTGCGGTCAGGGGCCTCGGGGGAGACCTCGAGCTCGGACGGCAGGGAATGCTCGGTCATCGGAGCGCACCTTTCTGTACGGCGACGGCCGGAATAAAGAGGGTGATGCGACTCTATCGGTACGTCGACAAATTGAGCAGAGGGGCCCACGTATGAGCACAACACCATGATGCGACCATGGGGGGCGTGGCAGGTATGCGAGGCAGGCAGACGGTACGCGGGATGTTCCAGTCCCTCGGCGTGATCATGGTCGCCGCGGGCGTGATGTATCTCTTCATCCCGCACGACGAGGATGCGAACCCGGTCCAGGCGAAGGACTACCGGGTCGAGCTCCTGACGGCACAGCGGGCGGCGCCGTACCCGGTGCTGGCCCCCGAGGGGCTCGGCGAGGACTGGAAGGCGACCGTGGTCTCGTACAAGCGCGAGCAGCACGACGCCTGGCAGCTGGGCTTCCTCGACCCGGACACCCAGTACGTGGCGATCCACCAGTCGACGGAGGAGCCGAAGCAGTACGTCCCCGACGTCACTCAGCAGGCCGAGAACTCCGGGAAGACCCAGACGGTCGCCGGTCAGGTCTGGCAGCGCTGGGAGGGGCCGAAGTACGACGCCCTGGTCCGCACGGAAGGCGGCGCCACGACGGTGGTGACCGGGACGGCCTCCTTCGAGCGGCTGGCCGAGATGGCGGGCGCGCTGCAGTCGAAGAAGGTGTAGGCGCGCCGCTCGGGTAGGGCCCCCGGATACGCGAGAACCCCCGGACTCATGGAGTCCGGGGGTTCTGCCGTATGCCGTACGGATCAGACGGTGGTGACGACCTCGTCGAAGGCCAGGCGCGGGGAGCGCGGGAACCAGGCGTCCTCGCCGGGCTTGCCGATGTTGATGACCATCAGCGGGGTGTGGTCGTCGTCCAGGAACTCCTTCTGGACTCCGGCGAAGTCGAGGCCGGTCATCGGGCCGGCGGCGAGGCCGGCGGCGCGGACGCCGACGATGAAGTAGGCGGCCTGGAGGGCGGCGTTCAGCAGGGCGGCACCTTCACGGACCGGGCGCTCGGAGAAGAAGACGTCCTTGGCCTGCGGGAAGTGCGGGAACAGGGCCGGGAGCTCCTCGTGGAACTCGTTGTCGGCGGAGAGGATCGCGACCAGCGGGGCGGCGGCGGTCTTCGGCTGGTTGCCCTCGGCCATGTGCTTCACGAGGCGCTCGCGGGCCTCGGGGGAGCGGACCAGGGTGATACGCAGCGGCGACTGGTTGAACGCGGTCGGCCCGAACTTGACCAGGTCGTAGATCGCCTGGACCTGCTCGTCGGTCACCGGCTCGTCGGTGAAGGTGTTGGCGGTACGGGCCTCACGGAAAAGGAGGTCCTGGGCGGCGGAGTCAAGGGCGAGGGTCATGCTGCGTACCTTCCGAACTGCTGGGGGTCTTGCGATGACCTCACCGTACGACGCTGATTGGTTAACTTTCAACTAATCTATTCGGATAGTGATCCGCTTCACATCGTCGGGTCTCCGGAGCCGCCGGATTTCCGAGGCTGCGGGCTTCCGAAGCCTCGGCTTCGGGAGCCGCTACTCGGCGGCGTCCTTGGCCTCGTCGCCCTCGGAAGAGGAGATCGCGGCGTCGAGCCGTGCGCGAGCGCCTTCCAGCCAACGCCGGCAGACCTTGGCCAATTCCTCTCCACGCTCCCAGAGCGCGAGCGCCTCCTCCAGGGTCGTTCCGCCCGTCTCCAGACGCCGAACGACCTCGATCAGCTCGTCGCGTGCCTGCTCGTAACCGAGCGCCTCTTCCGTGGTGGCTGCCATGGAAACCACCCTATGCGTCCGGTCCGACAACGCGCCGCACCGCGAACTCGCCCGCCGCGACCCTCGCCCGCAGCTCCTCGTCCACCGCGACCTCCTCCGGGGAGCGCACGACCGATCCGTCCGCCCGCTGGAGCACGGCGTACCCCCGCTCCATCGTCGCGGCGGGCGACAGGGCCCGGACCCGCGCCCGGGTGTGCGACAGTTCCGAGTCGGCCCGGTCGAGCAGATGCCCGAGCGTCCGGCGGCTGCGGGCGAGCAGCGCGTCGAGCTCGTCCTCGCGCAGCTCCACCATCCGCTGCGGATGCTCCATGACCGGCCGCGCCAGCGCGTGCGCGAGTCCGCGCTCCTCCCGGTCGAGCAGCCCCCGTACGGTCCGCAGCGCCCGGTCCCGCAGGCCCTGCACCCGGTCCAGCTCCTCGCCGACGTCCGGTACGACCTTCTTGGCGGCGTCGGTCGGCGTGGAGGCGCGCAGGTCGGCGACGAGGTCGAGCAGCGGCGAGTCCGGCTCGTGGCCGATCGCGGAGACCACCGGTGTACGGCAGTCGGCGACCGCCCGGATCAGCTGCTCGTCCGAGAACGGAAGCAGGTCCTCCACGCTGCCGCCGCCCCGCGCCACGATGATCACGTCCACCCCGTCGTGCGCGTCGAGCTCCTTCACCGCCTGGACGACCTGGGGCACGGCCTTCACGCCCTGCACGGCGACGTTACGGACCTCGAAGCGGACGGCGGGCCAGCGGCGCCGCGCGTTCTCCAGGACGTCCCGCTCGGCGGCGGAGGCGCGGCCGACGACGAGGCCGACGAGCTGGGGGAGGAACGGCAAGGGCTTCTTGCGGTCGAGCGCGAAGAGCCCCTCGGCGCCCAGGCTCCGCTTCAGCTGCTCCAGTCGGGCCAGCAGCTCCCCGATGCCGACCGGCTTGATCTCCACGGCCCGCAGGGACAGCTGCCCGCGCGGCGCGTACCACTCGGGCTTCGCGTGCACGACGACCCGGGCGCCCTCGGAGACGACGTCGGCGACGGCGTCGAAGACCTGGCGGTAGCAGGTCACGCCGATGGAGATGTCGTACGAGGGATCCCGCAGCGTCAGGAAGACGACCCCGGCCCCTGGCCGCCGGGACAACTGCGTGATCTGCCCCTCGACCCACACGGCACCGAGCCGGTCGATCCACCCCCCGATCAGCCGGGAGACCTCCCCGACGGGCAGCGGCGCTTCGGCGGACGTATTGAGACCCATGCGGCCGAGACTAGCGGCGGACACGGACACTCCGTTGCGCCCACCCTCCCCCAGACTCCGTCCGGGGGGACCCCCAGCCCCGGCGGAACAGATGCCCACAACCCCGGGGGTCACGGCACCCGCGTCGTCCCCTGCACCGCGAGCACCACCAGGCCCACGCCCAGCCAGATCACGCCCACCAGCTGCGCCGACACCGACGCCTCCACGATCACCGCGATCAGGATCGCCGCCCCCACCACCGGCATCACCACGTGCCGCAGCCAGTGCGGCGGCCCCTCCATGCGGCGTACCGCGAACCACCCCACCACGCTCGCGTGCAGCAGCACGAAGGCCGTCAGGGCCCCGACGTCGACCACCGACACCAGGTGGTCGAGACCGTCGTCCCGCTGCGCCGCCCACACCGCCGCCACCATCGTCACGGCCGCGGCGAGCAGCAGAGCCACCCGCGGCACCCCCGAATCCGTACGGCCGAGCAGCCGCGGCAGCCGCCGCTCCCGGCCCATCGCGAAGAGCAGCCGGGCGGCCGCCGCCTGCCCGGCGAGCGCCGCGAACGCCGCCCCGATCGCCTTCGACACCGCCACCAGGTCGTGCAGCCACGTCCCCACGGACACGTCCACCGCGTCGTAGAACGCCGAGCCCTGCTTCGAGGGATCCGCCGCCAGCTCCGCCGAGGAGAGCGGTTCCAGCAGCGCCACCAGGTACGTCTGGGCCACGAAGAGCACGCCCGCCAGCGCCAGGCAGAACAGCACCGCCCGCGCCACCTTCTCCGACCCTCCGGTGACCTCCTCCGCGAACGAGGCGATCGCGTCGAAGCCGAGGTACGAGAGCACGGCGACCGACACCGCGCCCACCACGGCCGCCGTCGAGAACGTCCCGTCCCCGCCCAGCGGTGACCACCAGTCGCGCCGCGCCCCGTCCTGGACGAGGACGACCACCGACGACACCACGAAGATCAGCAGCACCACGATCTCCATGGCGAGCACCGCGAAGCCGACCCGGGCAGCCGCCCGTACCCCCCAGAGGTTGAGCAGCGTCGTGACGACCACCGCGATCGCGGTCCACACCCACCGGTCCACCTCCGGGACCAGAGCCTCCATCGCGATGCCCGCGAAGAGGTAGGCCACGGCCGGGATCAGCATGTAGTCGAGCATCGCCATCCACCCGGCGACGAACCCCGGCCCCTCGCCCAGGGCTTTGCGGGCGTAGGCGAAGACGGAGCCCGCGAGCGGGACGACCCGCACCATCTGCGCGTAGCTGAAAGCGGTGAACGCCATCGCGACGGTGGCGACGACGTAGACGAGCGCCACCGAGCCGTGCGATTTGGCGTCGAGGGTGCCGAAGACGCCGACGGGGGCCATGGGCGCGATGAAGAGCAGCCCGTAGACGACAAGGTCGCGGAACCCGAGGGTCCGCCGCAGTCCGGTGTGCGCTGCCACCTGTGCTTCCTCGGCCATGCGCCCAAGTCTCGGCCACGGTCTGGATCAGTCGCCGCACCGACGCGGCCGTAGCCGGCCGTGCTATCACGCGGCCTTACGATGGGACGCATGACTGCTACGCCCGCGTCGACGCCCGAGACCGCGACCACGACGAACCGCCCGAAGCGTGTCCTGCTCGCCGCTCCCCGCGGCTACTGCGCGGGCGTGGACCGTGCCGTGATCGCCGTGGAGAAGGCCCTGGAGCAGTACGGTGCGCCGATCTACGTACGCCACGAGATCGTGCACAACAAGTACGTCGTCCAGACCCTGGAGCGGAAGGGCGCCATCTTCGTCGACCAGGCGACCGAGGTGCCGGCGGGCAACATCGTGATGTTCTCCGCGCACGGCGTGGCCCCGACCGTGCACGAGGAGGCCCGCGAGGGTCGTCTGAAGACCATCGACGCGACCTGCCCGCTGGTCACGAAGGTGCACAAGGAGGCGGTCCGGTTCGCCAACGAGGACTTCGACATCCTCCTGATCGGCCACGAGGGCCACGAGGAGGTCATCGGCACCTCCGGCGAGGCCCCCGACCACATCCAGCTCGTCGACGGCCCCGGCGACGTGGCCAAGGTCGAGGTCCGCGACCCGTCGAGGGTCGTCTGGCTCTCCCAGACCACGCTCTCGGTCGACGAGACGATGGAGACGGTGGACGCGCTGAAGGAGAAGTTCCCGCAGCTGATCTCCCCGCCGTCCGACGACATCTGCTACGCCACGCAGAACCGGCAGCTGGCCATCAAGGAGCTCGCCGGCCAGGCCGAGCTGGTGATCGTCGTCGGCTCGAAGAACTCCTCGAACTCGATCCGCATGGTCGAGGTCGCCAAGCAGGCCGGCGTGCCGGCCGCGTACCTGGTCGACTTCGCGAGCGAGATCGACGAGGCCTGGCTGGAGGGCGTCACCTCGGTCGGCCTGTCGTCGGGCGCCTCCGTCCCGGACGTCCTCGTCCAGGAGGTCCTGGCCTGGCTCACCGAGCGTGGCTACGCGGACGTGGAGATCGTCAAGACGGCCGACGAGTCGCTGACCTTCTCGCTCCCGAAGGAGCTCCGGAACAAGGACCTGCGCGCCGAGGCTGCGAAGCTCGTACAGGAGTAGGACACACGCCTCCGAGGGTTGGCGTTCAAGGAGTAACTCCCGGCCACAGCCCTTACCGTGGGGTCCATGAACGTTTTCGGAGTGGACATCGGCGGCTCGGGCATCAAGGGCGCTCCGGTGGACCTGGAGCGCGGGGAGCTGGCCGAGCCCCGCCACAAGGTACTGACCCCGCATCCCGCCACACCCGAAGGTGTGGCGGGATGTGTCGTCGAGGTCGTCGAGAACTTCGGCTGGTCCGGCCCGGTCGGGGTGACCTTCCCGGGTGTCGTGACGGGCTCCACGATCCGTACCGCCGCGAACGTCGACAAGTCCTGGATCGACGTCGACGCGGGCAGACTGCTCGGCGAACGCCTGGGCGGGCTCCCGGTGACGATCCTGAACGACGCGGACGCGGCCGGTATCGCCGAGATCACCTTCGGCGCGGGCCGGGGACGCAAGGGCACGGTGATCCTGCTGACGCTCGGTACGGGCATCGGCTCGGCGCTCTTCGTGGACGGCCGGCTCGTGCCGAACACGGAGCTGGGCCATCTGGAGCTGAAGGGCCACGACGCGGAGAAGCGGGCGTCGACGAAGGCCAAGGAGGACGAGGACCTCAGCTGGGAGCACTGGGCGACGCGGCGGGTGCAGAAGTACCTGGCCCATGTGGAGATGCTGTTCTCGCCGGAGCTGTTCATCATCGGCGGGGGAGTGAGCCGGAAGGCGGACAAGTTCCTGCCGCTGATCGAGGGCATCAGGGCGGAGATCGTGCCGGCGGAGCTGCAGAACAACGCGGGGATCGTGGGCGCGGCGATGGCGGCGCGGGCGCGGTAGGGGCTTCGGCGCGTGGGGCGTCTGGGGGGCGGGGGCGGCGGCGGCCTGCGGGTCTCTCCGACCTACGGGCGGCTGAGCGCGGTCGGGCAGTGCAGGGACTCTCGGGGCGGCGGAGCGTCGCCTGGCCCCTGCGGGGACTCCGCGACCTACGGGCGGCGGACCCGCTGGGGCGCGCGGGCCGCGAGGCGCTGGCGGCGGGCCATGTGCCGCACCTTCCGGACGCAGGTGATCAGACCGGCGACGAGGGTGCCGCCGTACAGCCACCCGGCCTGCACGGCGAGGGCCGTGACGACGGCCATCGCCTGCCCGCCGAAGCCCCCGGTGCCGCCCGCGATCGGCACGACACCGACCGCGAAGGCGATGGGCACGCTGATCGGTGCGGTGACGAGGTCGGCGGTGCGGACCCAGAGCGCGGTCAGGGCGCTGACCGGCAGGAACAGCAGGCCGTAGGCGAGCGGGGAGCCGTCGAGGAGCAGCTGGTCGAGCAGGCCGAGCACCAGCATGGTGGCGGAGGCGAAGAGCCCGGCGCCGAGGCCGGTCAGCCGCGGGTTGGGCAGCCGCCGCAGCGCGAGGACGACGGGCGGCACGGGCCGGCGTACGGGCACGGCCCGCTCGACCCGGCCGCTGCCCGGGCCGCCCGGACGGGCGGCGACGCGGTAGACGGCGGCGCCCTCCACGAGCGCGCCGGGCGGCGTGAGAGGCGTTTGGGGCCGTCGGCGGCCTTGAGGCTGACTTGTCCGTTGCTGCTCCACTACACCAACGTAGGTCGGGAAGGGGCGCAGGGACGGTACAGGACACGCCCTTTGGGTGACGTTGCCGTCGAGATCGGCCGAAGGTCGGCGTCACAGGCCGGTTCGGACCCCCCGTAAACTGGGGGATCGGCCCACCACCGCACCCCCATCCGTACTCCAGGAAGTCGCCACCGTGTCGCTCACGATCGGAATCGTCGGTCTGCCGAATGTCGGCAAGTCGACCCTGTTCAACGCCCTGACCAAGAACGACGTCCTGGCGGCCAACTACCCGTTCGCCACGATCGAGCCGAACGTCGGCGTCGTCGGTGTTCCCGACGCTCGTCTGACGAAGCTGGCGGAGATCTTCGGCTCGCAGCGGATCCTGCCGGCGACGGTCGACTTCGTGGACATCGCGGGCATCGTCCGCGGCGCGAGCGAGGGTGAGGGCCTGGGCAACAAGTTCCTGGCGAACATCCGCGAGTCGGACGCGATCTGCCAGGTCATCCGCGCCTTCAAGGACGAGAACGTCGTGCACGTCGACGGCAAGGTCTCGCCGAAGGACGACATCGAGACGATCAACACCGAGCTGATCCTCGCCGACCTGCAGACCATCGAGAAGGTCCTGCCGCGGCTGGCGAAGGAAGCCCGTATCAAGAAGGACGTGGCCCCGAAGGTCGCGGCGGTCGAGGCGGCGAAGGAGATCCTGGAGCGGGGCGACACGCTCTTCTCGCAGGGCATCCTCCAGGGCTCGGACAAGGCCGAGCTCCTGCACGACCTGCACCTCCTCACCACGAAGCCGTTCCTGTACGTCTTCAACGTCGACGAGGACGAGCTGACCGACGACTCCTTCAAGGACGAGCAGCGCGCGCTGGTCGCCCCGGCGGAGGCGATCTTCCTCAACGCCAAGCTGGAGCAGGACCTCGCCGAGCTGGACGAGGAGGACGCCATGGAGCTCCTCCAGTCCGTGGGCGCGGAGGAGCCGGGCCTCGCGATCCTGGCCCGCGTCGGCTTCGACACCCTGGGCCTCCAGACGTACCTGACGGCGGGCCCGAAGGAATCCCGCGCCTGGACGATCAAGAAGGGCGCGACGGCCCCGGAGGCGGCCGGTGTGATCCACACCGACTTCCAGAAGGGCTTCATCAAGGCCGAGGTCATCTCCTTCGCCGACCTCGTGGAAACGGGCTCGGTGGCCGACGCCCGCTCGGCCGGCAAGGCCCGCATGGAGGGCAAGGAGTACGTGATGCAGGACGGCGACGTGGTGGAGTTCCGCTTCAACGTGTGAGCGGATGAAATAGCGCCACGTCGCCGACGTGGCAAACATGCAGGTGACGAGGGGTCGGACTCTGTTGGGTCCGGCCCCTTCGTCGGCACCGTGCTGGATGGGTGCTGGATATTCTTACGCGGAGTCAGCGGCAGTCAGGTCTCGTGAACGGTGGATCGGTGTCCGCCGTGAACGACCCAGATCACCAGCTCCCCATTGTCGATCGTGTAGACGACGCGGTAGTCACCGACGCGCAGGCGGCGACGTTCGGGCTGGGACACCAGCGCGGTGGTGTTGAAGCCGAGGGGGTCGGTCTCCAGCTCGGTCAGCTTGGCCAGGATGCGCAGCGCCATGTCGCGGGGGATCTTCCGGAGTTCGGCCTGCGCCTCGGGGCGGAAGACGGTTCGGTACTCACTCACCGCGTGCCAGCGTCTCCCTCATGATGTCCTCGATCGGGATGCCGCGTGCGGGGTTGGCCATGCGCTCGTCGATGATCCGGTTGATCTCGCGCTCTTCCCATTCCTGGTACTTGCGCAGCACCTCGATGGACACGACGGCGGCGACTTCCTTGCCCCGGCGCGTGATCACTGTGGGTACGTCGTCGCGATCGGCGCGTTCCACGACCTCGGCGAGGTGAGCACGCACATCGCGGATGGACTCTATGGGCAGCGGCTGCGTCATGCGCTCAAGGGTACCGAGTGTCTCATGTGTACACAACGCGTCGTCGTCGCGGACGGGTTTTCGTCGCGCGCGTGCTGGATGTGGGTCCGTCGACGCCGGGTTCACCCTGGAGGCGTGGGCGTGATCCGGCGGGTGGCGGAGCGCAGCGCGAAGGCCATCACCACTTCGAATACGCCGAGCAGGACGAGCCAGAGTCCCAACAGTCGCGTCAGGGCGACCGCAGAGTCCACCGGGAAGCAGAGCACGACGATTCCGGCGACGGTGCCGAGGGCGCCCATGCCGAAGAGCAGGCCGCGATGCACGAGCGCGCGGTCGGCGATCGCGACGTACGCCGTGAGCACTCCGGTCAGCAGCCAGAACACCCCGACGATCAGGGACAGCGCGCCGATGGTCTGCATCGGATGCCGCAGCACCAGGACGCCTGCCAGGAGCGCCAGCGTGGCGATCAGGACGCCCGCCAGTCTGCTGCCGCCCCGGTCACTGCTGTGCGAGAAGGCAGCGACGAAACGGAAGCCACCCGCCACCAGGAGTTGCAGACCGATGATCACGGCCAGGACGTGCAGCGTCTCGTCGGGCCAGACGAGCACCAGGATGCCTGGGATCAGTGTCGCAAGGGCGAAGCCGAGTGCCCAGTGCCATGAGCTTCCGAGCTGCTTGAGGACGTCCTCGGGGTCGCGTTGCGTGTACTGCGGTGGCGTTCCGGGGGAAACGGTCATCACGCCTCCTGGGCCAGCCGAACGGCCCGCGGGGGCACCTTGAAGCCGCCGGACATGCCTTGCTTACATTTTTAGGCCATTTTAGGCCGTTGTGGGCGGGCTTGCCGATCCGGCGGGTGAGCCCAGAAGGGGTCGGCTCCTCCGGGAGCCGACCCCTTTGTCGTCACCGTGCAGGATGGAGCACGTGCGGGAGGATCCGTCGCCCCTAGGTGCCGAGCGTGGCTCCGCCGTCCACGGTGAGGGTGTGCATCGTGATGTGCGACGCCCGGTCCGAGAGCAGGAAGAGGACGGCGTCGGCGACGTCCGACGGGGTGGCCACCTTCTCCAGCGGGATGCCCAGCCGGTGGGCGGCGAGCGAGCCTTCGACGGTCTTGCGCGGGCCGCTCTCGTCGTGCCACATCGACCTGAGCATGGGGGTGTCGGTCGAGCCGGGCGCCACCACGTTGCAGCGGATTCCGTACCTGGCCACCTCCACACCCAGGCACTTGGTGAACATCGTCGCCGCGGCCTTGGACGCCGCGTAGGCGGCCATCTCCATGCGGGGCGTGCCGGCGGCGTTGGACGCCACGGTGACGACGGCGCCGCGCGAGCGGCCCGTCATCCTGCGTACCACCGCCTGGGACATGAGGAAGACGCCCGTCGTGTTGACGCCGAACGTGGTGCGCCAGTCCTCCTCGGTCAGTTCGCCCACGGCGCCCAGGCGCAGTACACCCGCCGCGTTGACCAGGAAGTCCAGCGGGCCCAGCTGCTTCTCCACCGCGTCCACGACGGACTCGACCTCGGCGGCCGAGCTGACGTCGGCCGCGAAGGGGATGACCCTCAGGCCGTCGGCGGCCAGCTTCTCCGTCGTCTCGCGCAACCGCTCGGAGTCCCGGTCCACGGCTGCGACCGTCACGCCCTGCCCGGCGAGTTGGCCGGCCACCGAGGCACCGATCCCGCCGGCCGCGCCGGTCACCAGTGCTGTCCTGCCTTCCATGGAGCGGGTCTCCTCACTGTCGTCGACGACTGGACTTCTCTGCGGCTGCCGCCGGTGTCATCCGAGCCAGGACGCCACCACGGCCGTCGCCTGCTCCGGATTGAGCCGCGGGTCGCAGAAGCTCGTGTACTTCTCGGCGACCTCGTCGACGCAGGACTCGTTCGGAACGCACTCGGTGACGTGGTCGGGGGTGGTCTCCAGGTGCAGCCCGCCCGCGACACCCCCCGACCTGCGGACGGCCGTCTGGAACTGCTGGACCTCCCGCACGATCGTTTCCACGAACCGGGTCTTGAGGCCGGCCGGGGTGGTGACCGTATTGCCGTGCATGGGGTCGGTCAGCCAGATGGCCGGGTGCCCTGCGTCGCGTACGGCCGCCACCAGGGCGGGGAGCACCTCGGCCACCACACCGGCGCCCATCCGGGCGATGAGGGTGAGCCGGCCGGGCTCCCGGTCGGGGTCGATCCGTTCGCACAGCGCGACCAGTTCACCGGGCGTCATGCCGGGGCCGACCTTGCAGGCCACCGGGTTGACGATGCCCGCGAGCAGGGCGACATGGGCGCCGTCGACCTGCCGGGTCCGTTCGCCGATCCACGGCCAGTGCGTGGAACCGAGCAGCACCCGGCCCGTCGCGTCCCGGCGGAGCATGGGGATCTCGTAGTCGAGCAGCAGCGCCTCGTGGCTGGTCCAGACGTCGGCGTCGATGTCCGGCGGGCCTCCGGCGCCCGGCCAGCCGAGGTACTCCATCGTCGCCGCGGCGGCCTGGTAGCCGTCCAGGATGCGCGTGGGATCCGGCCTTCGGACCGCCGCGTCGGGCTCGGGTCCGTTGACCATGTGCCCACGGAAGACCGGCAGTTCGACGTCCCTCAGTGACTCGGTGGCACGCGACCGGGGCTTGGCGTACTGGCCGGCGATGCGCCCGACCCGCACGACCGGCCGGTGCGTGACCATCTTCAGGGTGCCGGCCAGTACGTCGAGCAGTCCCGCCTTCCTGGCGACATAGCCGGGCGTGCACTCGGCCGGGTCCTCGGCGCAGTCGCCGGCCAGCACCAGGTGCGCGGTTCCCTCGGCCACCCTGGCCAGCGCTTCCTTGAGCCGGTGCACGTCGTCGGCGCGGACCAGCGGCGTCCTGCCCGCGAGTTCCGCACGGACCGCGGCCAGCCGCGGGTCGTGGTCCCAGCCGGGCTGCTGAAGCGCCGTACGGGATCGGATGTCCAGCAGATCGTTGTCCACTGCCCTGTCCACTACCTTTCCTTCAGGAGGCCTGGTTCGCCCGGTCCGGCTGCGCGCAGGCGGCGGACAGGACGGCGACCGTGTGTGCGGCCGAGGCGAGAGTGACGTGGCGGTGCCACCCGCTGTACGAGCGGCCGACGTAGTCCCGGATGCCGACCTGCGAGCTGACTTCGTCGAAGGACCGCTCGACCCGGCGCGAGAAACTGCTCAACTGCGGTACGGAGGCGGCCCGGTCCCTGGGCATGTCGGTCAGCCACAGCTCGGGCGGGCGCCGCCGGTCCGTCTCCTCGACGCCGACCAGGAGCAGTCGGCCGTCGGTACGCGACCCCGCGACGCCCACCTGTACCGCGGTGACCAGGCTGGTACGGCGCATCGGCTGCGGGTCGTACTCGCGCCACTGGACGGGACGCCGCATGTTGCGCGCGGCGCGCATGATGTCGGCCGCGGGCAGCAGGTGCGCGCCGTGGCCGGTGAGCCCGGGGTCCGTGACGGTGAGCGGCAGATCTCCGGTGACCTTGACGAGCGAGGGGATCCCCTCGGCGCGCAGGCCGTTGATGGTGTCGAGCGGGTCGGCCTCGCCGATGTCGACGACCACCGGCCGGGACGGCAGCCCCCAGCCGGTCAGCAACTCCCGGCAGGCGGTGAGCACACAGTCGCTGAGCGTCTCGGGCTCGATCTCACAGGGAATCGATGCCTGGTTGCGGCGGAGCCCGTCCTTGATCCAGGTCTGCGGAAGGTGCAGCTGCCAGTTGAGCGGTGCACTCACCTGGTCGGACACCGCCCACACCCCGATCGCACGCTGGGCGTTGAGGGCCTGGCCCTCGTCGGGGGAGAAGTACCGGCTGACGCCCACCGAGTGCTGCCCGACCTTGGGGATGGTCATCGGGCGGGCCACCCACGCCTGCGGCGGAGCGTTGTGGATCACGTACTGGGACATCGCCTGACGCACCGGCATCCAGTCCCAGGTGGAGCTGCAGATGAAGTGGTGCAGGCTCTGGCCGGTGCCGCTGCCGCCGATCAGCGCCGCCATGTTGCGTATCGACTTGCGGCCCCTGGTCGACAGCAGCCCCTGGATGTACTCCTTGCCCCTTCGGCGCTGGTCGCTGCGGCGCAGCGACCGGAAGAGCGGGTCGCAGAGGTCGTTCAGCACCGCTTCGGGGTCACTGGCGGCCGCCGGCAGATTCCACTCGGGCCGCCGTGCGGGGGTCTTGACCCGGGCCGCGGGCGGACGCGCTGTCATCAGCGTCGGCAAGTCAGCTGTCAACTGCGGGCTGACAGTGCTCATGTGACTCCTCCGGTCAAGTGCCCAGCGATCTTGTACTGCCGCTCCACATTAGGAATTTCGCCTTGCCCGGTTGAATAACAATGCGATGGCAAGGTTCAGCGGTTGGGTATGCGGGTGCACATGACTACTTCGTGCCCAGGGGCCTTTTCGCGTTGACCGGGGGGTGACTCGAAGACGACAGTCGATAGGTCGGTGATCAAGGCGAAGCCGGCCCGCGGCAGCGCCCCCGGGTGGCGTCGAACCTATGCTTGGGAAGCGGAGCGAGAATGGGGCTCAATAAGAAAGTGCTCCTTGCGGAGCCTCGCAGTTTTTGCGCGGGAGTCCGCCGGGCCATATCAATCATCGAGTTGGCGCTCGAGAAATACGGTGCCCCGATATATGTGCGCAAGGAAATTGTGCACAACCACTATGTGGTGCGGCTCCTGGAGCAGCGCGGCGCGATCTTCGTGGACTCGGAGGAGGACGTACCCGAGTCCGCGATCTGTGTGTTCTCCGCCCACGGTGTCTCCCCGCAGGTCCGGCAGAACGCGCAAGCGCGCAGCCTCGACGTGATCGACGCGACCTGCCCGCTGGTGTCCAAGGTGCACCAGGCGGCCAAGCGTTATGCGCGGGAGGACCGGACGCTGATCCTGGTCGGCCACGAGGGTCACGAGGAGGTCGAGGGCACCTACGGGCACGCGCCGGACCAGACCGTGATCGTCGAGACGGCCGAGGACGCCGAGCGGCTCGACCTGCCGTCCGACGCCCCGGTGGCGTACCTGACCCAGACGACGCTCTCGGTGGACGAGACCAAGGACATCCTCGAGGTTCTCGACCGGCGGTTCAGCGACCTGCGCGGCCCCGGCACCGACGACATCTGCTACGCGAGCCAGAACCGGCAGGACGCCGTCAAGGCGATCGTCCCGCGCAGCGATCTGGTGCTGGTGGTCGGCTCGCGCAATTCGAGCAACTCGATTCGGATGGTCGAGGTGGCGGAGCGTCTCGGTACGCCGTCCTACCTCGTTCCCGATGTCGGCGAATTCGACGAGAAGTGGCTCGAAGGCGTGGAGACGATCGGGGTGAGCGCGGGGGCCAGCGCCCCCGAGATCCTCGTCGAACAACTCCTCGAGAAGCTGGCCGAATTCGGCTACGGCGACATCGAACTCGAACAGGTGGCACAGGAAAGCATCGTTTTCCACCCCCCGGTTCGGCTCACCGATTCGACGCCGGCGGGCTGACAAGAGTCATAGCAAGGACCAAGGACCACGTGAAACGAGGGAAGGTCGAGATGGTGAGTTCCACGGTCTCCACGGCAAGGCAGACCCGTTCCGAAGTGATCGAGCGGGTCGAGCGGAGGCTCAGCGAGTTCCTGGCCGCGGAACGGGAGCGCTGGCTCGGTGTGAACCTCCGGGGCGCCGTCCCGGTCGAAGCGGTGACCGACCTGGTCGCCGCCGGCGGCAAGAGGCTGCGGCCCGCCTTCTGCGCGGCCGGCTTCCTGGCCGCAGGCGGCGATCCGGCCGAACCACTGCTCGTGGATGCCGCGGCCGGGGTCGAGTTGATCCATACCGGGGCGCTCATCCACGACGATGTGCTGGACGCATCCGAACTGCGGCGCGGTACACCGGCGGTGCACACCCTGCACGCGGCGGGCCACGTCGAGCACGGCTGGCTCGGCGAGCCGCGCCGGTACGGCGAGGGGGTGGCGATCATCTCCGGCGTACTGGCCAATGTGTACGCCGACCGCCTCACCCGTGACCTGCCGCCGGCGGCGCGGGACATCTGGAGCGAAATGCTCACGGAGATCCAGATCGGCCAGTACCTGGATGTCGCCGTGGCCGCCGAGGGGGTGGTCGATCCCGATCTGTCCCGCTGGATCGCCATCTGCAAGTCGGGCCGCTACAGCATCCACCGCCCGCTGCTGCTCGGAGCCGCGATCGCCGGCCGGCAGGACCTCGCGCCGGTCTTCGAGGAATTCGGCGAGGCGCTGGGCGAGGCGTTCCAGCTGCGCGACGACCTCATAGGGACGTTCGGAGACAGTACGGCCGCCGGCAAGCCGGTCGGACTGGACCTGGAGCAGCACAAGATGACGCTGCTGCTGGCCGATGCGGCGGAGCGCGACGAGAGCGTCCGCAAGCTGATCTCCGCGCGGGAGTGGGACACCGCGGAGATCCTCGACCGGCTGGGCGAGGGCAAGGAGCGGATCGAGCAGCACATCACCCTTCTCGTCGAGCGCGCCTGCGGTGCGATCGACCGGGCGGGACTGGATGAGGACTGGCGCCGGGAGCTGGCCGAGATGGCTGTCGAAGTCGCTTACCGGAACCGGTGAGGGAGACCGAGCGAATGTCACTGTTGGAGACTGTCCAAGGCCCTGACCGGCTGCGCGAACTGACCACCGCGGAACTGGAGGTACTCGCCGGCGAGATCCGTGCGTTCCTGATCGACCGGGTGTCCGCCAGCGGCGGCCACCTCGGCCCCAATCTGGGCGTGGTGGAGCTGACGATCGCGCTGCACAGCGTGTTCCACTCGCCCGAGGACCGGCTGCTGTGGGACACCGGGCACCAGTCGTACGTACACAAGATCCTGACCGGCCGCGCCGGCGGCTTCGACCGGCTGCGCAAGGGCGGCGGGCTGTCCGGCTACCCGAATCCGGCGGAGTCCGAACACGACCTGGTGGAGAACTCGCACGCGTCCACCGCGCTGTCGTACGCCGACGGGCTCGCCCGCGCCGACGCCCACCTGGGCACCACGGACCGGGCGGTGGTCGCGGTCATCGGTGACGGCGCCATGACCGGCGGTATGGCCTGGGAGGCGCTGAACAACATCGCAGGCGGGCCGGACCGGCCGCTGGTCATCGTGCTCAACGACAACGGGCGTTCCTACGCACCCACCGTGGGCGGCTTCGCCGATCACCTCGGGGACCTGCGGAAGGGCAAGCCGGGACCCGGCCTGTTCGAGCAGCTCGGTCTTGCCTACCTCGGCCCGGTCGACGGGCACGACGTGGCGGCCGTGCAGGACGCCCTGCGCACGGCCCGCGACCTGGACGGTCCGGTGGTCGTCCACGTGGTCACCGAGAAGGGCCGCGGCTTCGTACACACCGAGAACAACGCGCTGGACCTCGGGCATGCGATCAAGCCCATGGACCCGGTCACCGGCCTGCCGGTCGGCCGGTCGTCCGGTCCGTCGTTCACCTCGGTGTTCGGGCGGGAGATCGTCAGGATCGCCGAGAAGCGGCCCGACGTCGTCGCCGTCACCGCGGCGATGCTGGAACCGACCGGGCTCCTGCCGATGCAGCAGCGCTATCCCGACCGGGTCATCGACGTGGGGATCGCGGAGCAGCACGCCGTCACGATGGCCGCCGGGCTCTCCCTCGGCGGGGTGCACCCCGTCGTGGCGATCTACGCCACGTTCGTCAACCGGGCCTTCGACCAGCTGCTGATGGACGTGGCCCTGCACCGCCGCGCGGTCACGTTCGTGCTGGACCGCTCCGGGGTCACCGGCGACGACGGGCCCAGCCACAACGGCATGTGGGACATGTCGGTGCTGCAGGTGGTGCCGGGACTGCGGATCGCCGCGCCGCGGGACGGCACCCGGCTGGCCGAACTGCTGGAGGAGGCCGTCGGCTGGGAGGAGGGCCCGACGCTCATCCGGTTCCCCAAGGGGCCGACGGGCGAGGACCTGCCGACCAAGGCGACCTTCGCCGGCATCGACGTACTGCACAGGGCCGGCCCGCTGGACGTCCTCATCGTCTCGGTCGGCGCGCTGGCGGGGATGGCCCTGCGGGTCGCCGAGGTGGTCTGGGCGCAAGGCGTGGGGGCGACGGTGGTGGATCCGCGCTGGGTGACGCCGGTCAACCCGACGCTGGCCGACATGGCCCGCAGGCACCGCCTGGTGATCACGATCGAGGACAACAGCCGCACCTGCGGGGTGGGTTCGACCATCGCGCAGTTCCTCCGGGACTCCGAAGTGCGGACACCGCTGCGCGAGTTCGGCATCCCGCGCCGGTTCCTGGACCACGGCAGCCGCGCCGATGTGCTGTCCGGGTGCGGGCTGACCGCGCAGAACATCGCGCGCACGGTGGTGGAGGAGATCAGCGGTCCGGAGGCACACGCGGAGCGGGAGGAGCCGACGGACGGTCTGGACGACGAGGTGGCCCGGTTGCTGGAGCAGGCAAGTCGAGGGGAGACACGGTGACGACCGTAGGACTTGGCATACCGAAGATCAGGAACGACGAGGGGCCGCCGCCCGTCGCCGAGCGGCGGAAGTCGCGGCGGATCATGGTGGGTTCGGTGCCCGTGGGTGGCGGCGCCCCGGTGTCGGTGCAGTCGATGACGACGACACTGACGTCGGACGTCAACGCCACCTTGCAGCAGATCGCCGAGCTGACCGCGTCGGGCTGCCAGATCGTGCGGGTGGCGGTTCCGTCCGCGGACGACGCGGCGGCCCTGGCGGTCATCGCGCGGAAGTCGCAGATCCCGGTGATCGCGGACATTCACTTCCAGCCCAAGTACGTCTTCGCGGCGATCGAGGCCGGCTGTGCGGCGGTCCGGGTGAACCCGGGCAACATCAAGAAGTTCGACGACCAGATCGGCGCGATCGCCAAGGAGGCGTCGAATGCGGGGATTCCGATTCGCATCGGTGTCAATGCCGGTTCGCTGGACCGCCGTCTGCTGGTGAAGTACGGAAAGGTCACCCCGGAGGCGCTGGTCGAGTCGGCGCTGTGGGAGTGCTCGCTGTTCGAGGAGCACGGGTTCCGGGACATCAAGATCTCCGTCAAGCACAACGACCCCGTGGTCATGATCGCGGCGTACCGGCAGCTGGCGGCCCAGTGCGACTACCCGCTGCATCTCGGTGTGACCGAGGCCGGGCCGCAGTTCCAGGGCACGATCAAGTCGGCGGTGGCCTTCGGTGCTCTGCTCGCGGAGGGCATCGGGGACACGATCCGGGTGTCGCTGTCCGCTCCGCCGGTCGAGGAGATCAAGGTCGGCAACCAGATCCTGGAATCCCTGAACCTGCGGGAGCGCGGCCTGGACATCGTCTCCTGCCCGTCCTGCGGGCGGGCCCAGGTGGATGTGCACACGTTGGCGGAGAAGGTGGCGGCAGCACTGGAGGGCTTCCCCGTGCCGCTGCGGGTGGCCGTGATGGGTTGTGTCGTCAACGGGCCCGGCGAGGCCCGGGAGGCCGACCTCGGCGTTGCTTCCGGAAACGGGAAGGGCCAGATCTTCGTGAAGGGTGAGGTCATCAAGACCGTCCCCGAGTCGAAGATCGTGGAGACGCTCGTGGAGGAGGCGATGCGCATCGCCGAGGAGCGCGAAACTCCCGTCGACGGTGCGCCGGGTGCCGTGGTGCTGACCCCGGACTCCGCCGGCTGAGACCCCGCATTGCGGGGAGTGTGTGGTGCGATGGCCCGTCCGTTCATCCGGCGGGCCATCGCCGTGTCTAAGTGACATTGTGCGCGGCAGTTTTCAGCCAGGTTGTTTTTTATCGGCGGGTCCCCTGAGAGGCTCATTTGCATGGGAGCGGACTAACGCCCGCCTCGCAAAAATGACGGACGCGTCCCTCTCTGCAGTCGAGGTACCGTGTCGTTGGTGCCGAGAGGGGGAGTGCAAGATCAACACGAACGGGGGCCATGTCTGGGTGAGTTGTTGTCATGTTGTCCGAATGATCCAGATATCGCTTTCGCGAAAAGTGCGGTGGGGCATGTCCAGCTCAACAGCCATCGGGAAGGATCGTTCATGCACTCAACACGACAGGACAACCCTGGACTTGTGGGCCGCGGATCCGAATTCGTCGACCTCCGTAATCGACTCACGAGTCCAGAGACCAGATTTGTCACGGTCACCGGCCCTGTTGGCGTCGGAAAGAGCCGACTGGCTGCGGCTGTGTTCGAAGACCTTTCCAATGAATTCACGCACGGCGGGTTCCTTGTCGACCTGAGCGCTGTCCGCTCCGAGCGGGCGCTGGGAGACACGCTCGCCGGTCTCTTCGACATCGCTGTCACCGACGGCCCCGAGCCGATGGTCGAACGCCTGGCCGATCATCTGCGTGATCGACAGTTCCTGCTCGTGCTGGACGGCTGCGACCAACTGCGCAGCGTGCTGGGTCCTTTCATCGGATTCCTCGTGAAGGAATGCGCCGGCCTCTCCGCGCTGGTCACCGGTCAGGAACGGCTCGGCGTGTACGGCGAGGACCTGCTCCGCCTCGATCCGCTGGCCGTCCCGCAGCCGTGGGGCCACACGGATCTGGCGGCACTGGAGGAGTTCCCGTCGGTCCGGCTGTTCGTCCAGCGCACGCGCATGGTCCGACCGAACTTCGTGCTGACCGAGAAGAACCACGAAGCGGTCTCCAGACTGTGCGTCCGCACGGACGGACTGCCCATGGCCATCGAATTCGCCGCGGCACGCATGAAGCTTCTGTCGCCGCACAAGCTGCTGGCCGAACTTGACGAGGGTCTGGACAGTCTGTCCGGGTCCGATTTCGACACCCTATCCCGGAATCGCGGAATGCGTGATGCGATCGAGCGGAGTCTGAGCGGCCTGGGAGAGGACGAACGCGCCTTCCTGGCGCGGCTCGCTCTGTTCCACGGGGAGTTCGATTTCGCGGCGGCCGACGGTGTCTCGACCACCAGCTCGGCCGATACACAGCGATTGCTCGAAATCCTCCTGGACAAAAGTCTGCTGAGCACAAGTGAATGCCCTGACGGCGAGATGCTCATTGCGATGCTCGGCCTGACCCGGCAGCACTTTCTGGAAGAGCTGCGCGAAGACAATGAATACGCGAACGTCTACTCCGCCCATGCTTCCTTCTATCTTGCGGTGGTGGAGCGAGCCGAGCTCGGGCTGCTCGGAGCGGACCAGGGCCACTCGCTGCAGGAGATCGACCACTGGCTGCCCGGCATCACCGACGTCCTTCGCTTCCTGAGGGAAGCGGGGGATGGCGAACGTGTCGTCCGTATCGTCTCCGCGCTGCGTCTGTACTGGCAGGCGCGCGGCATGGTCCGCGACGGGATCCGATGGCTGAGCGAGAGCGTCGACGCCGAGGGGCTGACTCTCGAGGTCGCTGCCAAGGGCGAGCGGGCACTGGGCGAACTCCTGCTGTGCACAGGCGAATGGTCGTCGGCCGACACCATGCTGGCGCGGGCCCGGACCAAGTACGAGGAACTGGGCGATTCCGCGGGCATCGCAGGCTGCATGCGGCGCGCCGGGCTGGTGGCCTTCCACCGCGGTGACCTGGTGGAGGCCGAGCGTCAGCTGGAGGAGTGCGTCGCCTTCTCCTGGATCGACGGCGCCGGCGAACATGCGGAGGCGCTGCGCAATCTCGCCGAGTGCCGCCGGGTTTCCGGAGACGCGCACGGTGCCGGGCGGGCTGCCGAGGATGCCCTGGAGATATTCCGGCGCACCGGGGACGCCCGCAACGTCGCACTGAGCACGTACGTGTGGGCCGACGCCACCTTCGATCTGGGCGACCAGACGGGTGCCATCGAGCTCTACCGGTCCGCCCTGTTGAAGGTGAACGAGCTCGACCACGTGCTGGCGAGCATCATCGGGCTGGAGAGGTTCGCGATCCTGCTGACCCGCTGCTGCGGCCGGTCGACCGAAGCATGGCGACGTGCCGCGCACGCCCTGGGCGCCGCAGCCGCACTCCGGGCGGCCACCCGGTGCGTCGCTCCGGCCGCCACGAAGATGGAGAGCGACAGCGTCATGGCCGAGACGCGCGTGCGACTCGGCGACGAGGGGGCCGAGACACTGGCCACCACCGGTTCGCGACTGACGGCGAACGAGGCCGTCGCGGCGATCCTGGCGCCGATGGACTGCACGAAGTACGCATCCGACTGGGACGGGACCCACCACCCCCTGACCCGCAGGGAGTTCGAGGTCGCCCAGCTGGTGGCCGGGGGCCTGACGAACCGGGAGATCGCTCGCCGGCTCGGCATCGCGGAGTGGACAGCTGTGAACCACCTCCGCAAGATCATGCGCAAGCTGGCCTGTTCCTCACGCGTCCAGGTCGCCAGCTGGATGACCAAGAGGGCGGCCGACAACACCGTGGCGGCCGCCAACTAGGCCGCCAACTGGGCCGTCGACCAGGCCGCCGACCAGGCCGCACGACGGTGGGCCGACACCCTGGGCCGACCCGCACGTCGCGGGTCGGCCCACGGTGTTCACCGGGCGGACGAGCCGCCGGTCAGAAGCCGAAGTGGATCACGTTGAAGGCCACGGTGCAGACGACGGTGACGCGGAAGGCCAGGACCCCGCGACTGCGCGCCAGCAGCGCGTGACCGTTCTGGAGGAACGACCCGTACTGGTTCAGCCGTACGGCGATGAGCGGCAGCAGCGCCGCCGCGAACCACCAGGGGATCCAGCCCAGCGCCGACGGCACGACGATCACCAGCAGGTTCAACGCCGTCAGGATGCCCAGGAAGATCTTGTTGCCGCGCTCCGACGTGAGGACGGCGACGGTGCGGCGGCCGACCGCCGCGTCACCGCTGATGTCCTTGGTGTTGGAGTAGCCGGCTATCAGCAGCTGGCCGAATCCGAAGAGCAGCGCCTCGACCAGGATGAGCGCCGGAAGTTCGCCGACCGTGATGCCGTACGGAGCGAGCACGAACGCCGAGGCGGAGAAGAGCAGCAGCAGCTCCCCCAGCCCGATGTAGCTGAGCTTGAGGCCCCACGAATACTGCACGCTGAAGACCAGCAGCAGGGCGGCCACGACGAGCGCCCACACGGGCGTGTGCGGCGCCTGCCATACGGCCACCAGCCACCACGCGGCCCCCCAGGCCAGGCTCAGCTGCCCGAAGCGCTGGGCCTGCTGAACAGTCAGGTCGCCGGTGAGCAGGGGCTTGCGCTTCAGCGGCCGCAGCTCCGTGTTGTCGTCGGCGAGGTAGTTCGCGCTGTCACTGCCGTCCTTGATCCCGGTGACGTCGTCCAGCGTCATCACCGCGGAGAGCACGCCGACCTTGCCCAGCGCGAAGAGCAGGACGGTCAGCAGGACGTGGCCGTCGAGCCGGGTCTCGGGCTCCATTCCCGTCCACACGATGACGAGGGCAAGGAAGAAGTCGATGACGAACTGGAACTTGACCAGTCGGGCGAAGACGCCGATCCGCCGGAGCACTCCGGACGCGGGCGGGACCTGGGTACTCGCTGCCATGGATATTCCTAACGGTCGAGAGTCGCCGCGGCGGTGTTGAGGCAGGCGAGCAGGGAGCGCGCCTGCACGTTGACGTAATGTCCGTGCCGCACAAGGGAGTTGAGCTGGCCGGGGGTGGCCCAGAGATATCCGGGCGGCGGCTGCGCGGGAGCCTCGTCCTCGTCGGCCTCGACGATCAGATACCGGCTCTCGGCGTGGTAGAAACGGCCGCCCTCCTCCGAGTGCACCGCCTCGTAACGCACCCGGTCCCGGGAGGCACCGCGTACGAAATCGAGGAAGGGCGGGCGGTCCGGACCACTCAGATGACTGTAGTTCTCCGGCGTGTGCTGGACGGTCGGAGCCAGCTCGACGGTGTCCAGGAACCCGCCTTCGCACCGGGCGTGGACCAGCACGTGCGGCACCCCGCCGAAGGTGCGGGTCACGAACGCGGTGACACCGAGCCCGACAGGCTCGATCAGCGGCTGCGTCCAGCTCGTGACCTCCCGGTTCTCCGCCTGCACCGCCACCGCCATCAACCGGAAGTACCGCTCCGGCGCGTGGTCGACGGTGGCGTCGCCTCGGGTCCAGTCCCTCACCTGGGCGAGGGGGATGCGGTGCACCCGTACGTCGTGCCGGGAGCGTTCCGAGGTGATCCAGGAGCGCAGTTGGGTGTCCGAATGGAGTGCGAAGCCGTCCTCGGCGTGGGTGAGGGGAGCGCAGGCCAGGACGGTCCGGGCGTCCATGTTGACGGTGTTGTCGCGGCGCAGCAGTTCACCGAGTTGCCCCAGGGTGAGCCAGCAGAAGTCGTCTTCCAGCGCCACGTCTTCCCGCGTCTCGACGATCATGTTGCGGTTGGACTTCTGGAGGAACCAGGCGCCGTGCTCGGACTGGAGTACGTCGGCGAGCACCCGGACCGGCCGACCCCCCGCTCCGGGCGGCAGGAAGTAGTCGAGGTACTTCACGTCCGCGCCCTGGTGGACCTTGGTGTAGTTGCTGCGGGTGGCCTGGACCGTCGGGGACAGCTGCAGCAGATTGGGGTTTCCGGGTTCCATCTTGGCCTGCATGAGGAAGTGCAGTACGCCGTCGAATTCCTTGGCCAGGATGCCGAGGATGCCGACTTCCGGCTGGTTGATGATCGGCTGCTGCCACTCGGGGAAGGGGCCGTCCGCGTGTGTCACATGCAGTCCCTCGACGGAGAAGAACCGTCCGCTGCGGTGCACCAGGTTCCCGGTGACCTCCTCGAACGACCAGCCGTCGAGTTCGTCGAACGGGATCCGGTCGACCCGGAAGCGGTTCGCGGCGGCACGCGCGGCGAGCCAGTCGGTGACGCTCTCGGTGGGCATCCCACTGCCCCGCAGCGTACGGGCGGACAGCGCCATCCGGTCGGCCTGCCCCGCGTCCTCGCGGCGTTGGAGCCACTGCCGGCCGGCCGGATCGTACGGCGGCGTCGCGGGGGAGAGCGGCGCGGTCACCGTGCGGCCATCTCGGGTGCGGACGCCTTCCACCAGCCGGGGTTGTCCCGGTACCAGGCGACGGTGTCGTGCAGTCCCCGGTCGAACGGGATCCTCGGTTCGTAGCCGAGCTCCTCGCGGATCTTGGTGTCGTCCAGCGCGTAGCGGTCGTCGTGCCCCAGCCGGTCGGCCACCAGGCGGATCGACGAGGAGTCCGCACCGCACAGCGCCAGCAGGCGTTCGGTGATGGCGGTGTTGGGGAGCTCCGTGCCGCCGGCGACGTTGTAGATCTCGCCCGCCCTGCCCTTGGTGAGAACGAGCTGAAGGGCGCGGCAGTGGTCGTCGACGTGCAGCCACTCGCGGATGTTGTGTCCGTCTCCGTAGAGGGGGACCTGCTTGCCCTCCAGAAGCCGGGTGGTGAACAGCGGAATGAGCTTCTCGATGTGCTGGTACGGGCCGTAGTTGTTGGAGCAGCGCGTGACCGAGACGTCGAGTCCGTGGGTCCGGGCGTACGAGCGCGCCACCATGTCGGACGCGGCCTTGGAGGCGGCGTACGGCGAGTTGGGGGCCAGCGGCCAGTCCTCGGTCCACGCGCCCTCGGCGATCGACCCGTACACCTCGTCGGTCGAGACGTGCACCACCCGCTCGACCCCGCTGTCCACGGCGGCCTCCAGCAGGACCTGGGTGCCGAGCACGTTCGTACGGAAGAAGACTCCCGCGGCGTCGATCGAGCGGTCGACGTGCGACTCGGCGGCGAAGTGCACCAGGGCGTCGTGTCCCGGCAACAGCTCGCGCACCAGCGCGGCGTCGCAGATGTCGCCCTCGACGAATTCCAGATTCGCGGCGCGGAACGGCAGGTTGTCGCGGTTGCCCGAGTAGGTCAACTTGTCGAGGACGGTGACGTCGGGGTTCTCCATCCCCGGATAACCGCCGTCGAGCAGGGTGCGCACGTAGTGGGAGCCGATGAAACCGGCGCCACCGGTGACCAGGATCTTCATTGTGCTACCTCCACCACGGAGTCGTCCCCGACCACCAGGTGGTGGTGTCCGGCGGTACGGACCGAGGCCGACTTGCCTATCAGGGAGCGGCTGAGGTGGTCCAGGCCCGACACCGTCGCACCGTCGAGCACGATGGAGTCGGCGATCCGGGTGTCCCGCAGCGCGCAGTTCCGGCCGATCGAGGTGTGCCGGCCGATGTGGCTGTCCTCCACTACCGTGCCGACGCCGATGAACGCCGGTCCCTCGATCGTCGAACGCACCACGCGCGCGCCCGACTCGACGATGACCTCGCCGGTGAGCCGGCTCGCTCCGTCGACCTCGCCGGAGCGCTCGGACCGGATTGCGTCCAGCATTCGCCGATTGCATTCCAGGACGGCGTCGACCTGCCCGGTGTCCTGCCAATAGCCGAGATATTCGACAGCCTTGACCAGGGTGTCCTGGGCCACCAGCCACTGAATTGCGTCGGTGATCTCCAGTTCGCCGCGCGCACTGGGCGTGATGGCGGCGACTGCCTCATGAATGGCCGGAGTAAAGAAATAGACGCCGATGAGGGCGAGATCACTGCGGGGGTCGGCCGGCTTCTCCACCAGGCGCTGCACGGTTCCCGTCGCATCGATTTCGGCGACACCGAACGCGCTGGGGTCGGGGACCTTTTGCACGGCGATCTGCGCGGTCGGCCGCTCTCTCGCGAACGTCCGGGTGAGTTCGGCGATCCCCTCGGGCAGCATGTTGTCGCCGAGGTACATCAGGAAGTCGTCCTCGCCCAGGAACTCGCGGGCGATGACCACGCAGTGGGCCAGTCCCAGCGGCTGGGTCTGGCGTATATAGGTGATGCGGACACCGAACCGGCTGCCGTCGCCGATTATCTCGCTGATCTTGTCGGCCTGATCTCCGACGATGATCCCGATATCGGTGATGCCCGCGTCCAGGATGTTGTTCAGCACATGTTCCAGAACTGCCTTGCCGGCAATCGGAAGGAGCTGCTTCGGCGTGGAATGGGTGAAAGGCCGGAGCCGGGCCCCTGTCCCGCCGGATAGCACTAGAGCCTTCACTGGGTCCTCTCGGAGCGCATATTTATCCGGTCACTCTCGAAAGCAATGTATCGAGCACCCGGAACGCATTGGCCGCGAGTTCGCTGGAGTCTGTCATGTCACAGATGCATTCCGGCTTGCGGGCCCAGAGAGATCAAGGAAGCGGGTTACGCAGATGCTCTTCCGGCGTCAGTACGCCGCCCCGCCCGAACTCGGCGTCGTAGCGCGCCTCGCCCAGCGCGTCCCTGACCCGGGTCGCGATGCGGTCCACATCGAAGCGTTCACCGGCCTGCAGCGGTGTCCGGACGGACTGCCTGGCCGCGGTGGCCGCCCCCAGCAACCGGGCGGCGTGCTCGTGGTGACCGGCCAGGGACTGCGCCCCGGCCAGACCCTCCAGGGCCAGCGCGACCGCCCGTGGATCGCCCGCGTCGCAGGCGGCGGCGTAGCAGTCGAGCTGGAGCGCCAGAGCTGCCTGCGCGTCGCCGCGGCACTCCGCGACGAACCCCAGCTCGGCCAGGATCAGCGAGGGCTTGGCCGGCTCGTAGCCCATCCGACGGTGCAGGTCGACCACGCGGTACAGATGCGTCTCGGCCGCGTCGAGCCTGCCCGCCCTGCGCGCCCCGAGGGCGAGCCCGATCTCGGCGAACTGCTCCCCGAACGTGTCCGACTGCTCGGCAGCGAGCCGTCTCGCGCGCTCGTGGAACTCGTCGGCCTGCGGCAGGTCACCGGTCAGCAGCGCGACCCGGCCGAGATTGGAGAGATGGAAGGACACGTGGAGCCAGAGCCCCAGGTCCTCGGCCATCCGCAGTCCGTCCCGGTACAACCGCCCGGCCTGCTGGTAGTCGCCGATGACGGTGGCCAGCGTCCCGAGCGGCACCATGGCCTGAAGCTGCCCCCACTGGTCGCCCAGTTCCCGGAACAGTTCGAGGCTCTGCTCACCGTCCCGCCGCAGCGCGGCGAAATCTCCCCTCAGGTTCGCGTGGAAGGTCCGGCTGTTCAGGGCCGCTGCCATGCCCCACCGGTCGCCGAGTGACCGGAACGTCGTCAGTGCCTGATGGACCAGATTCTCGCTCGGCGTCGGATCGCCGATGCCGTAGAGCATGGATGCGAGGAACCACTGGGCACGAGCCTTTCCCTGCGGGTCGTCGACCTGTTCGTACGGCTGCAGGGCGGTGCGGTACTCCGTCACCGGGTCGGCGATGCCGCCGAGCACCAGCTTGAAGCCGCCCAGCAGGGCGGTGGCCCTGGCTGTGGCGGCGAGCGGCGCGCCGCCGATCGACAGCGCCGCGGTCAGCGACCGCTTGGCCTCGTTGTTCCGGCCGCGCAGGTACCAGTACCAGCTGAGCGCGTTCGCGAGGCGCAGCGCGCAGTCGGCGTCGCCGAGCTGCACCGCGCAGTCCAGCGCCGTCCGCAGATTCGCGGTCTCGGCGTCCAGGCGGTGCAGCCACTGCCGCTGGCCGTGACCCCGCAGATGCGGCTCGGCCTGCTCCGCCAGGCCGGTGTAGTAATCGCGGTGCCTGCGCCGGACGTCATCGAACTCGCCCGTCTCACGGAGGCGTTCGACGCAGTAGGCGGTGACCGATTCGAGCAGCTGGTACCGGGGTCCGTCCGTGCCGTCGGTCATGACCACCAGCGAAGCGTCCACCAGCCGGGAGAGCACGTCGAGCACTTCCGTACGGTCCACGTCCTCAGCGGCGCAGATCTCTTCGGCGGCGCCGAGCGTACAGCCGTCGGCGTGCACGGCCAGCCGCCCGAGCACCGCCTGCTCCTGGGCGCCGAGCAGCTCCCAGCTCCAGTCGATCACCGCCCGCAGGGTGCGCTGGCGGGCCGGGGCGCTGCGCGTTCCCCCCGCGAGGAGGTGGAACCGGTCGTCGAGGCGCGCGGCCAGCTCGCGTACGCCCAGTGCCCGTACCCGGGTGGCGGCCATCTCCAGGGCGAGCGGAATGCCGTCGAGGCGCCGGCAGATCGAGACGACCGCGTCGACGTTGGTCTCGTCGAGTACGAAGTGGGGTGCCGCCGCGGTGGCCCGCGCCACGAACAGCTCCACCGCGCTGAAGCGGCGCACGGCCGCGGGGCTGAGCTCGGTCCTGGGCTCGGGCCGGCGCAGCGGGGGTACCTCCTGGAGGTGCTCCCCGGTGATTCCGAGCGGTGTCTGACTGGTCGCCAGGATTCGTAGGCCCGGAGCCGCTTTGAGCAACAGCTCGGCCAGCTCGGCGACCGGCTCGATCACATGCTCGCAGTTGTCGAAGATCAGCAGGGTCGGTCTGTCGCCCAGTGCGTGGGCGACACGGGCGGTCAGCGAGAGCGGCTCGCCCCCGGCCCCCGGGCTCGGAGTCGTGTCGTCCCGCACTCCGAGGACCGCGCCGACGATCTCGTGCACCTCGGTCGCCGAAGCCATGGTCCGCCGGCCCGGGGCGTGTGCCCGTGCCCCCGGGGCCGGGTCGAGCGCGGCGAACTCGGCCAGCCGCACTCCGCCCGGGAACACCTCACCGACCTGCGCGGCGGTCGCGAGCGCCAGTTGGGTCTTGCCGACCCCGCCCGAGCCGGTGAGCGTCACCAGCCTGTTCGCGTCGAGCAGCGAGCGGAGCTCGCCGATCGCCTCGGCCCGGCCGATCAGGCCGGTGAGCGCGGCCGGCACGTTCGTCGGCGGGCGGACCGCGGTGGTGACGGGAGAGGGGACGGCGGTCAGGGCCGGATCCTGGGTGAGGATCGCCTGGTGCAGAGCCGCGAGTTCGGGGCTGGGGTCCAGGCCCAGGCTCTCGGCCAGCCGCTCGCGCAGGTCGGTGTAGCTGCTCAGCGCGGCGCTCTGGCGGCCCGCGAGGTAGAGAGCGCGTACATGAGCGGTGCGCAGCCGTTCCCGCAGCGGGTGCAGGGCGACCAGGTCACCGAGTTCGTCGGCCACCAGAGCATGCTCGCCCAGCTCCAGCCGCGCCTCGGCCTGCTCCTCCAGCGCGGTCAGCCGCTGTTCCTCCAGCAGGTCCCGCGCGGCGCGGGTGAACTCCTCGTCGGCGAAGTCGGCGAACGCGGGCCCGCGCCACACCGCCAGCGCGTCCGCCAACAGGGCGGCTCGCCCCCGGGGGTCGCCGGTCGCCCGCGCCCGTGTCGTGAGGTCGTGGAACCGGTCCGCGTCCACCGCGTCGGGCCCGGCCCGCAGTTGGTATCCCGGCGAGAGCGAGACCACGAGGTCCCGGCCGCCCGGCTCGGCGGCCTCGAGGGCGCGCCGCAGCTGCCACACCTTGTTCTGCAGTACGCCGGCCGGGTTGTTCGGCAGCTTCGTACCCCACAGGTCGTCGATCAGCCTGTCGGCGGAGACCGGTCGTCCCCGGTGCACCAGAAGGGCGGCCAGCAGAGCGCGGACCTTGAGTTCCGGGACCCGGACCGGCCGCCCATCGGCTGTCCACACCCCCAACGAACCAAGAACCCCGAAACGCATGTGATCACGCTAACCCAGCGCAGCGGGCAATGACAGAGCGGTATGTCGGCAAGGAGCCACGCGCGCGGAAGGACCCGAAGAACACGGAAGAACGCCGGGCCCGGGCCGCGAGGCCCGGAGCCGGCGTTCTCCCCCTCATTCCCGCATTCCTGCGGGAGGGTTGTCGGTCGGAAGGGTGTCAGGTGGTCGAGAGCGAGTCCTCGGCCTTCTCCTCCTGCTGCGTCGGAGCATCGCCGGACTTCTTGCGCAGCAAGGTGAACGCGATGGTCGCGCTGATCGCGGTGACGACGGCGCAGGCGACGCCGATCGCGTTCAGCCCGCTGGTGTAGGCCTCCCCTGCGGCGGTCAGCAGGTTGTCGGATGCCTCGGCCGGCAGGTCCCTGGCGGCCGCGATGGCGCCCTCCATGCTTCCCTCGGCGGAGTCGGCGGCGGCCGCCGGGGTGCCGTCGGGCACATCGAGCGAGCCGCGGTAGAAGGCGGTGCCCAGGCTGCCGAGCGTGGCGATGCCGAGCGCGGTGCCCAGGTCACCGCAGATGGAGGAGAGGGCCGCAGCGGAGCCGCCCCGCTCCGGCGGAACCGACCCGACGACCAGGTTGGTGCCGAGCGCCCCCAAGGTGCCGACGCCGATGAACGTGATCACGAAGCCGGCCACCAGCAGCGGCATCCCGCCGACCGGGCCGACGAAGACGAGCAGCACGTATCCGATCATGCCGATGAGCAGGCTCACCCCGATGACCGTGCTGAGCTGGTGCGTCTTGGCGAACCTCGGGGCCAGCTGCGCGGCGATGATCGACGCGACGGCCGCGGGCACCATCCACAGACCCGCCTCCATCGGCGAGTAGCCCTCCACCATCTGGACGAACCCGGTGATGAAGAGGTAGCCGCCACCCGTGCCGAGCATCGAGACCATCAGGATCAGCAGCGCGGCGGTGAACGCACCGACCTTGAAGAGCTTCAGGTCCAGCAGCGGAGCGGCCAGCTTGCCCTGCCGTGACACGAACACCGCGCCGACGGCCACACCGAAGACGATCGCGGCGACCGGCACCAACTCGAAGCCGTAGCGCGCGAGTTCCTTCAGCCCGTAGATGACCGACAGGATCGACAGCAGCGACAGGACGACGCTGACCAGGTCGATCTTGCCGGCGTTGGCGTCCTTGTACTCCGGCAGCAGGAAGGGGGCGACGATCAGCAGCACCACCATGACGGGCACCCCGAGCAGGAACACCGATCCCCACCAGAAGTACTCCAGCATCGTGCCGCCGATGACCGGGCCGAGCGCGGTGCCCCCCATGAAGCAGCTGGCCCACACCGCGATGGCGCGGCCGCGCTGGTACGGGTCCTGGAACATGTTGCTGATGAGGGCGAGGGTGGACGGCATCAGCGTTGCGGCGGCGATGCCGAGCAGGGCGCGGGTGACGATCAGGGCCTCGGCGCTGGTGGAGTAGGCGGCCGCGACCGAGGTGATGCCGACGGCCGTCGCGCCGATCATCAGCAGTTTGCGGCGGCCGACCCGGTCGCCCAGCGTGCCCATGGTGATGAGGAAGCCGGCGATCAGGAAGCCGTAGATGTCCATGATCCACAGCGTCTGCGTGCCGGTCGGGTTCAGCCCCTCGGCGAGGTGGGGCAGGGCCAGGTACAGCACGCTCTGATCGAGGGAGATGAGCAGGGTGGGCAGGGCCAGCACGGCGAGCCCCAGCCATTCCCGGGTCCCGGCCTTCCGGACAGGGGCCTCGGGGGCGTTCGATGACATGGAATTCCTTCCTTGAGCCTGGCACATGAGCCTGGAGAGTGATCCGGCGTGGTGTGGGGTGCGTGGGCGCTCGGCCGAGGCGGCCCTAGCCCGGATACGGCTGCCTGGCGCGGGCGTCGCACAAGGCGTGCCCCCACCAGGCGAGTTGGTCGAACATGGTCTTGGCCGCAGTCCCGCAGCCCTCGGGGTCCAAGGGCCGACCCTCGTCGTCGAAGTAGCCCTGGTAGTTGGGGAAGCAGACGGTGTCCCGGACGGTGACGGCGTGCAGCCCGGGGAAGATCCCGCGCAGGTCGGCCACCGCGCGCAGCCCGCCGGCGATGCCGCCGTAGGAGACGAAGGCGACCGGCTTCGCCTTCCACTCGTCGACGTACCAGTCGATGGCGTTCTTCAGTGAGGCGGGGAAGCTGTGGTTGTACTCCGGCGTGACGATCACGAACGCGTCGGCCCTGGCGAGCCAGGGGGCGAGGTCGGTCACGGCCTGCGGCAACGGACCGTCGAGGCTCTCCGGCAGCATGTCGGGCAGCCACACCTGGGCCAGGTCGATCACGTCGACGTCGAAGTCGTCCCGCTTGGCCGCCTCGGCGGCGATCCACTTGGCGGGGACGGGGCCGAAGCGGCCCGTACGGGTGCTGCCGATGATCACGGCCACGTTCAGTCTGCGTTCCAGCATCACGCTTCCCCCCTCGGGCTCGGTTCGTGCACCTCATACGGTGCGCCGCGCCCCTCGTGGTGCTCTCTCGGTCCGCTCTCGGTCCGCTCTCGCCACCCGCGATGCCGTGCAACGCGAAACGGGGTGCGGGTGCCCGGGATCGTGAATCGATCCCGGGCACCCGCACCCCGCAGCAGGCCCGTCGTGGGCCCGTGACGGTTCAGCGCCGGTCGAGCAGCCGCGGGCCATGGGTCCGCAGGTGCGACCGGCACACGTCACCGACGCTGGACACGCATCACTGTCACTTCGCCAGCAACGCGAACAGACTCGAGAATCCCTGATCGCCGTGGCCTTCGGCGATCCGCCGGTCCATCAGCTTCTTGACCTCGCGCATCCGCACGGCTTCCACGCCGACGGATTCCCGATGACTGATCATGTCGTCCATCAGCGCCGCCTGGACGTCGAGCGAACCGAGATCCGGCGGGAAGTCGCCGCTCTTGACCGCCTTGCCCATCGAGGACAGCAAGGGAGGGAAGGCTCCGATCGAGCCGGCGATGCGCTCGGCGAACTCCGCCACGTCGACGCCTTCGGCCTGAACCAGCTTGAGCGTGTGCAGGAAGCCGATGAGCAACTCGTAGGCCACCGCGACCTGGCCCATGAACTCCACGGCGGCCAAGCCGGCGTCCTCGCCGTGGTACGCGATGGTGCCCAGCACCTGCAGCGTCGGCTCGTGGGCCTTGAACGCGCTGGGAGAGCCGCTGAACGGGAACATGATGTTCGGCGTGCCCACGTACGGCGGATCTCCCATGATCTTGCCGTCGACGTACTCGGCCCCGCGCTCACGCGCCCAGCTCTCGTTCGTCCGCGCCTGGGCGGGGGAGCCGCTCGTGAGGTTCACCAGCACCTTGCCCGCGACCGCGGCATCGACGGAGCCCAGTACCGCGTCGACCGCCGGGCCGTCGAGCAGACAGACCACGACGAGCGGGCTCGCCGCCACCGCCTCCGCGGCCGTCGCCGCCACCGTGGCACCGACTTCGGCTAACGGCGCGCTCTTGCTCGCGGTCCGGTTCCAGACGGTCGTGCGGTATCCGCGGTCGACGAACGTCTTGGCAATCGCCGATCCCATTTCACCGAGACCGAGCACGGTGACCTGACTGACCGCACCAGTTGAGCCGCCGGTTGTCGTTGTCGTCATGTTGTTCCTTTCCGTACCGAACGAAAACAGCTACTGCGGCTGCAGATTACCCGGTCACGACAGCCGATACGCCGATTCCGCCCCAGCGGAGCTCGACGTAGTTTGTCAGGTTCCCGAACCTGACAAAGTCGACTCTCAATCGTCTGGAGAAGTTGACACCTCGGAGAGGCTGACGACCTACTGTCGAACGACTCGAGCAGAGCGCGGCCCGGCAGCTGACTGTCGCCGACCAACGGCCCCACGTGTACCCACCCGTTCCCGAGAAATCGGTAAGGAATCATGTCAGATCACAGCAGAAGGAAATTCATCTCCGCCGTGGGCGCGGGCTCGGCCGTCGCCGTGGGCGCTGCCGCCGGTCTCGGGACCTCCAATTCCGTTGCGCATGCCGATGACGGCTCCAAAATTCTGTCCGCCGGCCCGAACGACCCGCAATACGGAGACGTGACATCCGGGTACAACAACCGATGGAGCGCCCAGCCGGAGCAGGTGCTGTTCCCCACCTCGACGGCACAGGTGGTGGCCGCCGTCCAGAAGGCCGTCAACGAGAAGAAGAAGCTCACCGTGCGCAGCGGCGGGCATTGTTACGAGGACTTCGTCTACAACGCTGAAGTCGAGGTCATCGTCGATATGAGCCTCATGAATGAGGTCTCCTTCGACGAGAAGCGTCGCGCCTTCATGATCGAGCCGGGGATCAAGCTGCGCGAGATGTACGAACAGCTCTATCGCGGCTGGGGAGTCACTCTCCCCTCCGGCTATTGCCCGCTGGTCGGGGTGGGTGGCCAGGTCACCGGTGGCGGGACTGGAATGTACGCCAGGAGCTTCGGTCTCACCATTGACAACATGTATGCCGCCGAGGTCGTCGTGGTCGGCAAGGACGGGAAAGTCCGAAGCGTCGTAGCCACCCGCGAGAAGGACGATCCGAACCGCGATCTGTGGTGGGCAGTCGCCGGCGGCGGAGGCGGCAATTTCGGAATCATCACCCGCTACTGGATGCGGGCACCGCAGGCGACCGGAAACGCCCCGAAGGAACTGCTGCCGGTCCCGTCGGAGCAGGTCATCACCGCCCATTACAAGTGGCCGTGGGACAAGGTCAGCCGTAAGGACCTCGGCAATCTCCTCGCCAAGCACGGCCAGTGGCACCTGGACAACAGCGGCAAGGGGAACGAGAACCGCCGAATCGGCAGTTACCTGTCGTTCTTCCCCGGGCCGAAGGGGCGCATCGAGCTCTGGGCGTACATGGACGGGTCGGACGCGCACAGCGAGAAGCTGGTGCGGGCCTACATGGACGACATGAACAAGGCGGTGGGCGCCGCCGCCGACGGGCCGCCGGATGTCCAGAAGCTGTCCTTCCTGCGCGCCTACAACCTCAACGCGGGGCGCGGAGACGTCTTCATGAATCCGACCCTCCGCGGTGAGCACCGATCGGCCTACCTGCGCAAGCCGTTCAACGATTTCCAGATCGATGCGCTCTACCGGAACATGGCCGAGACCGACTACCAGAATGAATTCGACCTGGCCTGGCTGGTGTTGACCTCCCTGGGCGGGAAGGTCAACGACGTGGCCAGTGACGCGACGGCCTTCCCCCAGCGCGACTCCATCTTCCAGCTGCTCTGGGAGATTCACTGGATGGACGAGAAGGACGACGACAAGCACGTCACCTGGACCCGCAAGATCTACTCCGACATGTACGCGGAGACCGGCGGCGTCCCCGTACCGAACAGGGTCAACGCCGGCTGCTACATCAACTACCCGGACAGCGACGTCGCCGACCCTCGGTTCAACAAGTCCGACACGCCGTGGTCCGAGCTGTACTACGGGGGCAACTACCCGAAACTGCAGCGAGCCAAGGCCAAGTGGGATCCGACCAACTTCTTCAACCACCGACTGTCGATCCGGCTGCCGGAGTGATGGTCTGAGGTGAACAGAATCCGGCCCTTCGCGATCACCGCGAAGGGCCGGATTCGTTTTCCGGGCGCCGACTTGACACATGGTTCGGCCTCTTCTTGAGGGCGAAACCCCCGTGGCCGCAGACTCCGCTATGAGAGCTTCGGTGAACTCTCGACCGCCAAAGACCCCTCAAAGGAGTATAACTGTGGCTGAGTGCCGGATCTGCGGTGGCGCTGTTGATGAATTCTTTGATTTTGGACGGCAGCCGGTATCCGATTCTTTCGTGACCCCGGAAACGGCCGGCAGCGAGTTCTACTTCCGACTGGCCGCCGGAATCTGCACCAGCTGCACCATGGTGCAGCTGATGGAGGAAGTCCCCAGGGAGCAGATGTTCCACGAGGACTATCCCTACCGCTCCAATGGTTCCGCCGTGATGCACCGTCATTTCGAGGACTACGCCAACCGACTGCTGGCGACCGAGCTCTCCGGTGCCGACCCGTTCATCGTGGAGATCGGCTCCAACGACGGAACCATGCTCAAGACGATTCAGAAGGCAGATGTACGGCACCTGGGCGTCGACCCGTCCGCACAGGTCGCCGACTTCGCCAGGGCCGACGGGGTGCGGGTGCGCACCGCCTTCTTCGAGGACTCGACGGCGCGTGAGATCGCCGCCGCCGACGGTGCTGCGGATGTCATCTTCTCCGCGAACACCACGAGCCACATCCCGTACATGGACTCCATCTTCCGGGGTGTCGACGCACTGCTGGCAGCCGACGGAGTGCTCGTGCTCGAAGACCGCTATCTGGGCTCGATCATGGAGCAGCGGGCGTTCGACCAGATCTACGACGAGCACTTCTACCTGTTCTCGGTCTCCTCGGTACAGAAGATGGCCGAGATCTTCGGCTTCGAGCTGGTCGATGTCGAACCGCTCACGGTGCACGGCGGGTCGATGCGTTACTCCATCGCGCGGCCGGGGAAGCGTACGCCGTCGGCTGCGGTCACCGAGTTCGTGGACCGGGAACGGACCCAAGGCCTGGCCAGCCCGGAAACGTACAAGCAGTTCTCGGCCGGGGTGCTGAAGAGCTGCAAGGAGCTGACGGATCTGCTCAAGGATCTGCACGCCCAGGGCCGCACGGTCGTCGGTTACGGCGCGACCGCGAAAAGCGCCACGGTCATCAACTACTGCGGTATCGGGCCGGAACTCCTGCCGTACATCTGTGACAGCACACTCGCCAAGCAGGGCCGGCTGACACCGGGAATGCACATTCCCGTCCGGCCGTCCGAAGCCTTCTCCGAGCCCTACCCGGAGTACGCGCTGCTCTTCGCCTGGAACCACGCGGAGGAAATCATGGCGAAGGAGCAGGGGTTCCGCGATGCGGGTGGCAAATGGATCCTCTACGTCCCGGAGGTCCACCTGGCCTGACCCTCACAAGGCCGCACCGCACACTCCTCCAGATTCCAAGAAGGGCGTCATGAGCACACGCACAGGCAAGCGAACCGCGGTGATCGGCGGCGGCATGGCCGGCAGCGCCGCTGCCAAGAAACTCATCGCGTCCGGGCGCGAAGTCGTGATCTACGAATCGGCGGACGGGCTCGGCGGACGGGCCCGCTCCTGGCACCGGCCGGAGATCGAACCCAATGTCGGCATCAACCTGATGTATGTCAGCTTCTACTCGCTGATGACGGAGCTCATCAGCGAGTACGGCCTGGAGAGCGAGCTCCAGAAGCTCTCCAGCAACATCTACATCTCCGACAAGGGCAAGGCCATCGCCCTGTCCCCGGACTCCGTGTTCAGCCCGCTCACCTACAAGCACGTCAGCCTGCGCGACCGCCTCGCCTTCCTGAGCACCACCATCAAGCAGGTGCGCAACAAGAGCCAGATCGATTTCTTCGACCCGATCAAGTCCGCCCCGCTCGACGACGGGCTGAGTGCCGCCCAGTGGGGCTACCAGCAGCTGGGGCGGCGCGGCTTCGACTTCATGCTGCGGCCGCAGGTCGAAGGGTTCTGGAACTTCGCGTCCGAAGACGTGTCCGCGGTGCACGCCAAGGGACTCCTGGCGTGGATGGGCGGTTCCGGCTTCTACGTCTTCCGCAACGGCATGCAGATCATTGCCGAGAAGAACGCGGAGGGCGCCGAACTGCGCCTGGCGCACGAGGTGACCGATGTGCAGATGGCGGGGACCGGGCTGCGGGTCACGGCGGCCCGGGAGGGCGGTGATCCCGTGACCGAGACGTTCGACGAGTTGGTGCTCGCCACCCCTGCGCCGATCGCCGCGAAGCTCACCGCCGCGCTCCCGCCGGAGGTCGTGGGTGACGATGCGCGGCGCTTCATGGAGTCCCAGCGGTACGAACCCGCCCTGTCCGTCTCCTACTTGGTGGATGTCGGGACGCTGCCGTCCGAGGCGCACATCGTGGCCGGAGGGCCCGGCGACCAGCCGCTGCGCAACATGATCACCTACCCCCGCAAGGTGCGGGACGAGCAGGGCCGGCTGGTCGACAAGCTCCTCGTCTTCGCCTATCCGGGCCGGGCGAACACCAAGCGCCTGCTGGGTCTGCCGCAGGCGGAGCAGTTCGCCGCGGTCGCCCCGTGGCTCAAGACCCTCTGGTCGGACTTCTCGGGCAGGGCCGAGCCGTTCCAGATCGCCGAGCGCCCGTACGGGTTCCCCATCCCGGCGCCGGGACGCTATCGCCAGGCCGTCCAGGTCATGGAGCAGCAGGGCGCCCCGGTCGTGCTCGCGGGCGACTACTTCAACTCGCCCACCACGGAGGCCGCGCTTCTCTCCGGCTTCCGGGCCGCCGAGGCGCTGACGCAGACGGACTGACCGATACCGGCCCACTGCCCGTACCCCTAGGAGAGACGATGAAGGTCCTGTTCATTCCGGGCAACAGCCCGTATCCCATTTTCTCGCACGCGCCGCTCGCCACGGCCGCCCGCAATGCGGGTCACCAGGTCCTCATGGGCGGGATCAACTGGGTTCTGCCCAATATCGCGAGTGTCGGTCTGCCACCGGTCGAGATCACTCCGCTGACGGTGGAAGAGGTCAGCGCCTTCATGGGTGCGATGCCGGACGATCCGATGGAGTGGGCCAAGACGGTGGGCCGGGCCTACGCCGAGATCGGCGTCAACAGCCTGGAACGGCTGCTGGAGCTGGCGGAGCACTGGCGTCCCGACATCGTGGTCGGCGGGGGAATGTTCTACACCGCCCCCCTCCTGGCCCATCACCTCGACATCCCCTCGGTACGCCTGGAGTGGGACCGGATCGACACCCGCATGTACGACCCGGGAGCCGATGAGGTGCTGGCGCCCGTGCTCCACGAACTGGGCCTGGACCGGGTCCCGGAGCCCGACCTGTGGCTGGACGTGTGTCCGCCCAGCCTCCGGCCCGAGAACCCGCTGCCGGCCCGGCCGATGCGATGGGTGCCGGGCAATCCGCAGAAGCCGCTGGAGCGCTGGATGTACACCAAGGGCGACCGGCCCCGGGTCTACATCACCGCGGGGACCCGGCTGTTCAGCGGTGACGCCTTGAAGGGCCTGGCCGAGAACATCGGCAGCCTGGGCGTGGAGGTCATCGTCGGGGCCCCGGAGAACGTCGCCGCGGAGCTGCGGGACGCGCTGCCGGGCGTACGGATCGGCTGGGTACCGCTGGACATCCTGGCCCCCACCTGCGACGTGATCGTGCACCACGGTGGCGGCGGCACCGATATGACGTCGCTGAACGCGGGCGTACCTCAGCTGATCGCGAACCCGGAGTTCCCCACGGAGGCGGTGCGGAAGGTGGCCGAATTCGGTGCCGCGATCTTCATCGAGTCCGGCGGGCCGCAGGAGATCACCGAGGCGTGCCAGAAGCTGCTCAGCGACCCCGGCTACCGCGAGCGGGCCGAAAGGGTGTCGCAGGAGATCGCCCAACTCCCGTTGGCCGGCGAGATCGTGGTCGAGATGGAGAAGCTGGTCGCAGCCCGGGGCTGACCGGTGCTCCGGTCCACCTGCCGGAACACCGGTCGGAACACCGGCAAGAGAGGAGACAACGCGGTGCGTATCGCCGAGACGGCGATCCCTGGGGCCTTTGCAGTCACCCCTCGGCTCTTGGCCGACGAGCGCGGCAGCTTTCACGAAAGCCTGCGCGCCGACACGTTGGAGCGTGTACTGGGAGAGCCCTTCGTGACCCGGCAGATCAGCTACTCCGTGTCCTGCCGGGGCACGCTGCGCGGTATCCACATGGTCGCCCAGCCTCCGGGACAGGCCAAGTACGTGACCTGCGTACGAGGGGCACTGCGGGACATCATCGTCGACCTGCGGGTGGGATCACCCGCGTTCGGGCGGTACCACGTCTGCACCCTCGACGCGGAGTCCGGGCGCGCCCTCTACATCCCGGACGGTGTGGGTCATGGATTCCTCGCGCTGGCCGACGACACGCGTATCTGCTACGCCATGTCGACCGTGTACGCGCCCGGTACGCAGATCGACATCAATCCACTGGATCCCGAACTCGGACTGCCCTGGGCGTACTCCGAGCCACCCCTGATGTCGCAGAAGGACACCGAGGCGCGCAGCCTGGCCGAGACCCTGGCCGCCGGTCTGCTGCCCGACTGGCGGAAGGCGGAGGCGTGAGGGAAACGGTCAGGGTCGGTGTGCTCGGCTGTGCCGACATCGCCAGGCGGCGGATGCTCCCCGCGTTCGCCGCCTGCCCCGACATCGAGGTGGCCGCCGTGGCGAGCCGGGACCCGGACAGGGCACGGTCGCTCGCCTCGGAGTACGGAGCCCGGCCCGTTCACGGCTACGCCGAGCTGCTGGCGGACGATGCGGTGGACGCGGTGTACGTGCCGGTGCCGCTCGCCCTGCATGCCGAGTGGATCGAGGCGGCGCTCCTACAGGGCAAGCACGTACTGGCGGAGAAGCCGGTGACCATGGAGCCGGCCAGGACGGCCGCACTCGGCGAGCTGGCGAAGCGCCGCGGACTGGCGCTGATGGAGAACGTCATGTTCGTCCACCATGGCCAGCACGCCGAGGTGAGTCGACTCGTCGCCGATGGCGCAATTGGCGAACTGCGCTCCTTCCGGGCCGAGTTCGCGGTTCCCCGGCGTTCCCCGGACGACATCCGCTACCGCCCCGAGCTCGGTGGCGGCGCGGTGTGGGACACCGGCGTGTACCCCCTCCGCGCGGCGCTGCACCTGCTCGGGCCCGACTTGACGGTCCTCGGCGCCTCGCTCACCTCCGGGCCGGGGTTCACCGTGGACACCGGCGGTGCTGTGCTGCTGCGCACCCCGGGCGGGGTCGGTGCGCAGCTCGCCTTCGGGCTCGACCACGCCTATCGCGACTCCTATGAGCTGTGCGGCAGTACGGGGCGGATCACGCTCGACCGGGCCTTCACCTCGCCGGCCGACAGGCTTCCGGTGGCCGTACTCGAGGAACGCTCCGGTGTCAGGGAGATCCCGCTGCGCCCCGCCGACCAGGTCGCCAACACGGTGGCCGCGTTCGTCGATGCCGTACGGGCGGGCTCAGCTCCGTACCAGGACAGCGTCCGGCAAGCTCACCTGCTGGACGCGGTGCTGCGGCACGCGGCCCCGGCTGGGAACTGAGCCGGGCGCCCGGGAGAAAGAAGCCCGTGGCCCTTCACCCCTGTGGGGAAGTGGCCACGGGCTTCTCTGTGCCGTGCGGCTTCAGTCAGTGTCTTTCACGCCCGTGGTGTGCGCGGGGCCGAGCTTCTCGATATCGAATTCACCCGTGGGGAAGTTCGGGGTCGGAAGGGGGTCGGGAACGGAGGGCCCGGTGCGCGGTGGCTGCCGGCGCACATAGGCGGAGCGCGCCTTGATGGCGGTGTCGACGGTCAGGCTGAGCAGGCGTGAGGGCTCGCGGACACCGAAGGCCTTTCGCATGTGCGGAGTCAGGAGCGCGGGCACGGCGACCTTGGCAACCCGGCGACCGAGCGGCCGTGCCTTCTCCGGCAGCCAGCCGACCATCGGATCGATGATCATGCCTTGCAGGACCTGCCAGAGCTTCGCCGCATCGGGCGAGTACTGAAAATGCTTCTCCACGTAGTCGTCGTGGAACTTGGCCAACTCCTCGTAGGAATCAGGGATCTCCTTGATTCCCATGAGCTCGCCCTGCTTCCTGATGTGCAGGAAGAGGGCCGTCCGCTCGTGCCGGCTCAGCGGGCGCCAGGCGTAACGGTCCACCCAGCGGGCCGGTATGACCATGCTCGTACCCAGCACGAACAGGTAGTCGTCGTTGCTGATCGACCACTGGCGGTTCTCGTCGCTGATGCTCTTGACCGCATTCTTGTGGATGCGGTTCAGCTGCCGGACTGCCGCCCTGCCCCGCGGGTCCTTGAAGCCACGCCGCGCGATCTCCAGACTGATCAGACCGAAATGCTCCAGCCTGCGGTGCGTGTTCTCCGTCAGCTCACCCGTCTCCACCAGCAGGGCAGCCATATGCGCCGGGGCGACACTGTTGTAGAAGGCCAGCGAGCCCGCGACGCTGAAGTCCCAGGGGAATTCGTAATCGACGGACATCCACCAGATGCGGCTGTACTCCTCCTGGACATCCATGCGCCGCATTTCCTGCAGGCGCGCGTACTTCTTCTCGTAGCGGCTCTTGGTGCGGTTACCGGTGATCATGTAGCGCTTTCTCCGTTCGTTCCGTCAAACGATCACGCCGTCGACTTCGAACTCGGACATCTCCGGCCGGACCGCGGCCGGCACATGGGCCACCGGCGGCAGCGCGAGCACGGCGCGGGCGATCGCGTCGGAGTCGGCCACGGTCACCGAGTCGACCCCGGGGCGGATGCCCGCCGCGGTCACCCAGTGCACGGACTCGGTGGGGACTCCGTAGGCGTACCGGCGCGGATGGGCCTGACCACGCCCGTCGAGCAGCCGGTATGGCCGCTCCGTGACCGCGAGCCCGCCCGTCTCGAAGGTGGTGCCGTGCGAACCGGGGATGCGGTACGGCATGGCCTGGTCGGTGTCGAGCAGATGCCGCAGAAGCGGGTCCTCGGTGCGGCGCAGGTCCGGTTCCGGCAGCCGCGCCTCGATGAGGACGCTCGCCCGTACCGACGGGCCCGGCACCAGGGCCGAGGAGGCGACGAACTCCGGCGTGGCCGTGTTGAGCCTGACGTGCGTACCGGGGCCGGTGATCTCCAGGAGACCCGCCTCGATCAGCGCGATCAGCTCCTCGACCCGGGAGGCGGGCGGCCCGATGGACAGGAAGGCGTTGAGGGGCGTGTACCAGCCCTGCAGGTCGTCCCGGTGGGAGTTGCCTTCGAGCCCACTGTGGTCGACCGCGAGCCGGATCTCGTTGCGCAGGTCCCGCAGGACGTCGAGGGCCGCCTTGAGCGGGCCGCTCACATTGCCTCTGCGGGCCTCGGCGACATCGCGTTCCAGGTAGGTCAGCAGCCAGTCGCGGAAGTCACCGCGGTCGGTGAACTCCCGGTCGCCGCACGGCTTGGAGATCCGCTCCCAGTCCCACCGGTCGGCGGGTGGGACACCGGCCGAGTCCAGCAGAGGGCCCGGATCCTCGCCGTCGGCAAGGCCCAGGTACGCCTCGACCAGCGCCTCCCGCTCCGGGCCGCGCCCCGTAGCGTCCAGCAGAGTGCCGTAGTAGACGCTCTCCACCTCGCGCCGGATGAGCGGCCACAGGTCCCGGCCGAAGTTCACGCGGTCACCGCCCCGCGACCGCGCACGCATCCGCCCGATCACCTCGGGGGTGAGCAGCCTCGGGAAGTACCTGCCGGACGCGCCCTTCTCGTTCTCACCGCGTGCCTGGTAGGGCACTCCGCGGCGGGAGAACGCGTACATCAGGGGCTCGTCCCCCGACGGGTGGTAGACCAGCCTGCCGCTCTCGCGGACGAACCGGCCTCCCCGCCCGACGCTGAACAGCGCCATGTAGTCGAAGAAGCAGAGGCCCAGGCCGCGCAGCAGCACCGGTCGGCCGGCCTCGATGTCGCTCAGGTCGAGGTCTGCCGGATTGCCCGGACTGATGTACCGGAGGTGGTGGATGCGCGCGAGGCTGGCCGCCCGCTCCTCCCTGGCGGTCGGGCGGGTCGGCACGTGTCCCTGCGCGAGGACGACGGCGTCCAATTGGTTCAGCCGGGTGCCGTCCTCGAGACGGAGTCCTTGCGGGCCGCCGGGCACGCCGTGCGTATCGGCCATGGCGACCGCTCGTGAGCGGTGCACCCTGACGGTCATGTGCTCCGGAGCGGCGGCCGCGACCCGCTGGAAGCAGTCGTTGAGGTAGCACCCGTAGAACGCACGGGACGGGTAGGTGTCCGGACCCAGCCTGCCGGCCTCGTCGAGGACCTCCTGCGCGTCGACCTCCCACACGTGGCTCTCCGGTCCGCCGAGCGCGCGCAGGCCGGTGGCCCATTCGTAGAGGGTCGGTCCCTGCTCGATCGGCCCCGCGATCTCCGAGCTGGTGTCGGTGTACACGGTGATCTGCGAGGCCACCGTGTTCATCAGCAGGTGCCGGGACTGCTCGGTGCGCCAGACCGCGCCGGCGCCGGGGTCCGACCGGTCCACCACATGGATGGTGACGGTGCGGTGCGTGCGCCGTGCCCGCTCGTTCGCACAGAGGCGTTCGAGTACGGACAGTCCGCGCGGCCCGACGCCGACGATCGCGATCTCGACGTGACTGTCGATCACGCCGACGGTTCCTGGGCCCGCAACTGCTTGATCAGTTCCAGTCGCTTGATCTTCGTCGTGGCGGTCTGCGGCAGGTCTTCGATGCGCCACAGGACGGGCTCGGCCATCGGCGGCAGGTCGGCGACGGCGGACCGCCAGGCGATGGTGTCGATGGGCTTGTCGTCCCGGGTGGACACCACGGGTACAGGCAGCCCGTCGGGGCCCGGCACGATGATGACCTCGGTGAGCTCCCGCAAGCGGCCGAAGAGCTTGTCCTCGACCTCCAGCGTGCTGTCGATGCCGGGAATCTCGTCCACCTCGCGGTCCAGCAGGTGCAGACAGCCCCACTTGGTGCGGTAGCCGACGTCGCCCATCCGCCACCAGCCGTCGTTGACCTGCTTCTTCCAGCGCTCGTGCTCGCCGAGGTAGGTGACGATCCGTCCGTCGCTGCGGACCTCGATGAAGCCGGGCGAGGACTTGCTGGGCGGGTTGCCGTCGCGGCTGACGACCCGCACCCCGGTCATGCCCGGGAACGGCGATCCGACGCACCGGCCCTCGGCCTCGGCCCCGCGCTTGTGGCTGTACGTACGGCCGGCGATCGGTCCCACTTCGCTCTGCCCGTACATCTGGATGAACAGGGCGCCCTTGCGGCGGGACGCGCCGAGCAGGCTGTGCACCGTACGCGGGTGGATGGCGTCGAAGGTGCTGCTGAAGTACTTCACCCGAGCCAGTGGCGCACGCGGGTCGTCCACCAGCTCCTCCCACCGCATGAACGAGTTCGGGTGTGCCTCGATCAGACCGGGCGGTACCTGGGTGAACAGCTCGGCGACGCTCTCCGGGTCGTCCTCGGCGAGGATGAGCAGCGGGTGCCCCTGAAGGATGGAGATGGGCATCGCCGTGAACATCCGGGAGTGCACGAAGGACACATGGATCGCCACCGGCTCGTCCCGTCCCACCAGCCTGGCCACCGTCCCCTGCGGGCGGTAGCGGGACTGGAAGGTCCGTCCGGTGTGCACGGCCAGCTTCGGGACACCCGTGGTGCCGGAGGTGTGCGTGATCAGCGTGGGGTGGTCCGGGGAGACCCGTGCCGACGCGACGCGGACGGCGCCCGCCAGGGAGGCGAGCTCGACGGCTCCCTCGTGGCTGCCGGTGGTGAGCAGCAGCTTCCGGGAGAGTTCGAACACCTCGGCAGGCAGGTGGTTGTCGAGCTTGTCCTGGTCGGTGACGAGGTAGGGCTGATCCACCCGGCGCAGCAGTTCGGCGACCGTCGCGCCGTCCAGCTTCGGTGACAGCAGGACGGGTACGGCCCCGATCCGAGCGATTGCGCAGGCGAGCAGGGTGATGTCGAAGCCGTTGGTCTTGTGGATGACCACGCGGTCACTGGTGCGGACACCGGCGGCCCAGAGCCGGGACGCGAAGTCGTCGACCAGATCGGCCACTTCCGTCAGGGTGAGGCGACGGCCCAGTTGCGGTGCGATATCCAGATCGTGATCGAGAATCACCGGGCTCGCGGGGTGCTTCGCGGCTGCCCTCTCGAAGAGTGTTCCCAGGCCAATGCCCTTGTTTCCGATGCGTTGCAGAAACATACACACATCCCTCGTCTGCGTGGTGTCCGTCAACCCGGGTCAGAAATCACGACGTCGGGACTTCGTATCGGCTTCGGACGGTATTCAGGCCGTTTCGATGATGTTCTTGATGCGACTCAGCGTGGAGTCCAGGTCCTGCGCGATCTTGGAAGTCCATTCGTCGACGAACTTCACGCGTTCCGTCTCGTCGAGGTCCTCGGCGATCTTGTGAATTCCCGCTGTCGCCGTGGTCATACGGAAGTGGTGCACCAGTACGGCGCCGCCCTCCGCGGGCTCGATGTCGAAGCCCCAGATGCTCTCCTGGTCGTCACCCGCGTGCGAGAGCATCATCCAGCGGAACGTCCGGCCCGGTTCGGCGGCGGTGATCCTGCATTCGGTGTGCCAGACCCCTCGGACCAGCGGAGCCCAGGCGACGACTTCCTCGCTGCGCAGATTCTCGCCGCGGAATACCGAACCAACGGCCGAAGGCTCGCCGGACACCCATTCCCCGCCCTGGCATTCCGTACTCCACTCGCCGCTGCGGGGGAGGTCGCTCACCACGGTGTAGATCTCGGACGGTGAGGCCGCGACGTGAATGTCGGCCCGGAGTTCGAAAAGGGGAGAGTTCTCGATGATGGAGGTCATTGCGAAAGCATCGCAGCGGCCGGCGCAGGGCTGTCAGAGATCGGTTCAGGGTTGGTCAGGTTCCGTTGGCCGGGTTCCGTCGGCCCGGTTCCCTGGCCGGGTTCCCTTGGTCGGGTCGAGGGGGATCAGCCGAGGGCGGATCAGGTCTGTTGGGTGTGGAGTACCACCTTGCCGGTCACCTTTCCGGATTCGACGAGCCGGTGGCCTTCCGCCGCGTCACTCAGGGGGAGCGGTTCGACGGCGCGGGGGCGCAGCAGGCCGTCGGCCAGGAGGCCGTTGATCCTGGTTGCCGCTTCGGCGAGTTCGCCGCTCGACGCCTGGGAGATGGCGAAGCCGACGACGGAGCAGTCCTTGACGTACAGCGACCCCACGGGCAGTACGGGACGGGTCGTCAGGCCGGACAGCACGACGATGCGGCCGCGTCGGGCCAGCAGCTCGACGGCGGTCGTCAGCTCGTTGCGGGCCGAGGTGTCCACGTACATGTCGACTCCGCGCGGTGCCACCTCGCGGATGTCCTCGGCCACGTGGCCCCGCCGGTAGTCGACGACCTCCGCGGCCCCCAGGCCGCGGACGTACTCGGCGGTCTCGGTGCTCGCGACGGCGATGACGCGCGCCCCGGCCTGTGCGGCCATCAGCACCACCGCGCTCCCGACGTTGCCGGCCGCGCCGACGACCACGACGGTCTCGCCCGTGCGCAGCCGCCCATGGGTGAACAGCGCGAGGTACGCCGTCGCCGCGGGGTGAGCCACGGCCACCGCGTCGGAAGGCTCGACACCGTCCGGCAGCCGGTACAGCCGTTCCGCGGCGACCACGGCCTGCTCGGCGGCGGCCCCCTGCCGGCCCTCGTACCCCAGGCTGTTGCACCACACCCGGTCACCGACGGAGAAGCCGGTCGCCTCGGGGCCGGTCGCCGTCACCGTGCCGACGAGGTCGCGGCCCACCACGAACGGCAGCGGCACCGGTGTGCGCCAGGCCCCGGAACGTACGAACGTGTCCACATGGTTGACAGCGGTGACCGCGACGTCCACGAGCACGTCGGTCGGCCCCGGGCGCGGAGCGGGCAGTTCGCCGTACCGGATCACATCAGGTGGCCCGAACTGCTCTATGTAGGCGGCATGCATGCCTCGATCGTGCATGGGCCGCGTGCCGGCCGCATGGGTCGCCGGGTCACTGTGTCATCTCAGATCGTTCAGGCCTCCGGGAGCAGGCCCAGCTGGTCCAGGAACTGCATCTGGTCGAAGTAGAGCCGGTAGCTCTGGATCCGGCCGTCCTTGACCGTCGCCAGGTCGATGCCGCGCATCGTCACGTCCTTGCCCGTCGGCGGCAGCGTCTCCCCGGTGGGGAGCAGGATCGGGCCCGTGTTCCGGCCGCTGAAGGTGCCCTCGTCGATGGCGGTGTCGCCGATCTCGTACTTGTTCAGCGTGGTGTACGTGGCCTCCGGTATCGAGTCGGTCATCGTGCGCCACTGCTCGATGACGGCCTCGCGTCCCCGCACCTCTCCCACGTCCGGGAAGTACGCCACCACATCCTCCGCGTACAGGTCCGCGACGACCTTGAGGTCCGGATTCTTCGTGGTCAGTGCCTCGGTCAGCCGGTCCATGACCGCCCGCGCCTCTCCCATGATCCACCTCCGCGGTTCGGATCCTGGTGATCTGCTCTGTCCGGTTCCTCTATTTTCTCACCGTCGCGCCATGGGTGACGAGCGGGCCGGTTTCTTCCTCACGCACGATGCGTACCGGACGGACTGAGCCCCGTCTTCGCGCCCGCCCCGCACAGCGGTACGACGGTCAGGCCCGGGCGCGGGGCCGTCGCGCGTACGGCCGCCCAGCAGGCCACACCCGTCGACTCCACGAAGAGGCCCCGGCGCGCCAGGTCCAGCTGGGCCGCGTGGATCTGATCTTCCGACACGGTGAGGAACGTCCCGCCCGTCTCGCGGACCGCCCGCAGGATCTGGCGGGCCCGGGGCGGGTTCGGGATCGCGATGCCCTCGGCAAGGGTGGGGCGCACGGGCGCCGGCTCCGTCAGCTCGTCCGCCCCCGCGTGGAACGCCGCGGCCAGCGGGGACACCGCCTCGGCCTGTACGGCGACCAGGGTCGGGCGGGTGTCGACGAGCCCGTGACCGTACAGCTCCTCGACGGCCAGCGCCGCGCCCAGGAGCAGGGTGCCGTTGCCGACCGGGACCACGAGCGTGTCCGGGAGCACGCCGCCGAGCTCCTCCCAGAGCTCGTACACGTACGTCTTGGTGCCGTGCAGGAAGTGCGGGTTGTAGACGTGCGAGGCGTAGAACGTGCCCGGCTCGTCGGCGGCCTCGCGCGCCGCCCGCGCCGTCGCCTCGCGGTCGCCGGGGACGACGGTCAGCCGCGCGCCGTGCGCCCGGATCTGCTCGAGCTTCTTGGGGGACGTGCCGTCCGGCACGTAGACCACACAGTCGAGGCCCGCCCGCGCGCAGTACGCGGCGATCGCCGTGCCGGCGTTGCCGCTGCTGTCGGCGAGGACGCGGCGCAGGCCGCCACCCTGCGCGAGGCGCCGGGCGAGCTCGGCGAGCATGACCGCGCCCCGGTCCTTGAAGGACAACGTCGGCATGAGGAAGTCGAGTTTGGCCGAAACCGCGTCGGTGAGCGGGACCAGGGGCGTGCGGCCCTCGCCGAGGGTCACATGCGGGATCTCGGTCGCCAACGGCAGCGCCTCTTCGTAACGCCACAATGAATTCACGCGTGACGCCAGGGACTTGAGTGAAACGGGCGCACTGGCGAACTCCAGGTCCCAGGGGCCCCGGCACTGTGGACAACACCAGGTGAGGGCATCGGCGGGGGCCTGGACGCGGCATCGGGGACAGAGATAGGTGGTCATGGTCATCAGCATGGCAGCGGTGTGTCGCGCGTGTGACGGGGCGCTCGCAGGCCTTGTGGGATTCCTATGGATCCGTCAATCTTTCGCTCGGCAGCCGGACGTTCGAAACGGCGTGGACGCTTCGCGTCGCTTTGACATGTCCCTGCCTACCCCCACAGCAACGCACCACCAATGAGGAGGATCCCTCACATGTCAGTGATGCGTGACTCGCGGCGCAGACTCGTCGCCGCCAGCGCCATAGCCGTCGCCGCCCTGGCCCTCGGCACCGCCTCCACCCTCCCGGCCACCGCGGCCGAGGCCGCCGCCGAAGGCGTGATCCTCAACGCCGGCGCCCCCGGGACGATCGAGGGCAGCTACATCGTCACCCTCGACGAGTCCGCCCAGGCGGAGACCTCGAAGGGCCGGGCGATCGCGGCCAAGCACGGCGCGGCGATCAAGAAGACGTACACCTCGGCGCTGAACGGCTACAACGTCGAACTCACGGAGGCGCAGGCGAAGAAGCTCGCCGCCGACCCCGCCGTCGAGTCCGTCGTGCAGAACCGCGTCTTCAAGGTCAGCGGCACACAGCCCAACCCGCCCTCCTGGGGCCTGGACCGGGTCGACCAGCGGGCCCTTCCGCTGAACCAGAGCTACACCTACCCGGACAGCGCGGGCCAGGGTGTGACGGCGTACATCATCGACACCGGCGTACGCATCTCCCACAGCGACTTCGGCGGCCGGGCCTTCAACGGCTACGACGCCATCGACAACGACAACGTCGCCCAGGACGGCCACGGTCACGGCACGCACGTCGCGGGCACCGTCGCGGGATCCTCCTACGGTGTCGCCAAGAAGGCCAAGATCGTCGGCGTCCGCGTGCTCAACAACCAGGGCTCCGGCACGACCGCGCAGGTCGTCGCCGGCATCGACTGGGTCACGCAGAACGCCGTGAAGCCCGCCGTCGCCAACATGAGCCTGGGCGGCGGGGTCGACACCGCCCTCGACCAGGCCGTGCGCAACTCGATCGCGTCCGGCGTCACCTACGCCGTCGCCGCGGGCAACGACAACTCCAACGCCTCCAACTACTCGCCGGCGCGCGTCGCCGAGGCGATCACGGTCGGCTCCACGACCAACACCGACGCCCGCTCCAGCTTCTCCAACTACGGCAGCGTGCTGGACATATTCGCCCCGGGCTCGTCGATCACCTCGGCCTGGAACACGAACGACACCGCCACCAACACCATCTCCGGCACGTCGATGGCGACCCCGCACGTCGCGGGCGCGGCCGCGGTCTACCTCGCGGACAACCCGTCGTCCACCCCGGCCCAGGTGTCGACGGCGCTGACCAACGCCGCCACGCCGAACGTCGTCGGCAGCCCCGGCACCGGCTCGCCGAACCGTCTCCTCTTCGTCGGTGGCGGCGGCACGACCCCGCCGCCCGGCAAGAAGTTCGAGAACACCGCGGACTTCGCCATCGCCGACAACACGACCGTCGAGTCCCCGGTCACCGTCAGCGGCGTCACGGGCAACGCGCCCTCCGCCCTCCAGGTGCCTGTGAACATCGTTCACACCTACATCGGTGACCTTCAGGTCCAGCTGATCGCTCCCGACGGCACCGCGTACACGCTGAAGGGCTACGGCACCGGCGGCAGCTCCGACAACATCAACACCACGTACACGGTGAACGCCTCCTCCGAGGTCGCCAACGGCACGTGGAAGCTCCGGGTCAGCGACAACGCGCGCTACGACACCGGGAAGATCGACTCCTGGGCGCTGCAGTTCTGAGCGGCAGCGCATCCGCACAGTAGGACGTGAGCAGTGAGGGGCGGTCGCCGGCGGCGGCCGCCCCTTCGTCATGCCTCGTCGAGAAGCCGGTACATCGTCTCCGGCGGAAGCGCCGGGTTGGCGGCCGCGTCCTGCATCAGTTCCTTGTCTTCAAGGAGTTGATGAAGCCGTGCCGGCGGAAGAGCCGGGTTCCGGGCCGCCGCAGAACGGATCCGCGGATCCTCGTCCCGAGTGAGCGCATCGGCGACGGCCGGGTCCAGCTCCGGGTCGCGTGCGGCCGGCAGGCGTACGGCGGGGTCCTCGGCGGACGCGAAACGGAGGCCGAGGCCGACGGTCGGGAACTGCGGCAGCCCGAGCAGCCGGTCGCGGTACCGCCCCGTGTACTCCAGGTAGCAGCGCAGCAGGAGCTCCGGCGGCGCGCCGGGGTGGAACTGCGCCAGGAGGACCCGTACGCCAAGGTCGTCGTCGGCCGCGAGGAGGGCGACGAGATCGGCGGGGAGGTCCGGGTTGTGGGCGACGCGGCGGCGCAGCAGGGGATGGGCGGACCGGGCGTGGGAGAGCGGCGCACGGTAGGGGTCCTCGACCAGCCAGAGGTCTCTGAGCGGGGGAACGACGTAGTCGACGGCCGCGCGCTCGTCCTCGGTCAGTTCGGGGCGCACGGAGACGGCGGTACGGACCTCCGGGTCGGTGTCGCGCGCGAGGAGGTTGCACAGGTCGCGGGGGAGGTCCTCACGTCTGGCGACCTCCAGCCGGACCTTGGGGTTGCCGACACGGGCGACGTGGGCGACGACGTCCGGGGGAGTGCTGTAGTTGTGCGCGAGGCACCACAGGTCGTCGTCCTCGCGTTCGAGCAGCAGCTCGTCGACGACCGCCCGCGAGAGGCGGCAGTTCACGAGGATGTGGCTGTGGGCGTGCGAACGGGTCCCGGGCAGCGCGCGCAACTGCCGCTCCATCTCCGCCGCGTCGTCCTCCCCCAGCTGCCTCGCGGCGGACGCGCGGATGTCCGGGTCCGGGTCGGCGAGCAGGGCAGCCCTGTGCTCCTCGGAGAGCCACCGCCACATGCCGGTGCTGTACCGGCGGAGGGTCGGCGAGGGGTGGGTGGCGTACCCGATGCGGACACGGTTCGGCACCTGGCGCGAGACGATCAGCTGATCCATCTCCTGACCGCTGTACGTCGTGTACATCCGGTCGATCACATGGTCCGGCAGCTGCCGCGGCCACGCGTCCTCGCCCGGGCCGCTCGCCAGGCACGACCGTACGAGCCAGAACTCGTCGTCCACGACCCGGCCCCGCAACTCCCCGGAGACGTACGGGTTGCGTGCCAGTCCCCCGCGTGTGCGGGGGTGCGGGTGTGCGAGGACCGCCGCCACGACCTCCTCGGGGATCTCACGCCGGCCGCGGCACAAGGACGAATGGACCGGCCCGTCCCCCGAGTCGAGGAGTCGCAGGAGTACGTCTGCGGGCGCGGCAGGGTTGACGGCCAGTCCCTGGAGGATCGCGCTCACGCCTCGTCCTCCTCGAACTCCTCGTCCTCCTCGAACTCCTCGAAGACGTGGTCCACCGGCTCGGCGACCCAGCCCGCCGTCAGGACCAGCCGCGAGGTGCGGTGCACGGTCAGGAAGCCGAAGGGGCGGTCGAAGTCGACGTCGATGCGCCGGACCACGTACGGCGGGGGCGGAGCGATCCCGCCCGCGACCGCGACCATCGCCGAGACCGACGCAGCCTCGAAGCCCTCCGCGTCGAAACGGGCCATGGCCGCCTGGCGGGCGCCGGCGATCGCGAGCGGGACGTCGCTGATGCCCGGGAAGTGACCGTGCCGGCGGTCCGTCGCCGACGTGAGGCCGAACAACTCGGGGGACTTCAGCAGGTCGTGGTCGGCGGCGAGGGAGAACGGGGACGTCGCGACGGACAGCGTCGGCGCGCGGCCGTAGCTGCGCACGTTGCGGACGTTCAGGCCAGGTCCCCGCGCCCCGAGGGGGAGCAGGTCGCCCGGCACGGCCCTGAACGCGCCCGACAGGACCTCGATCCCGGCCTTGAGGACCGCGCCCGGCTCCGTCTCCTCCTCTCCGAGGAGGAGGTGGACATCGACCCCGGTGTCGCCGAGCACCTTGAGGACCGTCAGCGGACCGCAGGCCGTCTGCGCCACCCCGACCCGGTCGAGGAGCGAGGTGCGGCGGTGCAGGCCGTTCAGGTACCGCCCGGCCCAGGGGCCGGACTCGGGCGCCAGTTCACCGTCGTCGAAGGGCTGGAGCCATCGTGTCCGTACGGCCTGGGCGGCGGCGAGGACCAGCTGGGCCCCCTTGTCCACGGTGACCGGCATGGTCGGGATCAGCCCGCCCGTACGCTCCTTCGCCCAGGCGTCCAGCGCCGCACGGTCCGCGCTGTCGTCACCGGTGAAGCGGCCGAGCGTGGCCTCCGGAAGGCCCCTCACCCACCGCTCGCGCAGCTCCAGTTCGGGACGTGTCCAGAGCCCGACGGCCGCAGCCGACCCGCGCATCGCACTCAGGGCGCCGAGCAGTCCCCGTGCCGCGTCCGCCGCGTTGTCCGCGCGGATGCCGAGGGCGTCCTCCAGTTCCTCGCGCGCCGCGCCGTCCGCGCCGTCCGCCAGGAAGGCCAGCAGCGGCCAGACACCCGCCGCGGACAGGACACCGCCCTCGGCGCCGAGCGTGCCCGCCCACCGTGACGTGAGCCGGTTGACCGCTCGTACCGTCTCGGCCCGGAGCGTCGGTGTCCCGATCGCCGTGGCTGCCGCGCGTACTCCCATACCGCCCCCGCCCCTGGACCACGTACGATGCGCGCGCCCGTCGCACATTCGTACGGGTTGTCGTATCGCCCGCCCCAACAGGAGCACCGTACTCGTGGAGCCCTCCCAGCCGCCCCAGGATTCCCAGCCGCCCCGCCAGGGCTGGCCTGCCCCTGAGCAGTCGAACCCGATGGCCACTCCGCCGGCGCCCCTGGCCGGGTCCCCGTACACGGCTCCGGGTCCGTACGGCCCTGGCCCCTACTCCCCGTACGGGCCCCAGGGACCCGGCGCCGCGGAGGTCCCGTTCGGCACCAACGGGATGGCCGTAGCCTCCCTGGTCACCGGCATCGTCTGCTGCCTCCCGCCCCTCGGCCTGATCTTCGGCCTGATCGCCCTCCCGCAGATCAGGAAGAAGAACCAGACGGGCAAGGGGTTCGCGCTCGCGGGCATCATCCTGTCCTCGATCAGCAGCGTCCTGGTGACCGTCGCTCTGCTCACCGGCGGCTTCGGTGAGATGTGGCACGGCTTCAAGTCCGGCATGGACGAGGCGGCGAGGTCGAAGTCCGCGCTCTCGCTGCGCACGGGCGAGTGCTTCGAGGTCGACGGCAAGCTGGAGTCGTACACCACGGACGTCGAGATCGTGAACTGCGCGAAGCCGCACGACGGCGAAGTCGCCGGCAGCTTCCTGGTCACCGGCTTCGACACGTGGCCGGGCGAGGACCCGATCGACAAGCTCGCGGAGGAGCGCTGCGCGGAGATCAGCAGCGCGTACTCCATGGACAACTGGGCGATCCCCGAGCACGTCTGGGACTACTACTACATGCCGAGCCGGCAGAGCTGGCGCACCGGCGACCGCGCCGTGACGTGCACGCTCGCCGTCGACGAAGGCGAGCCGCTCAAGGGCTCCCTGCGCGCGGACGAGACCACCCTGGACCCCGACCAGCTGCACTACCTGCGGAACCTCAACCCCGTCGAGAACGCCGTCTTCGAGGAGCCGGACGAGGACGCCGACGCCGACCTCGCGGCCAACAAGGCGTGGGCGGCACGGGTCCACACGTCGATCGTGGACGCGAGCCGGGGGCTCAGGAGTCACCGCTGGTCCGGTACGGCCGTGAAGCCGGTCGCCGACCTCGGCAAGGAGCTCGACGCGGCCGCGAAGCAGTGGGACAAGCTGGCCAGGTCCGCGGACGCGGACGCCTACTGGGAGACGTACGAGGTGGCCTTCGAGGCCCTGCCCGAGGACATCGGCACGGACGCGCGGGCGGCCCTGGGGCTCGCCGGTCCCGCGGGGAACAGCCGGTCCGCCTGACCCTTGGGCCGGGCGGGCGTACGTCGGCGGGCCGATCGCGCGTACGTCGGTGGGGCCGGGCCTCCTTCGGGAGACCCGGCCCCACCGTTGTGCGGGCCGGGACGGCGTGCCGGGAGGGCGGCCCGTGACCTGCCGTCGCTCCCCGACACACCGTCGGTGGCGGGTCGACCCGCGGTCCGTGGGCGTGCGGTCCCGGCCGGAGCCGGCGGCCTACCGGCGGCCGAGAACCCCGTCGACCGCCGTGATCAGCTCGCCGTCGGGGGTGTCCCCGTCCAGCGACCAGAACATCGCGCCGCCGAGCCCCTTGGCCCGTACGTAGGCCGACTTGGTGCGCAGCACCTGCGGGTCGTCGTACGTCCACAGGGTCGTCCCGTCGAACAGCCAGGCGTGGCCGTTCCTCCAGTCGCGGTGGACGGTGTACGAGCCCGAGTCCGCGAGCTTCTTGAGCGCCTTGTAGTCCTCGTAGCCGTTCGCCCAGGTGGCCGGCGCGGGGCCGGTCGCCGGTCGGCCGAGGCCGTTGCCGCCGCCCGTGACGCCCGTCCAGCCCTGGCCGTAGAACGGCATCCCCACCACGAGCTTGCGGGCGGGCGCACCGCGTCGCAGCCAGTCGTTCACGGTCTGGTCGACGCTGAAGTCGTTCTTCGCGAAGAGCGCGGACTGCTGGGCGGTGGTGGACTCCCAGGGGCCGTGGAAGTCGTAGCCCTGGAGATTGACGAAGTCCAGGTCGCGCATGATCGTGCGGACCTCGAAGCCCGCGTCGATCTTGGCGGGGGCGGTGGGGACGAACGCGGTCAGCTCGTAGTGCTTGCGCTTGCCGTGGCTCTTCCGCGTCTTCGCGTACGCGTCGAGCTGGGTGCGGAACTCCCGTACGAGCGCGGTGAAGTTCTGCTTGTCCTCCGGGCGGAAGACGGTGTCGACGTCGCCGGCCGAGCCGGGCCACTCCCAGTCGAGGTCGATGCCGTCGAAGAGACCCGCGGCGGCTCCCGCGCCGCCACGGGTGCCATCCGTGGGCAGGTTGCCCTTGATGTAGAGATCGATGCAGGAGGAGACGAACGCCTTGCGCGAGGCGGGGGTGCGGGCCGCGTCGGAGAAGTGGGTGGACCAGCTCCAACCACCCAGCGAGATCATGACTTTGAGGCCGGGGTGCTTGGCCTTGAGCTCGCGCAGCTGGTTGAAGTTGCCGGCGAGCGGCTGGTCGGCGGTGTCGGCGACGCCGTCCACCGAGCCCGCCGCGTCGAGCGGGCGGACGTAGTCGGCCCAGGCGTCGGCCTCGCCGGGGATGTTGCCGGTGAAGCACTTGCCGCCGGAACTCACGTTGCCGAAGGCGTAGTTGATGTGGCTGAGCTTGGCGGCAGTGCCGCTGGTCTCCAGGTCCTTGACCTGGAAGTTCCGTCCGTAGACGCCCCATTGGGTGAAGTAGCCGACGCGCTTGTGGGCGGGTCGGCTGTCGCCGTACGAGGCGGAGTCGGTGCGTGACGCGGAGTCGGCGCCGGCGGAGGGCGCGAGAGTGGCCACGAGACCGAGGGAGAGGGCGGCGATCGTCAGCCGGGAAAGGGTTCTACGACGCATGAGGCTCGTTTCCTGTGCGTGTGCCGGAAGGGAGCTGTGCTCACAGGAAAGTATTGGTCTGGACCATTGAGGTCAAGGCTTCGGTGGAGATCGACTGCTATACCTGCGGTAAGCGCAGGCGTAAAGGCAAGTCATCACTTCGGGTGAAACTTTGGCCCATGGTTGCGGGTGGACACCGAGGGTTGTCACTCTGTAGCTGTCCGTCAACCTGAGGGGAGTGTCCAGTGACGTTCGGTGAGCAGCCCGCCTATCTGCGTGTGGCGAGCGATCTCCGGGAGAAGATCGCCAACGGCTCGCTGCCGCCGCACACCCGACTCCCCTCGCAGGCGCGTATCCGCGAGGAGTACGGGGTCTCTGACACCGTGGCGCTGGAGGCCCGCAAGGTGCTCATGGCCGAGGGGCTGGTCGAAGGCCGCTCGGGCTCGGGGACGTACGTACGGGAGCGGCCGGTGCCGCGCCGGATCGCCCGCTCCGGGTACCGGCCGCCGTCCGGCGCCAACCCCTTCCGGCAGGAGCAGGCGGCCGACGGCGCGCGGGGGACCTGGGAATCCAGCAGTGAGCAGGAGCAGGCGAGCGCCGTCGTGGCCGCACGGCTCGGCATCGAGCCGGGGGAGCGGGTGATGCGCACGCGGTACGTGTACCGGGACGCGGGCGAGTCGATGATGCTCTCCACCTCCTGGGAGCCGCTCGCGGTCACCGGCCGGACGCCCGTCATGCTTCCCGAGGAGGGGCCGCTGGGCGGCTGCGGGGTCGTCGAGCGGATGGCGGCGATCGATGTGGTCGTCGACAACGTGGTGGAGGAGGTCGGCGCGCGCCCCGGCCTCGCGGAGGAGCTCCTGGCGCTGGGCGGCGTGCCGGGTCATGTGGTGATGGTGGTCGAGCGGACCTACTACGCCTCGGGGCGGGCGGTGGAGACGGCCGACGTCGTCGTCCCGGCCGACCGGTACCGGATCGCCTACCACCTGCCGGTGCGCTGACCCGGCCCGCGCTTCGGTGCGTGGGCGACGTCTGCCGTAAGGATCCCGCGGCGGCCGCCCCCGTCCTGGCGCCCGTGCCGACCGTCCTCCAGGCCGCCTCCGGGGCCTGATCTTCGGCCTCCCTTCGTCAATTCCCGGCCGGATCCGTACCTCTTTGTGAAAACCCGTATCCGCTGTGTAAAGGTCAGGCGTAGGGTCGGGCATATGCGGATTGCCATTTCAGGGAGATCCTTAGAGACGACCGGACCGGCGGAGGGAGAAGCCCGATGACCGACAGTGGCCCTGTCCTGGCCTGGCTGGTCATACGGCAGGACGACAACGGGAACCGCTATCGCGTCGGGCGATACGCAACGCAGGACGAAGCCCAGAAGGTCGCCGACAGTCTCGACGACCGTGGACACAAGCAGCTCTACTCGGTCGAGCGCATCGGCCAGCCCGCGGTCTGACCTCCCCCAGAGCCTTCGGCCTGGGGGTACCCCCACGCGGGATACGCTCCGGACCATGACAGATCGCCGTGCCGACCACGTGGCCGACCACGTGGTCGTGGTTGCCGGAGCCGTGTACGACAGGGGGCGCCTGCTGGCCGCGCGCCGCAGCGCCCCCGCCGAGCTCGCAGGCCGATGGGAGCTTCCCGGCGGCAAGCTGGAGCCGGGGGAGAGTGCCGAAGAAGCCCTGGTCCGCGAATTGCGCGAGGAGCTCGGCGTCGAGACCGAGCCCGGGGAGCGCATCCCCGGCGAGTGGCCGCTGAAGCCCGGTTACGTCCTCCAGGTGTGGACCGTCCGGCTGCTCTCCGGCGAACCGCGCCCGCTGGAGGACCACGACGAGCTGCGCTGGCTGGCCCGCCACGAGCTGGACTCCGTCGACTGGCTCGACCAGGACCGGCCCGCCGTCGCCGAGGCCGGACGGCGACTGCCGGTCGCCCCGGCTGACGGAGTGTGCGGCTGAGGCTCTACGCCGTTCGTGCCACCATGCGCCTGCCGGTCCACTCCCCGCGATATCTCGCCCTGAATATCGGGTATGTCCTGATTAACCCCCCGAAATAGGGCGTGGGCCTTCCTTCTGGTGATGGGCTGGGGAAGTGATCAGGCGTGATCGACACCGAAGGCGACTGCGCCGAGTGGTACTTCCCAGCGGAGGCCAACGCCGTGCGCACCGCGCGCCACGCCGTGCGCGACACGCTCCGGGCCTGGAAGATCGACCCCGCCGTGGGTGACGTCACCGTCCTGCTGGTGAGCGAGCTGGTGACCAATTCCCTGCGCTACGCCTCCGGCCCCATCGGCGTCCGCCTCGTACACGTCCAACCGGACGGCGGCGACCCCGCTCGTCATCCCGCCCTTCTCGTGGAAGTCTCCGATCCCCTTCCGGACGCGCCCACCGAACGCCCCGCCGGCCCCGATGACGAGGGCGGCCGCGGGCTGCAGCTCGTGGCTTGTTCTGCTCGGCGCTGGGGCACCCGCAAGGGCAGGACGGGCAAGACAGTGTGGTTCGAGCTGGCCCTGCCGGGTTAGAAGACGGGGAGGGACAACGATCACCAGGGCTCGGCCGGAAATGAACGAGACCACCCTGTGATCGTGAACGTCGTGCCGTCGGGGGCCGTAGTGCTGAATACTGCGGGCATGGCCGGTCCGGTGCGGTGAGCTGGAGGGGACGGTCGCGTGAGCGAGATACCTGAGACGGCGAGCGGCGTCGTGTGGCAGAGCAGCCCGCCCGGCTCGATCTATGACTACATCCGGGTCGCCTCCTTCTCGATAGGGCCCGACGGGCTCGTCGACCAGTGGAGCCGCCGGGCCGTCGACCTCTTCGGCGTGCCCGCCGAAGAGGCGATGGGCAGGGACCCGGTCGAGGCGTTCATGCCGCCCGACCTGCGGGAGCGTGGTCGGCGCCGGGTCGCGGAGATCCTCGACGGCAAGGAGTGGACGGGCCTCGTCCCGTTCCGCATACCGGGGCAGAACCGCCGTGACGGAATCGCCGAGATGTACGTCATGCCGAGCGAGACAACGACCGGTGAGCGGGCCGCGCTGTGCATCGTCGTCGATGTGCGGGCCCTGCGGCACATCGAGACCGACCTCGCCGCTTCGCAGGCCATTTTCGGCCAATCGCCCTTCGGTTTCCTTCTCTTCGGTACCGACCTCACCGTGAAGCGTGCCAACCAGCGCTTCGCGGCCGTCTTCGGCGGCTCGGCCGACGACCACCGGGGCCGTACCGTCCACGACTACCTCTCGCGCCCCGAGGCCGAGCGGATGACCGCCGCGCTCCAGCGGGTCCTGGAGACCGGCGAGGCCGTCACCGAGCTCCAGATCGTCGGAGCGCCCCCGGGCTCCACCGACCGGCGCCACTGGTCGATCAACCTCTACCGCGTACACGGCGGCACCGGGCGGCCCGTCGGCGTCGCCGGCCTCGGCATCGACGTGACCCGCCGCCACAACGCCGCCCGCGAGGCGGCGAGCGCCCGCCGCAACCTCGCCCTGCTCAACGAGGCCGGCGCCCGCATAGGCAACTCCCTCGACCTGGAGGCCACCGCCCGCGAGCTGCTCGACGTCGCCGTCCCCGGCTTCTGCGACCTTGCCTCCGTCGACCTCTACCAGGGGCTGCTGACCGGGGACGAGGCACCGCCCGGACGATGGGGCAGCTCCCACGACGTGGGCTATGGGGCGGGCAGCGCCGAACTGCGCCGCGTGGCCTTCGCCAGCGCCGTCGCCGACACCCCGCTCAGGAACCCCGAGGCGACCGCCGGCGCCGGGGCGGACGAAGGCTGTTGCGGCACAGGCCCCGTCGAGGTCGGCTCCGTCCACCACTACCCCTTCAACTCGCCCTGCGCCGGGGCGCTGCGCACCCGACGGGTGAGAACGGTGCCGGGGGTCGACGGCAGCCTCGTCCACTCCACCCTCGTGGTCCCGATGGTCGCCCACGACACCGTCGTCGGCCTCGCGCAGTTCTCCCGCGCCAAGGGCAGCGAGCCCTTCGGCGAACGGGACCGGGCCCTCGCCGTCGAGTTGGCCGCCCGAGCCGCGGTCTGCATCGACAACGCCCGCCTCTACCGCCGCGAGCACGAGCGGGCCCTGATCCTCCAGCGCAGCCTCCTCCCGCCCGGCGACCCCGAGGCCGCCGGCCTGGACATCGCCTGCCGCTACCTCCCCGGCACCACGGCCACCGAAGTCGGTGGCGACTGGTTCGACGTGATCGAACTCCCTGGCCACCGCACCGCACTGGTCATCGGCGACGTCATGGGCCGCGGCCTGCGCGCCGCCGTCGCCATGGGCGAACTGCGCACCGCCGTCCGCACCCTGGCCCAGCTCGACCTCGAACCCGCCGAGGTCCTCTCCCACCTCGACGAGATCGCCCGCGGCCTCGGAGCCCCCGCCGGGGCCCAGCAGAGCGCCCGCGCCCACAAGGCCCGCGGACCCGAACTCTCCGAGGTCTACCTCGCCACCTGCGTCTACGCCGTCTACGACCCGGTCACCCGCCGCTGCACCTTCGCCAACGCCGGCCATCTGCCGCCGGTCCTCGTCGAACCCGGCGAGAAGGCCATGCTGCTCGACGTGCCCCCGGGGATGCCGCTCGGCGTCGGCGGCGAACCCTTCGAGGAGGTGGAGGTCGAACTGCCCGAGGGTTCGCTGCTCGCCCTCTACACCGACGGGCTCGTCGAGTCCCGCGACCATCCCCTCGACGAGGGCCTGAGCGCGTTCCGCAACGCCCTCACCGATGCGGCACGCCCCCTCGAGGACGTCTGCGACCGGGTCCTGACCACCCTCGACACCGGGCACGGCGAGGACGACATCGCCCTCCTCATGGCCCGTATCCAGGGACTGCCGTGCGACGCGGTGGGGGACTGGCGGCTGCCCAGAGAACCCCGCTCGGTCGGCCGCGCCCGCGAGCTGGCCCGGGCGCAGCTCACCGCGTGGGACCTCGAGCCGCTGGTGGACACCGTCGAACTGCTCGTCAGCGAGCTGGTCACCAACGCCCTGCGCTACGGCGAGGGCGAGATCCGGCTGCGGCTGCTGCGCGACCGCACCCTGGTCTGCGAGGTCTGGGACGCCGGCCTGGTCCAGCCGAGGCGTCGCCGGGCCAAGGACACCGACGAGGGCGGGCGCGGACTGCAGCTGGTCGGACTCCTCAGCGCGGCCTGGGGCTCGCGCCGCACCCCGCGCGGCAAGACGGTCTGGTTCGAACTGCCCCTGCCGGACGGCGGCGACGCCGCGGAGCCGACCGTGGAGCAGCTGCTGAGCATGTTCTGACCAGCGTCGGACCGCCCCGAGGGCCCGGCCGAGCACCACCCCGCACCGGGCCCGCAGGGCGGGCGCTACCCCTTGAGCGCGGCGAGCCGGGCCTCGATCTCCGCGCTGTCGCCGAGGGCGTCCAGCTGCTCGAACTGGGCGTCCAGCGAGGAGGCGGCCAGCTCCTGCTTCCCCATCGCCTTCGCCTCCTCGCGCCGCACCTTGTCCTCGAACCGGCTCAGCTCGCTCGTCGGGTCCAGGACGTCGATGCTCTTCACCGCGTCCATCATCCGGTTCTGCGCCTGCGCGGACTTGGCCCGCGCCACCAGCTCGTCCCGCTTCGCCTGGAGCTCGTTCAGCTTGGTCTTCATCTGGCCCAGGCCGGACTTGAGCGTGTCCACCACCTCGGTCTGCGAGGCGATCGTCGGCTCCGCCGTCCTCGCCTCCTTCTCGGACTGCAGCTGGCGTCCCAACGCGACCTTCGCCAGGTTGTCGAACCTGTCCGCCTCCGCCGGCTGTCCGCCGGCCCGCAGCTCGTCCCCCTTCCTGCTCGCGGCCAGGGCCTTCTCGCCCCACTCCTTCGCCGCGCCGACGTCCTCCTGGTGGTCCTGCTCCATCAGCCGCAGATTCCCGATCGTCGCCGCCACCGCCTCCTCCGCCTCCGCGATGTTGCTCGTGTAGTCGCGGATCAGCTGGTCCAGCATCTTCTGCGGGTCCTCGGCCTGGTCCAGAAGGGCGTTGATGTTGGCCTTCGCCAGCTGGGCGACACGGCCGAGGATCGTCTGCTTCGACATGCTTGATCTCCTTGAACGCGATGAGCGTGACAGGGTCAGAAACGGCCGCCGCCGCCCAGCCGGCCGCGTGTGCCCCCGCCGCCGAAGCTGCCGGGCACGCCGCCGAAACCTCCACCCCCGAAGCCGCCACCACCGAAACCGCCTCCGCCTCTGCCGGAACCTCCGCCGAACAATCCGCCGAGGATGATGCCGCCGAGCACCGCACCGCCGAGCCCGCCGCCGCCACCTCCCACCCCTGTTACACCGCCCAGACCGTTCGGGTTCCCATACGTGCGGACGTCCTGCTCGGCGAGGTCCTGAGCCCGGCGTGCCAGCGCGTCCGCCTGCTGGGCCTCGGCGAGCGCGGCCTGCGGGTCGTCGGCGGCCGCGAGCTCCCTGGCCTTCTCCAGCCGCCGCTGGGCCTCGGCCAGTCGCGTACGGGCCTCGCTGCCGACCGCCCCGCGATGCGTCGTGACGTAGTCGGCCGCCGCCCCGATCGCGGAACGGGCGGTCAGCATCGCCTGATCGAGGAGCGCGCGGGCGCGCCGCGTTCCCGACTCGCGCTCCCGCGCGCCCTCCAGCGCCTCGTCGAGGACGGCATCGGCCTCCTCGACGCGGCGCAGCGCGTCGAGCGGGTCGTAGCGGCCCGCCTCCACCAACCGCCGCACATCGGCGACGACGGACTCCGCACGGGCGATGCGGCCCTGGAGATCGGCGGTGGGGACCCCCTCCGTCGTGCCCTGAAGCAGACCATGGGCATCGGCGAGGTCGGCCTCCGTCTCGGCCAGCGCGGTCGGCAGCTTGCCCACGGCCTCCGCGAGTTCCTGGGCCCGCCGGTCCACGGCCTCGATGAGCCGCGCCGCCTGGTCGACGGCTCCCTCGGCGGCCCGGATGCGCACCGCGGCGGCGCCGTTGTCGCCGGCCTCCATCTTCTGTCGGGCGTGGTCCAGGTTGGTCGTGGCGAACACCAGCCGGTCCTTGGCCTGCTCGACGGCGCTCGCGACGGGCGAGACCGCCGAATCGGCGTACCGCTCCCGCATCGCGGCCAGCGCCGCCTCCGTTGTGCCCACCCGCCCGGTCTGCTCGCGGAATGCGGCCTCCACGGTGGCCAGCGCCTCGGGGGCGTTGCGCTCAAGGGCCCGCAGCCGGTCGAAGTCCTCGGACTCCGCGTCGAGGCGGATGTCGGCCTCGCCGCAGCGTCTGATGATCTCGTCGAGCATCGAACGCCGGGTGGCGTCGTCCTCCGGGAAGGCGTCGTCGAGCTTCTGCCGCAGCCGGAACGCGGCCGTCAGCTCCTCCTTCGCGAACGCCACGGCCTCGGTGAACGGCCGCACCGCCTCGTCACCGAACTGGGCGCTCGCGAACCCGAGTTCCTCCTGGCTCGTGCGGACGGCGTCGTCGGTGGCGACCAGCGTCTGCCGGGCCTGTCCGTCCAGTTCGTCCAGCGGCACCTGCGCGGGTACCTTCGGCGTGCCCCAGCCCTGCCCGGTCTGCGGCGGTGCGCCGCTCCCCGCCGCGGTCCGCCGGCGACGCTTGGTCCATGCGTACGCCGCGACGGCACCCGCCCCGCCGACGAGGACGATCGGCAGCACCAGGTCCGTCCCCGACGCGCCCTCGTCCGCACCACCGCCGGGATCGGCCTCGCCGGGTGTGATGGTGGGCGCGGGTACGGGCTGTCCGGCGAGCACGGCGCCGTAACCGTTCGCCGCGCCGATCGCGGCCCCGGCCCAGTCGCTCTGCCGCAGCGCGGGCTCGATCGCGGTCTGCGCCACGTCGTCGAGCTGTGCCTGGGTGAAGCGGGACGCGGGGTCGGCCGAGTAGCCGTACTGCCGGTCGTGCGTGGCCACCGCGAGCAGGAGGTCGTTGGTGCCGAGACCGTTGCGATCGGCCGTCGCGTCGGCCCAGCTCTGGCCCGATCGCCCGGAGAAGTCCCGTACGTAGACGACGAAGAGCTGGATCCGCCGGTCGTCGTAGAGCCGGTCGAGTGCCTGCGTGACCGCGCTGCGACGGTCGCCCAGCGCCCCGACCTTGTCGGTGATCTGTCCCTCGCGGGACAGCGTGACCGGGTCGTCGGCGTGGGCGCTGTGCACGGCGGGCACGATCAGCCACCACGCCGCCACCAGCACCGCGAGGAGGATTCGGGTGGCTATTCGCGTCACATGGGGAGGTTATGTCCCGATCTATTCAGCCGCGACCGGGCGGAAACCGTTTCTCGGCCCTGAGCGTCACTGTCAGTAGCCGCCTCTAGGGTGGTGATCACTGAGTCGACGATCTTGGGGGCACGGATGAACGGACGCGTACGCGGCTGGTGGCGGCGGGGGCGTTGGGTCGTCCTCGGCCTTGCCCTGCTCCTGGTGCTGCCGCTCGCCGGCAGCGCGGTCGCCCTGCGGGTCAACTACGCGGGCGACCTCCGTGAAGGGACACAGTCCCGCGGCAAGGACGCCATCTGGCTGGGCCACGCCTGGGTGGACGGACGGAAGAAGGACGCCGACCTCGCCGCGTTCGCCGCCCGTATCAAGGGGACGGGGATACGCGACCTCTACGTCCACGCCGGTCCGCTGGAGCACGACGGAACGCTCCCCGCCGCCCGGTACCCGCGCGCGGCCTGGCTGATCGAGAGCGTCCACCGCACCATGCCCGGCATACGGGTGCACGCCTGGCTGGGCGACATCCTGGCGACCGAAGGCCCCGAAGGGCTGCGCCTGGAGGACGCGGCCTCGCGCGCGGCCGTGGTGGGTTCGGCCCGCCAGATCCTCGACGCCGGCTTCGACGGGGTCCACTTCGACCTGGAGCCCCTGCTCTCGGACGACGCGAACTACCTGTCCCTCCTCGACGACCTGGGCGAGCTGACCAAGGCCCGCAAGGTCCCGCTCTCCGTCGCCGCCCACCAGATCGACCCGCTGCCGGCCCTGCACTCGGTGAACGGCGCCGTCAGCGGCAGCGAGAAGTGGTGGTCGCAGGAGTTCTTCGGACAGGTCGCCCGCCGGGTCGACCAGATCGCCGTCATGTCGTACGACACCTGGATGCCGCTGGAGAGCCTGTACGGCGGTTACGTCGCCCAGCAGACCAGCCTCGCCCTGGAGGTCACCCCCGAGGACACCGACCTGCTCATGGGGCTGCCCTTCTTCCACGAGGACGATCTCGGCCACCACGACTCGGCGGAGACCGTCGCGGCCGCGATCCGCGGCACCCGGCTGGGCCTGGGGCGCACGGACCGCGACCGCGAACGTTTCGGCGTCGCGCTCTACGTCGACTTCGCCGCGAAGGAGGAGGACTGGACGGCCTACCGCGAGGGCTGGCACTGACCCACGGCGACACCCGCCGCCCGGGTCCCCCACCCCACAGCGGAACGCCTACGCCTCCCGCCGACGGATCTTGTTCCCCAGCCACACCAGCGGGTCGTACTTACGGTCCACGGCCCGCTCCTTCAGCGGGATCAGCGCGTTGTCGGTGATCTTGATGTCCTCGGGGCACACCTCCGTGCAGCACTTGGTGATGTTGCAGTACCCGAGCCCGTGGTCCTCCTGGGCCGTCCGCTTCCGGTCGAGACCCGTCTCCTCGGCGGCGTCCAGCGGGTGCATGTCCAGCTCGGCCACCCGCATCAGGAAGCGCGGTCCGGCGAACGCCGTCTTGTTCTCCTCGTGGTCCCGCACCACATGACAGGTGTCCTGGCACAGGAAACACTCGATGCACTTGCGGAACTCCTGCGAGCGCTCCACATCCATCTGCCGCATCCGGTACTCGCCCGGGGCAAGCCCCTCCGGCGGCACGAAGGCCGGGATCTCCCGCGCCTTCGCATAGTTGAAGGACACGTCCGTCACCAGGTCGCGTACGACCGGGAACGCCCGCAGCGGGGTGATCGTGAGGGTCTCGGAGCGGTCGAAGGTCGACATCCGGGTCATGCACATCAGGCGCGGCCGGCCGTTGATCTCGGCCGAGCACGAACCACACTTGCCCGCCTTGCAGTTCCAGCGCACGGCAAGATCCGGAGCCTGGGTGGCCTGCAACCGGTGGATGATGTCGAGGACCACCTCGCCGTCGTTCACCTCGACCGTGAAGTCCGTGAGGTCTCCGCCGTCGGTGTCGCCCCGCCACACCCTGAAGTGCGCGTCATAGGTACTCACTCGTACAGCTCCTCCTCGGCGAGGTACTTGACCAGCTCCTCCTTCTCGAACAGCGCGAGCAGGTCCGCACGGATCGCCTCGGTGCGCGTCCGCTCAAGACCGATTCCGCCGTCCTCCGCCGGGTGGCACAGCAGATTCACCGGGCGCCACGTCCGCTCCATCGACGGATAGTCCTCCCGCGTGTGCCCGCCCCGGCTCTCGGTCCGCTCCAGCGCCGCCCGGGCCACGCACTCGCTCACCAGGAGCATGTTCCGAAGGTCGAGCGCGAGGTGCCAGCCGGGGTTGAACTGCCGGTGTCCCTCGACCCCGGCCCGCCGCGCGCGGACCCGCAGCTCGGCGATGCGTTCCAGGGCCTCGGCCATCTCCCCTTCCCGCCGGATGATGCCGACGAGGTCGTTCATGGTCTGCTGGAGCTCCTGGTGGAGGGTGTACGGGTTCTCGGCGGAAGGCTCCTGGGCCGCGCCGAACGGCGCCAGCGCCTCGGCGGCCGCCGCCTCGACCCCCGCCTCGGAGATGCCCCCGCGCGAGGCGGCGGCCGCGTACTCCGCCGCGTGCCACCCGGCCCGCCTTCCGAAGACCAGCAGGTCGGAGAGCGAGTTGCCGCCCAGCCGGTTGGAGCCGTGCATCCCGCCCGCGACCTCACCGGCCGCGAAGAGACCCGGGACCCCCACCGTCGCCGCCGTGTCCGAGTCGACCGCGATGCCGCCCATCACGTAGTGGCAGGTCGGCCCGACCTCCATCGCCTCCGCCGTGATGTCCACGTCCGCCAGCTCCTTGAACTGGTGGTACATCGACGGCAGCCGCCGCTTGATCACCTCGGCCGGCATCCGCGTCGACACGTCCAGGAACACCCCACCGTGCGGCGAGCCCCGCCCCGCCTTCACCTCGGCGTTGATGGCCCGCGCCACCTCGTCACGCGGCAGCAGTTCGGGCGGGCGCCGGTTGTTGTCCGGGTCCTCGTACCAGCGGTCGCCCTCCTCCTCCGTCTGCGCGTACTTCTCCTTGAAGACGTCGGGGACGTAGTCGAACATGAACCGCTTGTCCTCGGAGTTGCGCAGCACACCCCCGTCCCCGCGCACGGACTCGGTGACCAGGATCCCCTTCACGGACGGCGGCCAGACCATCCCCGTCGGATGGAACTGCACGAACTCCATGTTCACCAGCGGCGCTCCCGCGAGCAGCGCGAGCGCGTGGCCGTCACCGGTGTACTCCCAGGAGTTCGAGGTCACCTTGAAGGACTTGCCGATCCCGCCGGTGGCCAGGACCACGGCCGGCGCCTCCATGACGAAGAAGCGCCCGGTCTCCCGCTCGTAGCAGAAGACGCCGCTCACCCGCCCGTCCTCGTCCTTCAGGATCCGGGTGACCGTGCACTCCTGGAAGACCTTCAGGCGCGACTCGTACGAACCGCTCTCCCGGAAGTCCTCCTGCTGGAGCGCGACCGTCTTCTGCTGGAGCGTACGGATCAGCTCCAGGCCCGTCCGGTCGCCGACGTGGGCGAGTCTCGGGTACTCGTGCCCGCCGAAGTTGCGCTGGGAGATCCGGCCGTCCGGCGTACGGTCGAAGAGGGCGCCCCAGGCCTCCAGCTCCCACACCCGCTCCGGGGCCTCTCGCGCGTGCAGCTCCGCCATCCGCCACTGGTTGAGGAACTTCCCGCCACGCATGGTGTCCCGGAAGTGGACCTGCCAGTTGTCGTGGGCGTTGACGTTGGCCATGGACGCGGCGATGCCGCCCTCGGCCATCACCGTGTGCGCCTTGCCGAAGAGCGACTTGCAGAGCACGGCCGTACGGGCGCCCCGCTCGCGCGCCTCGATCGCGGCGCGCAGCCCGGCACCGCCCGCGCCGACGACGACCACGTCCCACTGCTGCCGTTCGACTTGAGCCATGTCAGAAGATCCTCGGGTCGTCGAAGGTTCCGGTGGCGAGCAGGTACACGTACAGATCGCAGATCGCGACGGAGATCAACGAGGCCCATGCGAGCACCATGTGACGGGTGTTCAGCTTGCCGACCCAGCTCCACAGGCGGTACCGCACCGGATGCCGGGAGAAGTGCCGCAGCCGCCCGCCGACGATGTGCCTGCAGGAGTGGCAGGACAGGGTGTACGCCCAGATCAGCACGATGTTGATCAGGAAGATCACGGTCCCCAGGCCCGCGTGTCCCCACTCGTACGAGGCGTCCCGGAAGGTCAGCACGGTGTCGTACGTGAGGATCGCGGCCACCGGGAGCGCGGTGTAGAAGAAGTACCGGTGGAGGTTCTGCAGGATCAGCGGGAAGCGGGTCTCGCCGGTGTACGTCGCATGCGGCTCGGCGACCGCGCAGGCCGGCGGAGAGGCCCAGAATCCCCGGTAGTACGCCTTGCGGTAGTAGTAGCAGGTCAGACGGAAGCCGAGCGGGAAGACCAGGATCAGCAGGGCGGGGGAGAGGCCCCACCAGCTGCCGAAGATCTCCCAGTTGGGCCCGCCCTTCATCGGGACGCAGTTCTCCGCCAGACAGGGCGAGTAGAACGGCGAGACGTAGGGCGCGGCGTAGTAGTCGCTGTTGGCGAAGGCTCGCCAGGTGGAGTACGCGATGAAGGCGAGCAGTCCGGCCGCGGTGGCGGCGGGCGCCAGCCACCAGCGGTCGGTCCGTAGATGACGGGGGGCGATCGCCGCACGGGAGGGGGAGTGCACGCCGGTGGCGGGCACTCCCCCTCCGGTGGAGGGTTCGGTTCCTGTGGCCAACGAGGTCTCCTAGGGCGCGTGCCGGTCGCGTGCTCCCAGTCCCTCGTCGTCCGAATCCGTCCACAGCCCGCTGTCGTACGGGGTGTCGGGGATCGTCACCATGTTCTCCGGCCGACCGGGGGTCGGTGGCGAGGGGACGCCCCGCTCCGCCGCGATGCGGCGTTCCAGCTGTTCGACCGTGCGAACCAGGTCATCGAGGCGGCCCTTGACGGCCGCCAATTCGTCCTGAAGGGACATGGATTGCCCTCACTTCCGCGATTGCGGGTGGCGAACACGCGCCTGAGAGTGTCGCGCGTCACACCCCGCTTGTGAAGCCATGTGTACGGGATTCCACTCGTCCGGAGATTCGCGCCGCCCGGCGGTTGGGCCGCACGGGTGGGGTTTGTCGGCCGTGCCGCCGTGTCGCCGTCGCCGGATCCGCTCCGTCCTTTTCAGTGTATGAGCAATAGGTGTGATCATCTCCAAATGGCATGAAACTGGACGAAGGGGTACAAGTCATGTCCCAGGTCGGCGCCCCTCGCGGGAGGACATGCTCCAGGAGCCCCCGCTCCCGCACGCTCCGCTCCGTCGCCACCCTCACCAGCGCGGTGCTCGCGATCTCGGTCCTGGCCGGATGCAGCTCGGCCGACGAAGCCGAAGAGACCCAGGCCGCCGCCCCGGACCACGCGCCCGCCGCGCGCGACCGGGTGACCGACGGCGGCACCCTGAACTGGGCCGTGGACGCGATGCCCACCACCCTCAACGCCTTCCAGGCGGACGCCGACGGCTCCACCTCGCGCATCGCCGGGGCCGTACTTCCCGCCCTCTACACCCTCGACACACGCGGCAGGCCGCAGCGCAACCCGGACTACCTGGAGTCCGCGCAGGTCGTCGAGACGGAGCCGAAGCAGGTCGTCCTCTACAAGCTCAACCAGCAGGCGGTGTGGAGCGACGGCCGCGAGATCGGCGCCCCCGACTTCGTCGCGCAGTGGCGGGCCCTGAACGGCCGGGACACCGCGTACTGGACCGCCCGCAACTCGGGCTACGAGCGGATCGAGAAGATCGAGCGCGGCAAGAACGACCTGGAGGTACGGGTCACCTTCGGCAAGCCGTACGCCGACTGGCAGTCCCTCTTCACCCCCCTCTATCCGAAGGAGGTGATGGGGTCCCCGGCCGGATTCAACGACGGCGCGCGCACGACCCTGAAGGCGACCGCGGGCCCCTTCCGGCTCAAGGCGGCCGACCGCAAGGCCGGCACGGTCACACTCGACCGCAACCCCCGCTGGTGGGGCCAGTCCGCCAAGCTCGACCAGATCGTCCTGAAGGCCGTGCCGCGCGCCGACCGCGTCACCGCGCTGGCCGCGGGCAAGCTCGATCTGGCCGAGATCGACCGCTCCGCGGCGGACCGCATCGCCCTCGCGGTGAAGGACGCCAGGGCCGGCCAGAACGGAGGACAGGCCCTCGCGCACGGCCCCGGCGCCGCGATCACCCCCTCGGCGGCCCTGAAGTCCTGGGCGCTGGCCAACGGCTCCGACGAGGAGAAGGCGGATGCCGTGCAGGCAGCCCGCAAGAAGAACCAGGAGGGCATCGAGCGGTACGCGACCGAGCAGCGGGCCCTCGGGAAGTTCGTGGTGCGCAAGTCGCTGGAGCCCGCGTACACCCAGCTCTCGCTGAACGGTGAGTCCGGTCCGCTCGCCGACGAGCGGGTACGCCGGGCCGTGGCCCGCGCGCTCGACCGCCAGGAACTGGCCGAAGCCGTGCTCAAGCCGCTGGGCCTGCCCGCCACGCCGCCCGGCAGCCACCTCGCCCTGGCCGGGCAGGCGGCCTACGCGGACAGCAGCGACGCGCTCGGCGACCAGGACGCCAAGGAGGCCCAGGCCCTGCTCGCCGACGCGGGCTGGGTGCCCGGCGGCGCAGCCAAGAAGCCGGCGGGGACGAAGGCCGGCAGCGAGGCGGAGACCGCGGAGAAGAAGCCGGAGAAGACGGAGAAGGAGGGGACAGAGGGGACGGAGAAGAAGGCCCCCGAGCAGAAGGCTTCCGCCGACCCCGCGGAGAAGTCCCCCGCCGACCCCGCCGACACGAAGCCGGACGCCAAGAAGCCCGGGGCCGACGCCGTCTCCGACGACGGCCTCTACATCGTCGGCGACAACAAGCCGGGCGGCACGGCCGCCCGTGACCACGGCAAGGCGCCCGAGCCCGCGGTCGGCGCCGCCGGTCCCGAGAGCGGCACCGACGTCCTCACCCCGGCCCCCGGAGCCGCCCTGCAGAACGCGGCGCTGCTCCGCCAGGCCGCCCTGCTCGACACCGGCACCGACGCCGGCACCACGACCGAGGCCAAGGGCCAGAACCCGGCCAGGCCCGGCAGTGGTGTGGCGGGTGCCTATGCCCCGCGCGGCACCGCTGCCCCCGCCCCCGCCGTGCCGGCAGCCGCAGGCCAGGGCCTCGGCAAGGACGGCAAGGCGCTCAGCCTACGGTTCGTCCTGCCTTCGGGCCCCGGCTCGGAGTCGCTCCGGACCGTCGGCGACAAGATCGTGCAGATGCTCGACGCCATCGGCATCCGCACCGAGGTCACCAAGGTCGCGGACCAGAGCTTCTTCAAGGACCACATCGCCTCCGGCGCCTACGACCTGGCCCTCTACTCCTGGCCCGCCACCGCCTTCCCGGCGACCGACGCCCGGCCGATCTTCGCCAAGCCCGAGCCCGCTTCGGACGGCTCGCTCCTGGTCGAGCAGAACTACGCCCGGGTCGGCACGGACCGTATCGACCAGCTCTTCGACCAGGCGGTGGCCACACTCGACGAGGAAGAGGCCCGTGACCTGGTCCGACAGGCAGACGCCCGGATCTGGGCCGCTGCCGGATCGATTCCTCTCTATCAGCGCCCCCAGCTCGTGGCGACCAAGCCCGAGATCGTGAACGCGGGCGCCTGGGGCTTCGCCGCCCCGCGCTACCAGGACATCGGGTTCAAGAAGCCCGAATCGGCCAACGGCGCGGAGCGCAATTCCAAGAAATAGCTGAAACTGCAGGTCGCAACCTCAGATGCAGCTCAAGTTCCTTGCCCGCCGGTGTCTCCGGCGGGCAGGATCACGTCCGGCCCCTTGACCCGGCCGGTTCCGCACGCTCAGTGCTCCCCACACCCCCAGTGCACCGCACCACCGAGGTCCCCAAACCTCCTAGTAGACCCTCTCGAATCCGGGCGGGGAAGCCCCTTGCGCGGCGGCCCCGTACCATAGGACATAGCCGTGGCGCGTCCGCCCGGCGGGCGTAAGAGGAACCGACGCCGCATCCCACGATCCGAGAGAAGCGCAAGCACCCATGCCTACGCGCCACGACATCCGTAACGTCGCCATCGTCGCCCACGTCGACCATGGCAAGACGACCATCGTCGACGCCATGCTCAAGCAGGCCGGTGCCTTCGCCGCCCACCAGCACCTCGACGACCGCATGATGGACTCGAACGACCTGGAGCGTGAGAAGGGCATCACGATCCTCGCCAAGAACACGGCGGTGAAATATCACCCCAAGGACGGCGGGGCCCCGATCACGATCAACATCATCGACACCCCCGGCCACGCCGACTTCGGTGGCGAGGTCGAGCGCGGCCTGTCGATGGTCGATGCGGTCGTCCTCCTCGTGGACGCCTCCGAGGGTCCGCTCCCGCAGACCCGCTTCGTGCTGCGCAAGGCCCTCCAGCAGCGCCTGCCCGTCATCCTCTGCATCAACAAGACGGACCGCCCGGACTCCCGGATCGACGAGGTCGTCAACGAGACCTACGACCTCTTCCTGGACCTGGACGCGGACGAGGACCAGATCGAGTTCCCGATCGTCTACGCCTGCGGCCGTGACGGCATCGCCTCGCTGACCAAGCCGGCCGACGGCACCGTCCCGGCGGACAGCGACAGCCTGGAGCCGTTCTTCTCCACGATCCTGGAGCACGTCCCGGCCCCGTCGTACGACGAGGAGGCGCCGCTCCAGGCCCACGTCACCAACCTCGACGCCGACAACTTCCTCGGCCGTATCGCGCTGCTCCGCGTCGAGCAGGGCGAGCTGCGCAAGGGCCAGACGGTCGCGTGGATCAAGCGGGACGGCACGATCTCCAACGTCCGCATCACCGAGCTGATGATGACCGAGGCGCTCACCCGCAAGCCCGCCGAGGTCGCCGGCCCCGGTGACATCTGCGCCGTCGCCGGTATCCCGGACATCATGATCGGCGAGACCCTGGCCGACCCGGAGAACCCGATCGCGCTGCCGCTGATCACGGTCGACCAGCCGGCCATCTCCATGACGATCGGTACGAACACCTCGCCGCTCGTCGGCCGCGGTGGCACGGGCAAGGGCGCGGACGCCAAGTCCGCGGTCAAGCAGCGCAAGGTCACCGCCCGCCAGGTCAAGGACCGCCTGGACCGCGAGCTCATCGGTAACGTCTCGCTCCGCGTCCTCGACACCGAGCGCCCGGACGCCTGGGAGGTCCAGGGCCGTGGTGAGCTCGCGCTCGCCATCCTGGTCGAGCAGATGCGCCGCGAGGGCTTCGAGCTCACCATCGGCAAGCCGCAGGTCGTCACCAAGCAGGTCGACGGCAAGACCCACGAGCCCGTCGAGCGCCTCACGGTCGACGTGCCCGAGGAGCACATGGGCGCCGTCACCCAGCTCATGGGCGTCCGCAAGGGCCGCATGGACAACATGTCGAACCACGGCTCCGGCTGGGTCCGCATGGAGTTCGTCGTTCCGTCCCGTGGCCTCATCGGCTTCCGTACGGAGTTCCTGACCAACACCCGCGGTACGGGCATCGCCCACTCGATCCACGAGGGCCACGAGCCCTGGTTCGGCACGCTGACGACCCGTAACAACGGCTCGCTGGTCGCCGACCGCGCCGGTGCCGTCACTGCCTTCGCGATGACGAACCTCCAGGAGCGCGGCGTCCTGTTCACCGACCCCGGCACCGAGGTGTACGAGGGCATGATCGTCGGCGAGAACTCCCGCGCCGACGACATGGACGTGAACATCACGAAGGAGAAGAAGCTCACCAACATGCGCTCCGCCTCCGCCGACTCCTTCGAGGCGATCGTCCCGCCGCGCAAGCTCTCCCTGGAGCAGTCCCTGGAGTTCTGCCGCGACGACGAGTGCGTCGAGGTCACCCCGGAGGCCGTGCGTATCCGCAAGGTCGTCCTGGACCAGAACCAGCGCGGCCGTACCGCGTCGCGTGCCAAGAACGGCTGACCTGTGATCTCGGCCGCGTCCGGCTGACGCCGACAGGCTGACACAACCTCAGATACAGGGCTCGGGCCCCCGCAGCGACTGCGGGGGCCCGAGCCTTTCGTCAAATCCATTTCATGGGCCCGGTGTCCGGATATCGGCCGTCGCTCTCCGGAACGTGTGTTAACGGTCCGTTTCGCGGGTGTCTGTCTGTGCTCGCTTTGTCCGGATTTCGGTCTCAAGGCCCCTGGTGATGTTGTCAAACCGAGACCACTTAAGTGTGGTTTACAGCCCTGACGTACTTAATAGTTGGCTGCATTGAGCTCGGGTCAATGGGTCACGCACTGTGGGGAGTGCCGACTCACGAGCACACTCGGGGCACTTGAGTGCATCGCCGTCAGGGGTGTCGGCAGACTTGAAGTGCCCCTCTTGTAGTGACAAGTGGACTCATGAGGAGGAACCCATGCGCGGTGCCAAGAGCGCCAAGTGGGTAGTGGGCGCGATTGTTGTCGCCCTGGCAGCGACCGCCTGTGGCGGAGGTAAGGGCGACGGCGGCAGCGACGCCAAGGGCCAGGTTGACCCGAACGGGATCTTCTCGATCGAGGTGGGCGAGCCGGAGAAGCTGCTGCACCCGGCAGACACGATGGAGTCCAACGGCTCGATCGTTCTTTCCGGCCTGTTCTCGCAGCTGGTGGACTACACCGCCGACGGCAAGCTCAACATGGTGAACGCCGAGTCGGTCGAGAGCGCGGACAGCAAGCTCTGGACGGTCAAGCTCAAGAAGGGCTGGACCTTCCACGACGGCACCCCGGTGACCGCCAAGTCCTACGTGGACGCGTGGAACTGGGCCGCCAACGTCAACAACCAGCAGGGCAACGCCTCCTGGTTCTCCGACATCAAGGGCTCCGAGGCCCTGCTGCCGGAGAAGGAGGGCGCCAAGCCCACCGCCGACAAGCTCACCGGCCTGAAGGTCGTCGACGACTCGACCTTCACCATCGAGCTCAAGGGCGCGGTTCCGTACTTCGCCTACAAGCTCGGCTACGAGGTCTTCTCGCCGCTGCCGGAGTCCTTCTACAAGGACCCGAAGGGCGCGGGTCTGAAGCCGGTCGGCAACGGTCCCTACAAGTTCGAGTCGTGGGACCGCAAGAAGCAGATCAAGATCGTCCGCTACGACGCGTACAAGGGCGAGAACAAGGCGAAGAACGGCGGTGTGATCTTCAAGAACTACACCGGCCTCGAGCCCGCCTACGAGGACCTGAAGTCCGGCAACCTCGACGTCATCCGTCAGGTCGGCCCGAAGGACCTCCCGGTCTACCACCAGGACCTCGGTGACCGCGCCGTGGACGCCGACCAGTCGGCGATCCAGTCCATCGCGGTCGCGTTCTACGCCGACCAGTGGAAGACCAAGAAGGTCGACCCGAAGGTCATCCAGGGCCTCTCGATGGCGATCGACCGTGCCACCATCACCAAGACGGTGCTGCAGGGTACGCGTGAGCCGGCGACCGGCTGGGTCGCCAAGGGCGTCCTCGGCTTCCAGCCGAACGCCGCGGGCGACGTCACCAAGTTCGACCCGGCCAAGGCCAAGGCGCTGATCGCGGAGGGTGGCGGCGTTCCCGGCAACGCCATCACCATCCAGTTCAACGCGGACGGCGGCCACAAGGAGTGGGTCGACGCGGTCTGCAACAGCATCACCCAGGCGACACAGGTCAAGTGCGTCGGCGACAGCAAGGCGGACTTCCAGGCGGACCTCGCGGCCCGCAAGGCGAAGCAGGTCAAGTCCCTGTACCGCTCGGCCTGGACGCTCGACTACCCGGTGAACTCCAACTTCCTTCGTGACCTGTTCCAGACGGGTGCGTCCGGCAACCAGGGTGACTTCTCCAACCCGGCGCTCGACGCGAAGATCAAGGCGGCCGACTCCGCGGCCACCCTTGAGGAGTCGGTGAAGGCCTACCAGGAGGTGGAGAAGGAGCTCGTCAACCTGATGCCCTCCATCCCGCTCTGGTACTACAAGGTCAACGCCGGCTACTCCGAGAACGTCGAGGGCGTCCGCTACGCGCAGGACGGCGACCCGGTTCTCGAAGAGATCACGGTCAAGAAGAAGTAATCACCCAAGCGTAGTCCGCTAGCCGCAAGGCGAGGGGCCGACGGTCGCACACCGTCCGCCGGCCCCTCGCACCGGCGATACGCAGTGGCTGGGGGGCCCTTCCACGACATCCGCGTACCCACAGGGGCACGGGTGCCGGGGGAGGGCTCGTAGCGCTGCGGCTGTCACATCTCAACGGAGGCATGATGGGGCGCTATGTCGTACGACGACTGCTCCAGATGATCCCGGTCTTCATCGGGACAACCCTGCTGATCTTCCTCATGGTCTACAGCCTGCCCGGCGACCCCGTGGCGGGTCTGTTCGGCGACAAGGCAGCCAACCCGGCGACCGTGGCCAAGATCAGACACGAACTGGGGCTGGATCAGCCGATCCTGCAGCAGTACTTCAATTACATGTGGGACATGATCGTCCACCTCGACTTCGGCACCCAGATCCGTAACGGGCGCCCGGTCACCGAGGTCCTGGGCGACGCGTTCCCGGTCACTCTGCAGCTGGCCGCACTGGCCTTCGCGTTCGAGCTGATCTTCGGCATCGCGCTCGGCGTCATCGCCGGTATGCGCGCCGGCCGCCTGGCCGACAACGCCGTCCTGATCTTCACGCTGCTGATCATCTCGGTGCCGGTCTTCGTCCTCGCGTTCATCATCAAGATGGTCTTCGCCTTCGAGTTGGAGTGGATCGCTCCGAACGTCAGCAACGACCAGCTGGTGTCGGAGATGATCGCGCCGGCGATCGTGCTCGGTGGTCTGTCACTGGCCTACGTGGCCCGGCTGACCCGTACCTCCATGGCGGAGAACCTGCGCGCCGACTACATGCGTACGGCCGTCGCCAAGGGCCTGCCGAGGCGCCGGGTCATCGGTGTCCACCTGATGCGCAACTCGATGATCCCCGTCGTCACCTTCCTCGGCACCGACATCGGCGCCCTGATGGGCGGCGCGGTCGTCACCGAGTCCATCTTCAACATCAAGGGTGTCGGCGGCCTCATCTACGAGTCGATCGTCCGGCGTGAGGGCACCACCCTGGTCGGTCTCGTCACCGTCCTGGTGCTCGTCTACCTCGTCACCAGTCTGCTCATCGACCTGCTGTACGCGGTCCTGGACCCGAGGATCCGTTATGCCTGACGTGACCAAGACCGCTGCCACCGCAGTCGAGGACGCTGTCGCGCCCCCCTCCGCGGCAGAGCCCGCAGCCCAGCAGAAGACCGAGAAGGCGCGCAGCCTCTGGGGCGACGCCTGGGCGGACCTGCGCCGCAACCCGTACTTCCTCGTGTCGTCGGTGCTGATCTTCATCCTGCTGGTCATCACGGCCTTCCCCGGCTGGTTCACCAGCGCCTCGCCCACCACGGGTGACCTGGTCAACCACTACGTCGGCAAGCCGGAGCTCGGCAAGATCGGCTCGGAGGGCTGGCTCGGCTACGACATCCAGGGCCGCTCCGTCTACGCCCGCCTGATCTACGGCACCCGTGCCTCGGTCATCGTCGGCATCTGCGTGACCCTGATCGTCACCGTCATCGGCGGCATCATGGGCATGCTCGCCGGCTACTTCGGCGGCCTCATGGACTCGATCCTGTCGCGGCTCACCGACATCTTCTTCGGCATCCCGTTCCTGCTCGGCGCCATGGTCGTCCTGCAGTCCTTCACCGAGCGCACGATCTGGGTGGTCGTCTTCGCCCTGGCGTTCCTCGGCTGGACCCAGATCGCCCGCGTCATGCGCGGTGCCGTGATCACCGTCAAGCAGGCCGACTACGTCCACGCGGCGAAGGCGCTCGGCGCCGGCACGAGCCGGATCCTGTTCCGGCACATCCTGCCGAACGCCATGGCTCCGGTGATCGTCGTCGCGACCATCGCGCTCGGCGGCTACATCTCGGCCGAGGCGACCCTGTCGTACCTGGGCCTGGGTCTCTCGTCGCCCATCGTCTCGTGGGGTGTCGACGTCTCCGCCGGTGTTCAGTCGATCCGTACGTCGCAGCACATCCTGCTGTACCCGTCGATCATGCTGAGCATCACCGTTCTGGCGTTCATCATGCTCGGCGAAGCCGTACGCAACGCCCTCGACCCCAAGCTGCGCTGAGGAGGGCGTAACAACGTGAGCATCATCGACAAGACCGCGACCGTTCCCGCGCCGCGCGACGGCGACGACTACAACGGTCCCCTGCTCGAAGTCCGTGACCTGCACGTGGAGTTCCACACCCGTGACGGTGTGGCCAAGGCGGTCAACGGAGTCAACTACAGCGTGAACGCCGGCGAGACGCTCGCCGTGCTCGGCGAGTCCGGGTCCGGCAAGTCCGTCACCGCGCAGGCCATCATGGGCATCCTCGACATGCCGCCCGGCAAGATCCCGCAGGGCGAGATCTTCTTCCGCGGCGAGGACATGCTCAAGATGTCCAACGAGGAGCGCCGGAAGATCCGCGGCCGCAAGATCGCGATGATCTTCCAGGACGCGCTGTCGTCCCTCAACCCGGTCCTCACCGTCGGCTACCAGCTCGGCGAGATGTTCCGGGTGCACCACGGCCTCTCCAAGAAGGCGGCCAAGGTCAAGGCCATCGAGCTGATGGACAAGGTCAAGATCCCGGCCGCCTCGGCCCGGGTCGACGACTACCCCCACCAGTTCTCCGGCGGTATGCGCCAGCGCATCATGATCGCGATGGCGCTCGCCCTGGAGCCCGATCTGATCATCGCGGACGAGCCCACCACGGCGCTCGACGTGACGGTCCAGGCTCAGGTCATGGACCTCCTCGCGGAGCTCCAGCAGGAATACAACATGGGCCTGATCCTGATCACCCACGACCTCGGCGTCGTCGCCGACGTCGCGGACAAGATCGCGGTCATGTACGCGGGCCGGATCGTCGAGACCGCCCCCGTGCACGAGCTGTACAAGCGCCCGGCCCACCCGTACACCCGGGGTCTGCTCGACTCGATCCCGCGCCTGGACCAGAAGGGCCAGGAGCTGTACGCGATCAAGGGCCTGCCGCCCAACCTGCTCCGCGTGCCCGCCGGCTGCGCCTTCAACCCGCGCTGCCCGAAGGCCGACGACATCTGCCGCACGGAGATCCCGGCCCTCGCCCCGGTCGCCGAGCAGGACGGCACGGAGCTGCCGGGCCGCGGCAGCGCCTGCCACTTCTGGAAGGAGACGATCCATGGCTGAGCTCAGCAAGAACGATGAGGCCGCGGACGCGACTCCGAACGTCACCGACGTGCATACCGTCGACGCCGCGAGCGAGGCGGAGGCCGTAGCCGCCATCGAGGCGCCGGTCGAGCGCGGTGAGCCGATCCTGCAGGTGCGCAACCTGGTCAAGCACTTCCCGCTGACCCAGGGCATCCTCTTCAAGAAGCAGGTCGGCGCGGTCAAGGCCGTGGACGGGGTCTCCTTCGACCTCTACCAGGGCGAGACCCTCGGCATCGTCGGCGAGTCCGGCTGTGGCAAGTCCACGGTCGCCAAGCTGCTGATGAACCTGGAGCGGGCGACCGCGGGCGAGGTCTTCTACAAGGGCCAGGACATCACCCGGCTGTCCGGCCGCGCGCTGAAGGCCGTCCGCCGGAACATCCAGATGGTGTTCCAGGACCCGTACACCTCGCTGAACCCGCGTATGACGGTCGGCGACATCATCGGCGAGCCCTTCGACATCCACCCCGAGGTGGCCCCGAAGGGCGACCGGCGCCGCAAGGTGCAGGAGCTGCTCGATGTGGTCGGTCTGAACCCCGAGTACATCAACCGCTACCCGCACCAGTTCTCCGGCGGTCAGCGCCAGCGCATCGGCATCGCCCGCGGCCTCGCGCTCAACCCGGAGATCATCATCTGCGACGAGCCGGTCTCGGCCCTGGACGTCTCCGTCCAGGCGCAGGTCATCAACCTGATGGAGAAGCTGCAGGACGAGTTCAACCTCTCCTACGTCTTCATCGCGCACGACCTGTCGATCGTCCGGCACATCTCCGACCGGGTCGGCGTGATGTACCTCGGCAGGATGGCCGAGATCGGTACGGACACGCAGATCTACGACCACCCGACGCACCCCTACACCCAGGCGCTGCTGTCGGCGGTCCCGGTCCCGGACCCGGAGGCCCGCGAGGGTCGCGAGCGGATCATCCTCACCGGTGACGTCCCCTCGCCGGCCAACCCGCCGTCGGGCTGCCGCTTCCGCACCCGGTGCTGGAAGGCCGAGGAGAAGTGCTCCACGGAGACCCCGCTCCTGGCGATCCCCGAGCGCTTCCAGGGTCAGGACACCCCGGCCGCGCACGAGTCGGCGTGCCACTTCGCCGAGGAGAAGGACGTCATCCACGCGGCGTAGTTCTCCCCGCTGTACGCGTCGAGGGCGCCCGGACCACATCGGTCCGGGCGCCCTCGACGCGTTTCAACGTATGGATGTCAATAAGGTGCATACCGCCCACACTCGGGTGATATTGGGGCCTAAGCATGACTTAGGACACTCAGGAGGCACCTCATGCGCGGAGCCACGCACGCCAAGTGGGCCGCATTGGCCGCGGCCGTCGCCCTCGTGGCGACCGCCTGCGGTGGCGGCGGCGACAGCGGCGGCGGAAGTGGCGCCGACGGGATCGTGAGCTCCTCGTGGGGCGACCCACAGAACCCCCTGGAGCCCTCGAACACCAACGAGGTGCAGGGCGGCAAGGTCCTGTCCATGATCTTCAGGGGTCTCAAGCAGTACGACCCGAAGACGGGCGAGGCCACGAACATGCTCGCCGAGAGCATCGAGACGACGGACTCGACCAACTTCACCATCACCCTCAAGGACGGCTGGACCTTCTCCAACGGCGAGGCGGTCACCGCGAAGTCCTTCGTGGACGCCTGGAACTACGGCGCCTCTCTGAAGAACAATCAGAAGAACGCCTTCTTCTTCGGCCAGATCGAGGGCTACGACCAGGTCCACCCCGAGGAGGGGGAGCCGACCGCGCAGACGATGTCCGGCCTCAAGGTCGTCGACGACAAGACCTTCACGGTCAAGCTCACCCAGAAGTTCTCCACCTGGCCGGACACCCTCGGCTACGTCGCCTTCGCCCCGCTGCCCCAGTCCTTCTTCGACGACCACGCGGCCTGGCTCGACAAGCCCGTCGGCAACGGCCCGTACACCGTCGCCTCGTACTCCAAGGGCTCGCAGATGGAGCTGAAGCGCTGGGACGGCTACCCCGGCGCGGACAAGGCGCAGAACGGCGGCGTGACCCTCAAGGTCTACACCGACAACAACACCGCCTACACCGATCTGACGGCCGGCAACCTCGACCTCGTCGACGACGTGCCCGCCTCCCAGCTCAAGAACGTCGAGGCGGACCTCGGCGACCGGTACATCAACGTCCCGGCCGGCATCATCCAGACCCTCGGCTTCCCGTTCTACGACCCGGCGTGGAACAAGCCGGGTCAGGAGAAGCTCCGTCAGGGCCTCTCCATGGCGATCAACCGCGAGCAGATCACCGACACGATCTTCCAGAAGACCCGCACCCCGGCCGTCGACTGGACCTCCCCGGTCCTCGGCGAGGAGGGCGGCTTCAAGGACATCTGCGGCGACTTCTGCAAGTACAACGCCGAAGAGGCGAAGAAGCTGGTCGCCGAGGGCGGCGGCATCCCCGGCGGCACGATGACGATCACGTACAACGCCGACACCGGCTCCCACAAGGAGTGGGTGGACGCGGTCTGCAACTCCATCAACAACGCCCTCGGCAACAACCGGGCCTGCGCCGGGAACCCGATCGGCACCTTCGCCGACTTCCGCAGCCAGGTCAGCACGCAGAAGATGAAGGGCCCCTTCCGGGCCGGCTGGCAGATGGACTACCCGCTCATCCAGAACTTCCTGCAGCCGCTCTACTACACCAACGCCTCGTCGAACGACGGAAAGTACAGCGATCCGGAGTTCGACAAGCTCGTCGACCAGGCCAACGCCGAGTCCGACATCGCCAAGGCCGTCGGGACGTTCCAGAGCGCCGAGGAAGTTCTCCGCGACGACATGGGGGCGATCCCGCTCTGGTACCAGAACGGCAGCGCGGGCTACTCCGAGCGCGTCTCCAACGTGATGCTGAACCCGTTCAGCGTCCCCGTCTACGACCAGATCAAGGTCGGCTGACGCAGCTCGTCGGCATACGGCCCGGCCCCGCGTTCCCCCGCGTGCCGGGCCGTACGACTTCCCCACACACCCGGAGCCCCTCATGGGACGTTATGTGATCCGGCGTCTGCTGCAGATGATTCCGGTCTTCATCGGCGCCACCCTGCTGATCTTCCTGATGGTGAACGTGATGGGCGACCCCATCGCCGGCCTCTGCGGCGACCGCGCCTGCGACCCGGCGACCGCCGCCCAGCTGGAGAAGGAGTTCGGCCTCGACAAGCCGGTCTGGCAGCAATACCTGATCTACATGGGCAACCTCTTCACCGGCGACTTCGGAACGGCCTTCAACGGCCAGCCGGTGACCGAGCTGATGGCGAGCTCCTTCCCCGTCACCATCAGGCTCACCATCGTCGCGATCTTCTTCGAGATCGTCATCGGCATCAGCCTCGGCGTGATGACGGGCCTGAAGCGCGGCCGCCCCGTCGACACCACCGTGCTGCTGCTGACGCTGGTCGTGATCTCGGTCCCGACCTTCGTCACGGGTCTGCTGCTCCAACTGCTGCTGGGCGTGGAATGGGGCTGGATCAAGCCCGCCGTCTCGCCCGAGGCCCCCTTCAACGAGCTGATCGTCCCCGGCCTCGTCCTCGCCTCCGTCTCCCTCGCCTACGTCACCCGGCTCACCCGGACCTCGATCGCCGAGAACAAGCGCGCCGACTACGTCCGCACCGCCACCGCCAAGGGCCTGCCGCGCCGCCGGGTCATCACCCGCCATCTGCTGCGCAACTCGCTCATCCCGGTGGTCACCTTCATCGGCGCCGACATCGGCGCGCTGATGGGCGGCGCCATCGTCACCGAGCGGATCTTCAACATCCATGGCGTCGGCTACCAGCTCTACCAGGGCATCGTGCGTCAGAGCACCCAGACCGTCGTCGGTTTCGTGACCGTCCTCGTCCTTGTCTTCCTGGTGGCCAACCTGGTCGTCGACCTCCTGTACGCCGTCCTTGACCCGAGGATCCGCTATGCCTGAGCCGCTTGAGCCGTTCGACGACGGCCGCGCCATCGACCACACGGGGGCGGGTGGCGCCACGGACCTCGCCATGGAGGAGGGCGCGTCCCTCGAACAGAGTCCATCAGCCGCCTCCGGCGGACGGGCCCCGGGCGGGCCCCTCGGCACCGGGCCGGCCGGCAAGCCCCGCTCGCTGTGGTCCGACGCCTGGCACGACCTGCGCCGCAATCCGGTCTTCATCATCTCGGGCCTGATCATCGTCTTTCTGGTGATCATCTCCATCTGGCCCTCCCTGATCGCCGGCGGAGACCCCCTCCAGTGCGACCTCTCCAAGGCCCAGGAGGGCTCCCAGCCCGGCCACCCCTTCGGCTTCAACGGCCAGGGCTGCGACGTCTACACCCGTACGGTCTACGGCGCCCGGACCTCCGTGAGCGTCGGCGTCCTCGCCACCCTCGGCGTCGCGATCCTCGGCTCCGCCCTCGGCGGCATCGCCGGCTTCTTCGGCGGCGGCTCGGACGCCGTCCTCTCCCGGATCACCGACGTCTTCTTCGCCATCCCGGTCGTCCTCGGCGGACTCGTCCTGCTGTCGGTGGTCACCAGCAACACCATCTGGCCCGTCATCGGCTTCATGGTGCTCCTCGGCTGGCCGCAGATCTCCCGCATCGCCCGCGGCTCGGTCATCACGGCCAAACAGAACGACTACGTGCAGGCGGCCCGCGCGCTCGGCGCCTCCAACTCCCGCCTGCTGCTGCGCCACATCACCCCCAACGCCGTCGCGCCGGTCATCGTCGTGGCCACCATCGCCCTCGGTACGTACATCTCGCTCGAAGCGACCCTCTCCTACCTGGGAGTCGGGCTGAAGCCGCCGACCGTCTCCTGGGGCATCGAGATCTCCGCGGCCTCGCAGTACATCCGGGTCGCTCCGCACATGCTGCTCTGGCCGGCGGGCGCGCTCGCCATCACCGTCCTCGCGTTCATCATGCTCGGCGACGCGGTGCGCGACGCCCTCGACCCGAAGCTGAGGTAGGCGCCCATGCTGCTCGAAGTGAGCGATCTGCACGTGGAGTTCCACACCCGGGACGGAGTGGCGAAGGCGGTCAACGGGGTCAGCTACTCGGTCGACGCGGGCGAGACGCTGGCCGTGCTCGGCGAGTCCGGCTCCGGAAAGTCCGTCACCGCCCAGGCCGTCATGGGCATCCTCGACATCCCGCCGGGAAAGATCACCGGTGGGGAGATCCTCTTCCAGGGCCAGGACCTCCTGAAGCTCAAGGAGGACGAGCGGCGCAAGGTCCGCGGCGCGAAGATGGCGATGATCTTCCAGGACGCGCTGTCCTCCCTCAACCCCGTCATCAGCGTCGGCGACCAGCTCGGCGAGATGTTCCAGGTCCACCAGGGGATGTCCCGCAAGGACTCCCGGGCCAAGGCCATCGAACTCATGGACCGGGTCCGCATCCCGGCGGCCAAGGAACGGGTGGGGCAGTATCCGCACCAGTTCTCCGGCGGTATGCGCCAGCGCATCATGATCGCGATGGCGCTCTCCCTCGAACCCGATCTGATCATCGCGGACGAGCCCACCACCGCCCTGGACGTCACCGTCCAGGCCCAGGTCATGGACCTCCTCGCCGAGCTCCAGCGCGAGCTCAACATGGGCCTCATCCTCATCACCCACGACCTCGGCGTGGTCGCCGACGTCGCCGACAGGATCGCCGTCATGTACGCGGGCCGGATCGTCGAGACCGCCCCCGTCCACGAGATCTACAAGGCGCCCGCCCACCCCTACACCCGCGGTCTGCTCGACTCGATCCCGCGCTTGGACCAGAAGGGCCAGGAGCTGTACGCGATCAAGGGCCTGCCCCCGAACCTGCTGGCCATCCCGTCCGGATGCGCGTTCAACCCGCGCTGCCCACTGGCCCGGGACGTGTGCCGCACGGACGAGCCGCCGTTGTACGAAGTGTCGGAGGAACGCCGCAGCGCGTGCCACTTCTGGCAGGAGGCCCTCCGTGGCTGAGCCGATTCTCCAGGTCCGCGACCTGTACAAGCACTACCCGCTGACCCAGGGCATCCTCATCAAGAAGCACGTCGGCGCGGTCAAGGCCGTCGACGGCGTCGACTTCGACCTGATGGCGGGGGAGACCCTCGGCATCGTCGGCGAGTCCGGCTGCGGCAAGTCGACCGTGGCCAAGATGCTGGTCAACCTGGAGCGCCCGACCTCCGGTTCGATCCGCTACAAGGGCGACGACATCACCAAGTTGTCGCCCCGGGCCCTGCGGGCGGTCCGGCGCAACATCCAGATGGTGTTCCAGGACCCGTACACCTCGCTCAACCCGCGGATGACCGTCGGCGACATCATCGGAGAGCCGTACGAGATCCATCCCGAGGTCGCCCCGAAGGGGGACCGGCGTCGTAAGGTCCAGGACCTCCTGGACGTGGTCGGGCTCAACCCGGAGTACATCAACCGCTATCCGCACCAGTTCTCCGGCGGCCAGCGCCAGCGCATCGGCATCGCCCGCGGCCTCGCGCTCCAGCCGGAGATCATCGTCGCGGACGAGCCCGTCTCGGCGCTCGACGTCTCCGTCCAGGCGCAGGTGGTGAACCTCCTGGCGAAGCTCCAGGACGAGTTCTCGCTGAGTTACGTCTTCATCGCCCACGACCTGTCGATCGTCCGGCACATCTCCGACCGGGTCGGCGTCATGTACCTCGGGCGGATCGTCGAGATCGGCACGGACACGGAGATCTACGACCACCCCACGCACCCGTACACCCAGGCGCTGCTCTCCGCGGTCCCGGTGCCCGACCCGGACGCGCGGGAGCACCGCGAACGCATCATCCTGACCGGAGACGTGCCCTCGCCGGCCAACATCCCCTCCGGCTGCCGCTTCCGCACCCGCTGCTGGAAGGCCCAGAAGCGCTGCGAACTGGAGGTCCCGGAGCTGGCGGTCCCGGCGGTCTTCCGCCTGACGGACACCCCGGCGAAGCACGACTCGGCCTGCCACTTCGCGGAGGAGAAGCACGTGGTGCCGACGGAGGACGAGTCGCAGTAGCGAGGCCCGTTCCCGTCGGAACAACCCTCACATTCGTTAACGACCAGGCAACTTGCCCGACCCGGCTCCGATATACGAACGCGGCATGCTCGACAGCGTACGGCCGTGCGGGTGCCGTAGGCCGGCCGGGACGCGCCATGTCGCCCCGGCCGGCCGCCGCCTTTATTGAGAGGCTCGGTTCGCCTCCGGGCGCCCCGTGCCGGACTCACAGCCCCGTGCGTGCTCGCCCCCTCGTTCCTCGGGGGCTGCGCGCGCTCGGGACTGTTCCCCCGGCGGCGCCCCTTCGGCTCACTCGCCTGACCTGACACCTTGCCGGTCGAATATGCGGAACCGCTTGTTTCGGTGCGTGGTAGCGGTGAGTATCGGCTCCGTGACAGTGACTCGACCGGCACGTCTCACCGGCGCCGCACTCTGTGGCGCGCTCGCACTCGTCATCGCCGTCTGGCTCCTGCGCGACCTCGCGGCCTTCGGTTCGCCGGCCGAACTCGCCTGGTACTGGGCGGGGGAGCACGCCTTCCTGCTGCGGCGCCGGGCCGCCACCTCGCTGGTCGACCCCCTCCTGCTCATCGCCTGCGCCGCCACCGCCTTCGCAGCGTTGCGCTCCTCCTCCGCCGCGCCCGCGCTCGCCGCCACCGGGGCGGTCACCCTGGCGTTACGGCTGCCCGGGCTCTGGGCCACCGGTGTCGACGCGCTCGTCACGACCCTGATCACCCTCGCCCTCGCCACCGGGCTCGTCGTCACCGCGGCCGTCGGCCGCCGCCCCGCCGAGTGCCGCGACGAGCTGCCGACCCGCCCCCGGACGGGGACAGCGGTGACGGTCGGGGTCCTGTGTGCGGGGGCCGGGCTCGTATGGGCCGCCTGGGAGGTGCACGGGGCGACCGCGCTGCCCGTCGAGTTCACGGTCGACCGCTTCACCGGCGGCCGCTCGCTCCTGCTGCCCGCGCTCGCCGTCCCACCGGGCTGGCTGAACGTGATGCTCGCCGTGCTGTTCCTGGTCACCGCCGCGAGCGCCTTCGCCCGCGCCCCGCATGCACGGCCCCTCGGGCTGCTCGCCGGACTGCTCTTGACCGGTTGGGGCGTCGCAGGGGTGGCGATCGCGTCACGGCTCGGCTGGGCCGAGCATCTCGGCGCGCTGGACGACGACGCCCGGCTCACCTTCGCCACCTCGGCGTACGGCCTGCTCGCCGGGATCGCCGTACTGATCCTGCTCGCCGGCCGCGGCACGGCCGCCCGCCCCGGCCGCCACCGGCCGGTGGCCGCCCTGCCTCCGGCACCACCGTCCCCGCCCCCGCCCGGCTGGTGACTACTCCTCGGTGAGACCCAGCGACCGCTTCAGGAAGTCCACCTGGAGCAGGAGCAGGTTCTCCGCGACCTGCTCCTGCGGGGTCATGTGCGTGACGCCCGTCAGCGGCAGGACCTCATGGGGCCGCCCCGCCGCGAGGAGTGCCGAGGACAGTCGCAGCGTATGGGCCATCACCACATTGTCGTCGGCCAGTCCATGGATGATCATCAACGGCCGCGCCGGGTTCTCCGGCGCCGACAGACCGTCGTCCGTGACCAGCGAGTTCGCCGCGTAGACCTCCGGGCTGTCCTGCGGCGTGCCCAGATACCGCTCGGTGTAGTGGGTGTCGTACAGCCGCATGTCCGACAGCGGCGCCCCCGCGATGCCCGCGTGGAAGACGTCCGGCCGCCGCAGCACCCCGAGCGCCGCGAGATAACCGCCGTACGACCAGCCCCGGATCCCGACCCGCCCCAGATCCAGCGGGAAGTCCTTCGCCAGCGCGTGCAACGCCTCGACCTGGTCGTCGAGCGTGGGCGTCAGATCGTTCGCGATCGCCTTCTCCCAGGCGGGAGACCGGCCCGGAGCACCCCGCCCGTCCGCCACGATCACGGCGAAGCCCTGGTCGGCGAACCACTGGGACGTCAGATGCGGATTGTGCGCGGCGAGCACCCGCTGCCCGTGCGGACCCCCGTACGGATCCATGAGCACGGGGAGTAGTCCGTCACCTTCCCGGTACCCCGAGGGGAGCAGGACGGCGCACGGAATCCGCCGTGCGCCCCCTTCCACCAGGCGCACCCGCGCCGACAGCACCGGCGTCTCGGCGTGCGAGCCGATCACCGCCACCTGCTCGCCGTCCCGCAGCACCCGCGCCACGCTCCCCGGCGCGTCCGGCCGGGCCGAGGACAGCACCGTCACCGCTCCGCCCCGCACCGCCGAGTGAATTCCGGCGCCCTCCGAGACCCGCTCCACACCCAGCTCATTGACCCGGTAGACATGGATCTCGCCGGTCTCGGGAGCCGCCGCCGCCTCGCCCGCCGACGCCGACACCAGGACCTCGTTCTCCCCGATGTCGAGGACGGCCCGCAGATGGAGCTGCGCACTCGTCAGGGCCCGGTCCCCGACCGCGAGCACCCGCGCCCCGCCCTCGTCGGCGATCCGCACCAGCCGCCCGTCCGGAGCCCAGGCCGGCACCCCCGGCAGCAGTTCCAGCCACACCGGGTCCTCGTCCACATGCACCGTTCGCGTCGCCCCGGTCTCCGCGTCCACCGCCAGATGAAGCTGAGTGCGCTGGTCACGGGCCTGTACGAGGATCAGCGGAGGGCCGTCCGAGGACCAGTGCACCCGGGCCAGATACGGATACCGGTCCCGGTCCCAGTCGACCTCCGTACGCTCCCCGGCCAGATCCACCACGTACAGCCGCACCTCCGCGTTCGGCGTCCCCGCCGCCGGATACGGCACCACCCGCGGTTCCCGGTCGGGATGCGCCGGATCCGCGATCCACCACCGCCGCACCGGCCGGTCGTCCGCCCGCGCCACGAGCATCCGGTCCGCCTCCGGCGACCACCAGAAGCCCCGCGAGCGCCCCATCTCCTCGGCCGCCACGAACTCCGCCAGACCGTACGTCGTGTGCGCGTCCTCCGGCTCCGCCAGCGCCCGGTCACCCTCCCCGTCGGCGCCCACCACCCGCAGCGCGCCCCGCGTCACATAGGCGATGTGCCGCCCGTCCGGCGACGGCCGCGGATCGATCACCGGGCCCGGCACCCGCAGTTCCCGCGCCGTGCCCGCCCTCAGCTCCGCCGCGAACAGCCGCCCCGACAGGGCGAACGCGGCCAACTCCACGGCCCCGTCCACCGCGTAGGAAACGATCCCGCCCGAGCCCTCGCGGCTCCGCTCCCGCCGGTCGCGCTCCTCCGGCGACAACTCCTCGGCCGCGCCCTCGAGCAGCGCCTCCGGCTCCGCCGCGACCCGCTCCCGCGCCTCGCCCGCCCGACCGCCGAGGTCGAGCACCCACAGGCTGTGCGAGCGGTCCGTACCCGACGAGGAGCGCACGAACACCACCCGCTCACCGTCCGGGGACACCGAGAACGCACGCGGGACGCCCAGGGTGAAGCGCTGAGTCCGGGCGTACTGACGAGGGAACGAGAGCGGGAACGACCGCTGTTGCCTGGAGGTCATGCGATCGAACCTAGCGCTGTGCGCCCCCCTGTGCCCCCGTACACCATCAATGCGGTGCCACACATAGTTATGATCCGTAGCGCTGGGTGGGTAGGGGACAGCTGGCACATGCTCGCCGACCTGACCGTCCGAATATCCGACCGAAGAAGTGTGGAGGTGAACCGCCGTGGCACTCTCGATTTCGGCGGTGGTGCTGCTGGCGATCGTCGTCTTCCTGCTGATCCGGAAATCCGGGCTGAAGGCTGGACATGCGGCGGTCTGCGCGCTCCTGGGGTTCTACCTGGCGAGCTCGTCCATCGCCCCGTCCATCAGCACGCTCACCACGAACGTGGCGGGCATGATCGGCGGCCTCAAGTTCTGACCTGCCGTTTCGCGGCCCGCCGTTTCGATCCTGGCCCTGCCTCGTAGGGTGGGGCCATGACGGTTCTCCCAGCCCGTCGTCTGCTCCTGGTGCACGCGCACCCCGACGACGAGTCGATCAACAACGGCGCCACCATGGCCAGGTACGCGGCCGAGGGCGCGCTGGTCACCCTCGTGACCTGCACGCTCGGCGAGGAGGGCGAGGTCATCCCGCCCGAACTCGCCCATCTGGCACCCGACCGGGAGGACCGGCTCGGGGCCCACCGCGTCGGCGAACTCGCCGCCGCGATGAAGGAGCTGGGCGTCACCGACCACCGCTTCCTCGGCGGCCCCGGCCGCTTCCGCGACTCCGGAATGATGGGCGTCGAGCAGAACCGACGCGAGAACGCCTTCTGGAACACGGACGTCGACACCGCCGCCCCGTACCTCGTCGAGATCATCCGCGAGAACCGGCCGCAGGTCCTGGTCACGTACGACCCCGACGGCGGCTACGGCCACCCCGACCACATCCAGGCCCACCGCGTCGCCATGCGCGCCGCCGAGCTGGCCGCGGACGCCTCGTACCGCCCCGACCTCGGCCCGGCGCACGCGATCGCGAAGATCTACTGGAACCGGGTCCCGCGCCCGGTCGCCGAGACCGCCTTCGCCCGGCTGCGTGCCGAGGGCGCCGACTTCCCCGGCATCGCCGCGATCGACGACGTCCCCGGAGTCGTCGACGACTCCCTGATCACCGCCGAGATCGACGGCGGAGCGGGTCACCTGGACCGCAAGACCGCCGCGATGCGGGCGCATGTCACCCAAATCGCCGTCGACGGGCCGTTCTTCGCGCTCTCGAACGATCTGGGACAGCCGATCTTCACCACGGAGTACTACCAGTTGGTCAGCGGCACACCGGGCGCACCGGCGGGCGTGCGCGAGACCGACCTATTCGCAGGTGTGGAGGGATCGTGAACGTCCGGGTCGTCTGGTACGTATTCCTCCTCGTCCTCGGCGCACTGGTCGGCGCTGCCGGCTCGCTCGCCCAAACCGCCTGGTTCCCGGGAGGATTGATTCTCGCGCTGCTCGCCACCGCAGGCGTGTTCTACGGCGGGCTGCGCGCCACCGACGCCCAGCTGGGCATCGTCGTCCCGGGAGTGGGCTGGCTGGTGACGATCGTGCTGCTCAGCCTCGGACGGCCGGAAGGCGACGGGGTCTTCGCGGGCGGGGTCGCCGAGATGATCTACCTTCTTGGAGGCATGGCCATCGCTGTGATGTGTGCCACCATGGCGCGGCTGCCGCGTCCGGCCCCGTGAACAGGCCGACTTGAGCGAAGGGCGCCCGGACTTCGGCCGGAATGCCCCGTGCTCGATCCCCGGCCGTCGGGTGCCTGTCGGCGACGGCCAGTATGGTGGTGCGCGCCGCCGAGCCGCCCGGGTACACGAGCACCAGCAAGAGCGGGCGGTGGAGCCAACCGGGAGAACCTGCTTTGAGTCGTGAAACTGGTCGAGAGACTGACAGTTCGTCCTCCGGCGCCCAGGGGCGCGGTGGAGCCGCGTACCCCTCGGGTACACCGCCGTACGGATCCCGCCAGTATCCGTCGCTCCATCCCACTCAGGACGGGGCCGACGACACGGCCGGCGCCTCCGCCGTGCCCGCTCCGCCGCAGCCGGAGGAGCCGAAGACCGAGACCACGCTGACCACCCGGATCCGGATCAACATTCCGGGTTCGCGGCCGATCCCGCCCGTGGTGGTCCGCAAGCCGGTCGCGGACGCGGACGCGCCCGCGCCGAAGCGTGAGAGCGCTCCGGACGCCGAGGCAGTCCCGGCCCCGGCCCCCGCGCCCGCACCGGCACCTGCGCCTGAGCCGCCGGCTCCGGTGGAGCCTCCCAAGGCGGAGGAGAAGCCGACCAGCGACTGGTTCGCCCCGCGCAAGGGGGCCGCCCCCGCCGCGCCGGCGGCCTCCGCCCCCGCTGCGCCGTCCGCGCCGTCCGCGCCGTCCGCACCCTCCAGGCCTTCGGCGCCCTCGGCGCCCTCGGGCAGGGGTGCCGGTCCTGGCGCCGGCCCTCGTGGCGGTCCCGGTGCCGGTCCTCGTGGGGGTTCCGGCGCGCCCGGACGTACGCCTCCTCCCGGTCTGCGGCCTCCGGCCGCGGGCGGCCCGGCCCGCGGCTCCGGCTTCGCGGGACCCGCGACCGGTGGCATCCCGACCATAGGCGGCGCCTCGATCTCGGCGACCCCGGCGGCCGGCACGCCGATGTTCCTCACGACGCCCCCGCAGGACGAGGCCACGTACGGGCCCGACGGCGGCCCGTACTCCCCGGGCGCCCCGCAGGCACCCACCGGCCCGACGACCGGCCCCGTCACCGGCAACAGCACGGTGGGCGGCGGTCCGGCAGGCGGCGGCCCGAGGGGTGGCGGACCTCTCGCGGGCGGTCCGGTCGGTGGCGGATCCCTCGCCGGCGGTCCCTTCGGGGGGCCGCCGCGCATGTCGGACGACACCGCCGTCCTGACCCCGCAGAGCCCCGGCCCGATCACCCCGCCCGGCACGGGCCCCGGCGGCCACGTCTCCGGGGACACGCTCACCAGCGGCATCCCCGTCGTGCCCTCGGGCCCCAACCGCACGCCCCGCGCCCCGGAGCACGGCTTCTCGGCCCCCGAGGTCGTCGGCGGCGCCCCGGCGCCCGCCGCACCCAGGACCGCAACGCCCCGTGCGGCCTCCTCCGCCCCGGCGAAGAAGGGCCGCTCCAAGCTCGTCCTCGTCGGAGTCGGCGTGTTCGGCCTCGTCGGCGTCGCCTACGGCGCCGGCCTGCTCCTCAACCACTCCGACGTCCCCAAGGGCACCACCGTCCTCGGCGTCGACATCGGCGGCGGTACGAAGGAGGAGGGGGTCAACAAGCTGGAGGCCGCCCTCGGGCAGCGCGCCCACGCGCCCCTCCAGCTCAGCGTCGGCGGCAAGACGGTCGCGCTCTCCCCGGACAAGGCCGGTCTCTCCCTCGACAGCCAGGAGACCGTCCGCGCCGCCGCGGGCAGCGACTACAACCCCGTCTCCGTGATCGGCTCACTCTTCGGCGGCGAGCGAGTCGCCGAGCCGAAGCTCCCGGTCGACGAGGAGAAGCTGGCCGTTGCCCTCACCGACGTCTCCGGCGCGTCCGGCTCGGCGACGGAGGGCACGATCCGGTTCTCCCCGGGCAAGGTGACAGCCGTCCCGGGCAAGCCGGGCAAGGGCCTGGACGTCGCCCGTTCGATGATCTTCGTGAAGGACGCCTTCCGCGCCCAGGTCCAGACGGGTCGGTCGAAGCCCGTCGAGCTGCCCGTCGTCACCCGCCAGCCCACCATCACCCAGGCCGAGCTGGACCGGGCGATGAAGGAGTTCGCCGAGCCCGCGATGTCCGGTGTGATCCTGATCAAGGCGGGTCAGAAGGAGATCAAGTTCGGCCCGGCGCGGTCGCTGCCGCAGATCCTCTCCATGAAGCCCGTCAACGGCCGCCTGGTGGAGGTCTACGACAAGAAGGCGATCGACAAGCTCCTCGACGGCGTCTTCGACGGCATCATGATCACCAAGGCCGACGGCAAGAAGCACCAGGTCTCCGCCGACGACGTCGCCTTCGTGATGCGCGATGCCCTGATGGGCAAGTCCGAGGCCGAGCGGACGAAGGTCATCGACCTCGACGGCGAGGGCTGACGCTCCGTACGGCTCGCGAGTCGGTCACCAATGGAAGAGCCCCACCCGGCACGCCGGGTGGGGCTCTTCCGTTTCCCGGTGAGTTGCGACCGTGAACCTCCCGTGCGTGGCCTGTGAAGATGGCGGTGGAATGCGAATACCTCAAGCACGACAGCGTTGTTGACGATCTGCGCGACTACGATCCCAAGGGCTCCTGGGGTGCTGAAACTTGCTTGGGTGAATGCGGAAAGTCGGTTCAAATGAGGGTAAGCGTGACGTTCGCCGAGGAATGGGCGGGCGGGCGGACCGTCGCGGCGGAGCCTCGAGGGCAGGTACAACGACGGCGCGGACGCGATCACCCGCGTCACCCCGGACCCGAGGGGATGACGGGGATGACGACGAGGGCCGGGGCGTGGCGGGCCGTGGGTGGCTTGGGCCTGGCGATGACACTCGTGGCGTGTGGGGGTGGCGAGCCGGCCGCCAAGCCGACCGTGCCGGCGACGGAGGTCTGCGGGGGCCTGTCGCCGAAGGCGGCGAAGGCGTTGGAGCAGATCTCGGAGACGAAGCGGTTCGAGTACCGCTCGTACGGGATCGCCGACTCACTGAAGGAACTGCTGCACGACCCGGAGCTCGACGGCGGCGGGATGCGGACCGACTGCGTGATCGAGCCGGATGTGGCGGACCCCGATGAGAGCCCGTCGAGGATGACGGTGCTGTTCGAGGACGTCGACCGGGTACCCGCGCCGCAGCCCAAGGTGGTCGCGGCCGCGCGCCTTCCCGTCGGTCTGCTGGCGGAAGGCGGCGACGGGGACGCCGACCTGTGGTTCGCCTGCGAGGTGAAGGGCGTCGGCAGGCCCATCGTCCACGCGGAGTTGGCCTACGGATCACGCCCGCGGGAGAAGAGCCCCAAGGAGGCGAACATCCGCGTCCTCCAGGACCTGTCGCACCGCCTCGCCCTCGCCATGGGCTGCCCCGACGCGGGGGGCGTCCCGAGCGTCTGATGCTCCCAGCGGCCCGCTGGTCCTGGCCCCGTTCGCGACGTCGGCGGCCCCGGCCGCCTTGCCCCTCCCCCAAGGGGAGGCCCCAGAGTGGGGTCCATGGATGGGGAGACGTTCTACTCGGTCGGGGAACTCGCGCGGCTGACCCGGACCACGGTCAAGACCGTTCGGTTCTATGCCGACGAGGGGGTCGTCCCGCCCTTCGACCGCAGTCCCGCCGGTCACCGCCGCTTCGGTGTCGACGCCGTCGCTCGTATCGAACTCGTTCGTACCCTGCGCGACCTCGGGCTCGACCTGCCCACCGTGCGGAAGGTCGTCGAACGGGAGGCGTCCCTCGCCGAGGTCGCTGCCGCGCATGCCGACGCGCTGGACCTGCAGATCCGCACGCTGCGCCTGCGGCGCGCGGTGCTGACGGCGGTGGCCAGGCGCGGGTCCACCCCGGAGGAACTGGATCTCATGCACAAGCTGGCAAAGCTCTCCGCCGTCGAACGCGGCCGTCTGGTCGGCGCCTTCCTCGACGCCGCCTACGGCGGCCTCACCGAGGACCCCGCGTTCACGGGGATCGTCCGCTCGATGACACCCCAACTGACCGACGACCCCGACGACGCCCAGGTCGCCGCCTGGGTGGAGCTCGCCGAGCTGACGCAGGACCCGGAGTTCGTGGCCGGCGCCCGGCGGACGGCCGAGCGGTTCGCCGCCACGCGGGACGGTGACGGCAAGCCCCCTCGTCCCGACATCGTCGCCGTCGTCCGCGAAACGGCCGACCCCTCCCTCGACCCGTCCTCACGCGGGGCGCGCGCGATCGCCGAGCACGTCACCGCCCACCCCGCCTGCCCCGACGACCTCCGCTCGTACCTGGAGGCGGTGGCAGACCCGCGTCGGGCCCGCTATCTCCACCTCCTCTCCGTGATCAACGGCTGGCCGCCCCCGGAGCCCCCCACCCCCGTCCTCGACTGGTTCCTGCGAGCGCTGTCGGTGCGGCGCGGTTCAATCGGGACATGATCGAGAGCATCGGGACCCCGCGGACGTACGTCGCGCTCGGAGCGGTGACCGCACCCTCCGGGGTGCTGGTCCTTGGCATGGCCGGCTCGATCAGTTCAGCAGCGCCCGCGCCGCCTGCGCCCTGTTCCTGATCGACGCCGCCGCGCTCGGTTCCACCGCGTCCACGACCGAGGCGTACGCCTCCATCTCCGCCGCGCCCGCGAGGAACTCGCCGCGCTGGACCAGCAGCTCCGCGTGTTCGTAGCGGAGGCGGGCCGGGTGGGAGGGGAGGAGCAGGGAGAGTTCCACGGCCCACAGTGCGACGGCCGAGCGTTCCGGGCGGGGTGTGGCCCAGGCGCGGATGTTGTTGAGGATGCGGAGAACGGTCTCCAGCGGGTTCGCGGGGCGCAGCATCGACGGTTCCAGGGGTTCGCCCGTCGCGCCCGCCACCAGAAGCTCCGCGTCGATGCCCGTCATCGCCCGGCCGCCCGCGAAGGGGTCCGCCAGGACCTGGGCCGACGGGTCGCCGAAGCCGACGACGAAGTGGCCCGGCAGGCCGAGCCCGTACACCGGCGCACCCGCTCTGCGCGCGACCTCCATCCAGACCACCGACAGCAGGATCGGCAGGCCCCGCCTCCGCTTGAGGACCTCGTGGAGCAGTGAGGACTCCAGGCGCTGGTAGTCGGCCGGGACGCCCTGGAAGCCGTACCGGCCGCCCAGCAGCCGGGCGAGCGCCGCCACCCACTCCTCCGGGTCGCGCATGCCGTACGGCAGCTCGCCGGCCAGCCGGTCCAGCTCGATCTCCGCCGCGTCGAGGTCGGCCTCCGCGACCGCCGGGTCCGCCTCCGCGCCGATCAGCAGACAGAGCCGCGCGAGATCAGGGCGCCGTGCACGGGCCTCCTGTGCGAACTCCCGCCGCCAGTCGGTCACGTCGGTCACCTCGCTCACGCCTCCGCCGCTCGGTAGTGGTGGTAGTGGTGATGGACCGCGAAGCCCATGCCCTCGTACAGCGCCCGCGCCCCGTCGTTCTCCTTCTCCACCTGGAGCCAGGCCGCCGACGCGCCCTCGTCGAGGGCCTGCCGGGCGAGCGCCGTCATGACGGCTGTGGCCAGGCCCTGACGCCGGTACGCGGGGTCGACCTCCACCGCCATGAATCCGGCCCAGCGACCGTCCACCACGCAGCGTCCGATCGCGGCCGGTATGTCTCCCGTGCCCGGTACGGACGCGAACCACACACTCGGACCGCCGGTCAGCACCTTCAGCACGTGCGGGCCGGGCTCGCCGGACCGGTTGTAGCGCCCGAGCCAGGAGGCGTCCAGGGACCGGGAGAGGAGTACGGAGGACACGTCCGCGTCCAGGTCCCCGATCGGTGCCAGCCCCCCGGTCCGTACCTCCGCCGAGACCTCCGAGTGCCAGCCGCGCCGTTCCAGCTCCGCGCAGAGCAGCTCCTGTGTGCCCTCGGCGCCGGTCGCCGTCTGGATGTACGCCGGGAGGTCGCGGCGCGCGTACCAGTCGCGTACCCGCTCCAGCGCCTCGTCGAGGGGCAGGCCCGGATCGCCGAGCGGCAGCGCCGAATTGGCCCGTCGAGTGAATCCGGCGGCGGCCCGCAGGGTCCACTCGCCGAGCGGCTCGCTCTCCACCGGTTCCCACCCCCGCGCCAGCACTCGCGCCAGCTCCTCGAAGGAGGCCGCGGGACCGCGTCGGCGGGCCGGGGCGGCGGGGACCACCTTGCCCGCGACCAGCATGGATTCCGCGATCCGGACAGTCTCACCCGTCCTGCGTGTGATCAGCAGCACACCCGCGTCCCATGATGTGAGAACGCCGACCGCGTCGGTGAAGCGCTCACCCGGGGCGCCCGAGTCTGTCACGTACCGAACTGAGACACGTTTTCCCACGTCAGTGCGGGTAATGCGCACCTCAAGGCGCCCTCCAGCGGTGAATTCCACAGCTTCTCCGCCCCTCCTGTTCGGATCGTCCCCAAGAACGGAGATACTAGAGGCGGGCATCGACGACGCCGCGCTCCCGCGCAGACCAGCCCTACCGAGGAGGAACGACAGCGTGACCTACGTCATCGCGCAGCCTTGTGTCGACGTCAAGGACAAGGCTTGCATCGAGGAGTGCCCCGTCGACTGCATCTACGAGGGCTCCCGGTCCTTGTACATCCACCCGGACGAATGCGTCGACTGTGGTGCTTGTGAGCCGGTCTGCCCGGTCGAGGCCATCTTCTACGAGGACGACACCCCGGAGGAGTGGAAGGACTACTACAAGGCGAACGTCGAGTTCTTTGACGAGCTCGGTTCTCCCGGTGGTGCCTCCAAGCTCGGCCTGATCGAGCGCGACCACCCCTTCATCGCCGCCCTGCCGCCGCAGAACGGCTGATCATCCGCCCTCGGTCCCGTACGGCCTCGCCCGCTGTACGGGACCGACGCGTTTCCCGACACGTCATCCCTCCCGACGCGTCACCCCGTACGTACGAGGAAGTGAGCCAACTCGTGAGCGCAGTCTCTTCGCGCCTGCCCGTCTTCCCCTGGGACAAGCTGGAGCCGTACAAGAAGACGGCGGCCGCCCACCCGGACGGCATCGTGGACCTGTCCGTGGGCACGCCCGTCGACCCGGTGCCGGAGCTGATCCAGCGGGCGCTGGTCGCGGCGGCCGACTCGCCGGGCTATCCCACGGTGTGGGGCACCACCGAGCTGCGGGACGCGCTGACGGGCTGGTGCGAGCGGCGCCTGGGCGCGGTCGGCTTCGCGCACACGAACGTGCTGCCGGTCGTCGGCTCCAAGGAGCTCGTGGCCTGGCTGCCGACGCAGCTGGGGCTCGGCGCCGGGGACCAGGTCGCGTACCCGCGGCTCGCGTACCCGACGTACGAGGTCGGCGCGCGTCTCTGCGGCGCCGAGCCCGTCGTCTACGACGACCCGGTCGCCGATCTCGACCCGGGCGCGGTCAAGCTGCTCTGGCTCAACTCACCCTCGAACCCCACCGGCAAGGTCCTCGGCAAGGACGAGCTGACCCGGATCGTGGCCTGGGCGCGCGAGCACGGCATCCTCGTCTTCTCCGACGAGTGCTACCTGGAGCTCGGCTGGGAGGCCGACCCGGTCTCGGTCCTGCACCCGGACGTCTGCGGCGGTACGTACGAGGGGATCGTCGCCGTCCACTCGCTCTCCAAGCGCTCCAACCTGGCCGGCTACCGCGCCGCGTTCATCGCGGGCGACGCGGCCGTCCTCGGCGAGCTGCTCCAGATCCGCAAGCACGGCGGCATGATGACCGCCGCCCCGGTGCAGGCCGCGACGGTCGCCGCCCTGGGCGACGACACGCACGTGGCCGAGCAGCGGGAGCGGTACGCGGCCCGGCGTACGGCCCTGCGGACGGCGCTGGAGGCGCACGGCTTCCGGATCGAGCACAGCGAGGCGAGCCTCTACCTGTGGGCCACCCGCGACGAGCCGTGCTGGGAGACGGTCGCGTACCTCGCCGAGAAGGGCATCCTGGTCGCGCCCGGCGACTTCTACGGGGTGGCGGGGGAGCGGTTCGTCCGCGTGGCCTTCACCGCGACCGACGAGCGCGTCGAGGCGGCGGTCAAGCGCCTGGGCTGATCCCGCACATGGAGAGGGCCCGGGGAGCATCACGCTCCCCGGGCCCTCTCCCGTACCGGTGCCGGAGAACCGGACGGGGTCAGCCGCCGAGCGGCAGGCCGCCCAGCGACGGAACGCCGCCGGTCGGCAGGGTCTGGCCGAGGCCGCCCGCCGACGGGGCGCTCTCGGAGACCCCGCCGGCGGTCTGGCCGAGGACCTCGCCCGCGTTGCCCGCGGTGTCGCCCGCGACCTTCTGCGCGGCCGGGACGGCCTTGCCGGCGGCCTTGCCGCCGGTGTCGCCGACCACGCCGGTGGCGGTCTGCGAGGCGCCCTCGACGGTGTTGCCGACACCCGCGGCGTCCAGGCTGGAGATACCGGAGAGGGCTCCGGTGGGCGCGATGCTGTGGTCCAGGGCGCTCGCGGACCCGGCCGCACCGACCACGGGGGCTGCTCCGGCCGCCACGAGGAGTGCGGCGCGGGCGATCCGACGGGTCAGGGGGAGGGACATGGTGCTCCTTCGACGGAGAGGACGTTCTGACTCCGTGACAACCGAGGCGGGGGAGGGAGAGGTTTCGGCGGTCGAAGGTAAAGGCTGCGCAATGCATCGCATTATCGGGTGGGAGGAAAGCGGACGAAGGCGCCCGAAGATCCAACGCCGGCTGAACCGTCACTTCCCTTGTCCGGCAAGGGAATGGGCGTGAGGGAGTGCGGTGCGGGGTGGTGGGTGCCCCAGAACTCGGCGAATAGCTCGGTCGGGTGACTTCCCGTACGGGTGCCCGGTCGGGGTGTTCGGCTACTGCGCGAGTCGAATGCGAACCGTGCCGCCGCTGTCGCCGTCGTCGCCGTCCGTCTTCATCCACGCTCCCGAGGCATCGCCCGCGCGCCAGACCTTGTCCGCGTACGCGACCTCCGCGATCCGCAGGCCGTCCGCCCGCGCCACCGCCCAGTGGGCGAGCTCCCAGCCCCGCTGTGCGTCCGTGCCGGTGGTCGCGAGGACGGGCACGGAGAGCACGGCGGGAGCCCCGCCGACGTTCGCCCCGGAGCGTCCCGCGCTGCCCGCGCCGCCGGCCGTCGCCTTCGGGGCGGCCTTCTCGCCGAAGGCCCGGACCAGCTCCGTACGCACCTTCGCCGGATCCCCCGGTCGCCCGTTCTTCGCCGGGCTCGTCGTGCAGTTCAGGGACGCGCCCGAGCGGCCGGTCAGCGCGGCCGCCAGCAGCGCCGCGTCCGGCTCGTGCTTCGCGTACGCCTGGGGGAAACCGCTGCGCTGCACCTTCTGGGCCGCCACGGTCAGCGGGAGCCGCGAATAGCCCGGGACCTTCGCGAGACCTTCGTAGAACCTCCCCGAGGAGTACACCGGATCCATGATCTGCTCCGGCGTTCCCCAGCCCATGGACGGACGCTGCTGGAACAGGCCGAGCGAATCCCGGTCGCCGTGCTGGATGTTGCGCAGCGCGGACTCCTGGAGCGCCGTCGCCAGTGCGATCGTGACCGCGCGCTCCGGCATCCGGCGGGTGGTGCCCACGGCGGAGATGGTGGCGGCGTTCGACGCCTGCTCCGGCGAGAACTCATACGTGTTCTCGCCACTGCCCACGGTGCAGCCCGGAACGCCCTTGGGGCCCGTGACGTGGTGCACGGCCAGATAGGCGGCCAGGCCGAGGAGCACGGCGAACGCGGCCGTGAACCTGGCAGGACGGCCTTTTCGGGAGCTGCGGGAGGGTCGGATGCGCTCGGACACGGGGCCAACCGTACTGGAGGCCGGGTTAGGGTCGGCACATGGCTGACAATGCTCCCCTCGACCTCACGCTGGACGGTCCGGCGCTCACCGCCGCGCTCGTCGACTTCCCCTCCGTCAGCGGGACAGAGAAGCCGCTCGCCGACGCGATCGAGCAGGCCCTGCGCGCCCTGCCGCACCTCACCGTCGACCGGTACGGCAACAACGTCGTGGCCCGCACCCGGCTCGGCCACGCCGAGCGCGTCATTCTGGCCGGCCACATCGACACCGTCCCGATCGCGGGCAACGTGCCCTCGCGCCTCGACGAGAACGGCATCCTGTGGGGCTGCGGCACCACCGACATGAAGTCGGGCGTCGCCGTCCAGCTCCGGATCGCCGCCACCGTCCCCGAGCCCAACCGCGACCTCACGTTCGTCTTCTACGACAACGAAGAGGTCGCTGCCCACCTCAACGGCCTCGGGAAGGTCGCCGAGGCGCACCCCGACTGGCTGGAGGGCGATTTCGCGATCCTCCTGGAGGGCTCGAACGCCGAGGTCGAGGGCGGCTGCCAGGGCACCCTGCGGGTCTTCCTGCGTACGGAGGGCGAGCGCGCCCACTCCGCGCGCTCCTGGATGGGCTCCAACGCCATCCACGCGGCGGCCCCGATCCTGGCCCGCCTCGCCGCGTACGAGCCCCGCAAGCCGGTCATCGACGGCCTGGAGTACCACGAGGGCCTCAACGCCGTACGGATCGAGGGCGGCGTCGCCAACAACGTCATCCCCGACGCCTGCACGGTCGTCGTCAACTACCGCTACGCCCCCGACCTCACCCAGGCCGAGGCCGAGGCGCACGTCCGCGAGGTCTTCGCGGACTGCGGGGTCGCCGAGTTCGTGATCGACGACCACAGCGGCGGCGCCCTGCCGGGCCTTTCGCACCCGGCCGCGGCCGAGTTCATGAAGGCGGTCGGCGGCGCGGCGCTGCCCAAGTTCGGCTGGACCGACGTGGCCCGCTTCAGCGCGCTCGGCGTCCCCGCGGTCAACTACGGCCCCGGTGACCCGATCTACGCCCACAAGGTCGACGAGCACGTCGTCGTGGACCGGATCGTCCAGTGCGAGGACCGGCTCCGCGACTGGCTCACTGCCTGACAGACGTAATTTCGCTTTTTGTCACGTCTGTGGACCTACCCTGACCGAACCAGAAGATCAGTGGATCGGTGGAGGGAGCAGGCCATGGGTATCCCCGCGGGAGCGCAGAAGCCGGACGAGCAGCGGCAGGGACCGGTGCTCAGGCGCCGCGAGCAGGTCCAGCCGGGCACCACGGATCAGCGTCTGCTGGACACCGAGGGCGACTCGGAGTGGGTGCACACCGACCCCTGGCGGGTCATGCGCATCCAGTCCGAGTTCGTCGAGGGCTTCGGCGCGCTCGCCGAACTGCCGAGCGCGATCAGCGTCTTCGGCTCGGCCCGTACGAAGCCGGACTCGCCCGAGTACGAGGCCGGTGTGCGGCTCGGCCACGCGCTGGTCGACGCCGGCTTCGCGGTGATCACGGGCGGCGGCCCGGGCGCCATGGAGGCGGCGAACAAGGGCGCGCGGGATGCCAAGGGCATCTCGGTGGGCCTGGGCATCGAGCTCCCCTTCGAGCAGGGGCTCAACCCGCACGTCGACATCGGCGTGAACTTCCGCTACTTCTTCGTCCGCAAGACGATGTTCGTGAAGTACGCGCAGGGCTTCGTGGTCCTCCCGGGCGGCCTCGGCACCCTGGACGAGCTCTTCGAGGCGCTCACCCTGGTCCAGACGCGCAAGGTGACCCGCTTCCCGATCGTGCTCTTCGGTACGGAGTACTGGAAGGGCCTCGTCGACTGGCTCCGCGACTCGGTCGTCGCGGGCGGCAAGGCCTCGGAGCGGGACCTGCTGCTCTTCCACGTGACGGACGACGTGGACGAGGCGGTCGCCCTGGTGACGAAGGAGACGGGCCGCTAGGTCGTGTCCGGAAAGTCTGGCCTGGCTCGCGACGCCCGGCACGCACGCTCGCCGCGTTGCCGAAATGCCCAAGTAGCTCCGCTACGAGGGCATCCCGGCGCCTTGCGATCGCACGCACCGGTCGCCGCGAGCCCCGTCCCTCGGACGGACGGCCATACGTTCCGGACACTCCCTAGGCGCCGTGCGCGGGGCGCCCGGCGCCCCGCGCCTACGCCAGCCCCCGCCGGGCGACAGCGGGGGCGCGGTGCCCCGCGATGGTCGCCACCATGTCCAGGACCTGACGCGTCTCGGCGACCTCGTGCACCCGGTACACCTGCGCACCCAGCCACGCCGACACCGCCGTCGTCGCCAACGTGCCCAGCACCCGCTCCTTCACCGGCCGGTCCAGCGTCTCGCCCACGAAGTCCTTGTTGGACAGGGACACCAGCACCGGCCACCCCGTCTCCGTCATCTCGCCGAGCCGCCGGGTCGCCTCCAGGCTGTGGCGGGTGTTCTTCCCGAAGTCGTGCCCCGGGTCGATCATGATCCCGTCCCGCCGTACGCCCAGCTCGACCGCCCGCTCCGCGAGCCCCACGGTCACCCGCAGGATGTCGGCCATCACATCCTCGTACTCGATCCGGTGCGGCCGGGTCCGCGGCTCCGCGCCGCCCGCGTGGGTGCAGACGAGCCCCGCGCCGTACCGGGCGGCGACCTCCGCGAGCCTCGGGTCCACCCCGCCCCACGCGTCGTTGAGGACGTCCGCACCGGCCTCGCAGACCGCCTCGCCGACATCCGCCCGCCAGGTGTCGACGCTGATGACGACGTCCGGATGCCGGCGCCGTACCTCGGCGACGAAGCCGACCGTGCGCCGCGCCTCCTCCTCCGCCGTGACCTCCTCGCCGGGGCCCGCCTTCACCCCGCCGATGTCGATGATGGCGGCGCCCTCGGCGACCGCCTGCTCCACGCGGACGAGGGCCGGCTCGTCGCGGAAGGTGGCGCCCTGGTCGTAGAAGGAATCGGGGGTCCGGTTGACAATCGCCATGATCACCGGCTCGTGCGGCCCGAATTCACGCCGTCCCAAGCGCAGCATCCCTTTTGTCCTCCCTCGCGTCCGTTCGCCTGCGACCCTAACTGTCGGTGGCGCATGGCACGATCGGCGGTGGGACGTTTTCCACTCCGGGGAGAGGCGCGCTGGTGTTCTGGTTCTTGCTGATCGCGATGGTCGTGGTCGTCGCTGCGGTCACCCTGGCGGTGGTCGGCGGCGGCGATGGCGAGGTGCTGCCCGAGGTGGCACCGGAGCAGCTGGTCGACCCCCTGCCGGCGACCCGGCCGGTCGACCGCGCCGACATCGAGGCGCTCCGGCTGCCGGTGACCGCGCGGGGCTACCGCATGGCGGACGTGGACGACGTCCTGGGTCGCCTGGGCGCCGAGCTCGCCGAGCGGGACGCGCGGATCGCGGAGCTGCAGGCGGCGCTGGCCGGCGGGAACGGCGGGGCGGGCCCTTCGCTGCGGAAGAAGGACGAGGACCGGTGAGCGGCGGGGTGATCCCCGGCCCCGACGGCCGACTGCGCTGCCCCTGGGGCCTGTCGACCGAGGACTACGTGGCGTACCACGACGAGGAGTGGGGCCGCCCGGTCCGCGGCGACGACGCGCTGTTCGAGCGGCTGTGCCTGGAGGCGTTCCAGTCGGGTCTCTCCTGGATCACGATCCTTCGCCGCCGCGAGGGCTTCCGGCGGGCCTTCGCCGACTTCAAGATCGCATCGGTGGCGGAGTTCGGCGAGGTGGACCGCGAGCGGCTCCTCGTGGACGAGGGCATCATCCGGAACCGGGCGAAGATCGACGCGACGCTGGCGAACGCGAAGACGCTGGCGACCTGGTCTCCCGGCGAGCTCGACGCCCTGATCTGGTCGTACGCCCCGGATCCGGCGACCCGGCCGGCCCCGCTGACCCTCGCCGACGTCCCGGCCGTGACGGACGAGTCGACGGCCCTGGCCAAGGCCCTGAAGAAGCGCGGGCTGCGGTTCATCGGCCCGACGACGGCGTACGCACTGATGCAGGCCTGCGGCCTCGTCGACGACCACCTGACGGGGTGCGTGGCCCGGGGCGGCCGCTGACGGCGCCCCGGGCCACGCCCGGTGTCACCGGCCCACGTACCGCGGCTTCTCCTTCGCCAGGAACGCCTGGACCGCGATCGTGTGGTCCTCCGACGCGCCCGCGGCCGTCTGGAGCTCGTCCTCCTTCTCCAGCGCCTCCGTGAGCGAGTGGTCCGCCCCGTACGCCAGCGACGCCTTCAGCGCCGCGTACGCCACCGTCGGGCCCTCGGCCAGGGTGCGGGCGACCTTCAGGGCCTCCTGCGCGAGGTCGGCGGCCGGGACCAGCTTGTTCACGATGCCGAGCTCGTACGCCTCCTGGGCACTGATCGAGCGCGGGAAGAGCATCAGGTCGGAGGCGCGGCTCGCGCCGATCAGCCGGGGCAGCGTCCACGACATGCCGGAGTCGGCGGTGAGCGCGACACCCGCGAAGGAGGTGTTGAACGCGGCGGTGTCGGCGACGACCCGGTAGTCCGCCGCCAGCGCGAAGCCGAAGCCCGCCCCCGCCGCGACCCCGTTGACGCCCGCCACCACGGGCTTCTTCATGCCGGTCAGCGCCGTGACGATCGGGTTGTAGTGGTCCCGGACGGTGTTCATCGTGTGCTGCGATCCGGACTCCTTGTCCGACATCAGCAGACCCACGTGCTCCTTCAGGTCCTGGCCCACGCAGAACGCCCGGTCGCCCGCCGCCGTCAGCAGCACGGCTCGTACGGCGGTGTCCGCCGCGGCCGCCTCCGCCGCGTCCCGCAGGGCGACCTTCGCCTCGACGTTCATCGCGTTCATGGCCTCGGGCCGGTTGAGCGTGATCGTGGCGAGTCCGTCGCTCACTTCGTACAGAACGGTGTCGGCCATCGGGGCTTCCCTTCACGTCTTTTGCGTCCTGACCCTCCCCCGGACTTCGTCCGGGGGACCCCCAGGATGGCGGAGATCACGCACCCCGCACATGTGAGCTGCGTCAAAGACCGACGGCCGAGGAGTGGTGGGGTGGCGGCGCAGTATCGCAGGCTGATCGCCGAAAAGGGCGGTTTTGCGGAAGCGCGTTGCACAAGCGATGCAACCTGATGTTGGTCATCGGGTCCTGTGATGCGGGATAATGACCTGGAAGCAATGTGTTCGATGCCGGTGACGTGTGCTCCCGATCAGGGGCCGTCGGCTGACGAAGAGCTGGTTTCAGGAAGGGGAACAAGCATGGCGGCCATGAAGCCGCGGACGGGCGACGGCCCGCTCGAGGTGACCAAGGAGGGGCGGGGCATTGTCATGCGCGTTCCGCTCGAAGGCGGCGGTCGGCTTGTCGTCGAGCTGACCCCGGACGAGGCCGAAGCACTCGGCGACGCCCTGAAGCAGGTAGTCGGCTGACGCGACAAGCCAGGATTGTCCGCTCCTGCCCCGGCACGGTTCCCACCGCGTCGGGGCAGGAGCGTGTCAGGGGCAGGTCGCGCGTTCACCGGCCCTGAGGAGCCTCAGCCCCGTCGCACCGCGCACAGCAGGCCGTCGCCGACCGGCAGCAGGGACGGCAGCAGCTCCTGGCTCTCGCGGACCGCGCGCAACAGCTCGCGCACCCGCAGCACCTCCGCCGGCTGGGCGGCGGAGTCGACCGTACGGCCGTCCGCGAAGACTCCCTCGAAGCAGACCAAACCCCCGGGTCGCAGCAGGCGCAACGATTCAGCGAGGTAGTCCAGGCACTCCAGCCGGTCGCCGTCGCAGAAGACGAGGTCGTACCCGCCGTCCGCGAGTCGCGGCAGGACGTCCAGTGCGCGACCCGGGATGAAACGCGCCCGGTTTCCGGCGAAGCCCGCCGCCCGGAAGGCCGTCTTCGCGAACTGCTGGCGCTCCGGCTCCAGGTCCACCGTCGTCAGGACCCCGTCCGGCCGCATCCCGTGCAGCAGGTAGATCCCGGACACCCCCGTGCCCGTACCGATTTCGGCCACCGCTTTCGCGTCCGCCGTGGCCGCCAGCAGGCGCAGGGCGGCGCCGGTGCCCGGAGACACCGAGGGCAGGCCTGCCTCCCGGGCCCGGTCACGGGCCCAGTGCAGCGCTTCGTCCTCGGCGACAAAGGCGTCGGCGAACGCCCAGCTCGTCTGCCGGTTGGCGGTAATGGCCCTCTCCTGTCCCCGTAGTTGGCGCAACCGTGACTGTATCCGCTGCACGCGGGAACCCGCAGATGGGACCGCGCGTTCTGAGAAGGCGGGAAGCGATACGGAGCGCCGGTCCACCCGGCCCCAAATTCGCGTAAAGATTCTTATCCGGAGCTAACGGGCGAGGTGGCTATGGTAGGGGCTCCACTGGACACCACCAGAGCCGACAGGGGAGGTGCGGCTGCGCCTGTGGATCGGGGAGGAGTGCTTCGGCGTCTTCTCAGGTCGGCGGGTGAGCCGAAATCCGTGACCGACACCGCTGACCGAATCCACACCGCCGACTCCGCTCCCACCACCGCGACCTTCGCATCGGATGCGGAATCGCAGGCGTGGACTCCGCCCACCTGGGAGGAGATCGTCAGCACGCACAGTGGCCGGGTCTATCGCCTCGCCTACCGGCTGACGGGCAACCAGCACGACGCCGAGGACCTCACGCAGGAGGTCTTCGTCCGCGTCTTCCGCTCGCTGTCGACGTACACGCCGGGCACCTTCGAGGGCTGGCTGCACCGCATCACCACCAACCTCTTCCTCGACATGGTCCGCCGCAAGCAGCGGATCCGTTTCGACGCGCTCGCCGACGACGCGGCCGAGCGGCTGCCCAGCCGCGAGCCCTCGCCGCAGCAGGCGTTCAACGACACGCACTTCGACGCCGACGTCCAGCAGGCTCTCGACACCCTCGCGCCCGAGTTCCGGGCCGCGGTCGTCCTCTGTGACATCGAAGGACTCTCGTACGAGGAGATCGCCGCCACGCTCGGCGTGAAGCTCGGCACGGTCCGCAGCCGGATCCACCGCGGGCGCTCCCACCTGCGCAAGGCGCTGAAGCACCGTTCCCCCGAGGCTCGGGCGGAGCGCGCGCTGGCCGCCGTCGGCTGGGAGGGCGGTACGGCGTGAACACACGTCCTGCCGGCCCGACCCCCGCGGAGCAGCACCTCGGGGACCGGCTCGCGGCGCTGGTCGACGGGGAGCTCGGCCACGACGCCCGCGAGCGGGTCCTCGCGCACCTCGCGACCTGTCCCAAATGCAAGGCGGAGGCCGACGCCCAGCGCACGCTGAAGAGCGTCTTCGCCTCCACCGCACCCCCTCCGCCCTCGGAGGGGCTCCTCGCCCGTCTCCAGGGGCTGCCCGGGGGCCCTGGTGACCCGGGGGGCGACGACCGTCGGGGGGGACCCTTCGACGAACTCTTCGGCCTGGGCGGACCTGGTGGGTCCGGCGGCGCCGACGGGGTGAAGTCCGACGGCTTCGCCACGGCCGTCGTCTCGCCGCACTCCGGCTTCCGTATCCACGCGGTCGGCCGTCCCGACCAGGACCGTTCGCCCTGGCGCGGGCGGCGCTTCGGCATCGCGGCGGCCAGCGCGGTCTCGTTCGCGGCCATCGCACTCGGCGGCGCCCTGCCGCTGGAGTCCTCGGTGAACGTCGGCGCGCGCGGCGAGGGGACGGGCAACACCGTGACCCCGCTGCGGGCAGCCGCCTCGGGCGGTGGCACCGGCTCGAACTCGGGCACCGGCGCGGGTACGAACATGGGCGCGGCCACGGGTCGCGGCGGGCGCTCGGGGGAGCGGTCCGTCACGGACTCGTCGACCGGCCAGGTCGGCGCGCCCTTGTCGACGCCCGGGGTCGTGGCGCCCGGACCCCTGGTTCCCGGTGAGGTGACCCCCGCGGTGACCAGCCGGCTCCAGGACCAGGCTCCGCCGTCGCTGCTGGCCCTCTCACCGTTCATACGGCCGACGGGACCGGCGCTGCACCTGGCGTTCACATCCGGGCTCAACACGCTCGGCGGCCCGACCGTCAACCCGGCCCCGACCACGTCGACGGCCTCCGGCTCGTCGACGATCCCGCTCACCTCCCAACGCTGACCCGGGACCTGGTTGAATCCAGGTCACGAGTGCCCGACGCAGGCGGGCGCGGTCAGGCCAGCTGTTGCGGGGAGAGCATGAACGACGGGAAGCCCACCGGCCAGAAGCCGAAGTGGTGGAGCCGGCCTACGACGCCGCCGGCCGGGGGTCACCCCGGGAGCGGTGTGGGGGAGATATCGGAGCCACCGGCCGCGGACGAGGGGGACTTCACGCTCGCCGCACCCGCGGCAACGGAGCCCCCCACGGCCCCCGAGCCGCCCACAGACGGGGCGCCTGCGCCGGACCAGGACGCGGCCCAGGTCCCGGTCTCGGACCAGGCTTCGGCCCCGGAGCATGGCGCTGACCAGGTCCCGGACTCCGCTCGCGAACCCGTCCCGGTCCTTGCCACGGTCCCGGAGTCCGGGTCGGACACGGTTCCGGACCCCGGCGCCGGGCCGCAGCCGCTGCACGAGCCCGACGAGTACCGGACCCCGCCCTACGGCGGGCCCGGACCCTGGGCGCCCGCCCCGCCCGTGCAGCGGCCGGTGGCGACTCCGGCCCAAGGGGGCCCCGTACCTCCGCAGCCCGTACCCCAGCACGCCCCGCACCCGGCGCCCCATCCGGCACCCGCACCGCAGCCGATGCCGCAGCAGGCCGTCCCGCAGCCCCAGCAGCCCGCGCAGTGGGTGCAGTACGACCCCTGGGGTGCCCCAGGGGCCGCAGGCACCTCGCTCGCCCCGCTGACCATCGGCGCGGAGCCGCCCGCCAAACGGCGCCGCTCCCGGCGCGGGCTCGCGCTCACGGGCGCGCTGGTCTTCGCCATGATCACGGGCGTTCTCGGCGGCGCGGTCGGCGCCTATGTCGAGCGCAACGGCGGCATCAGCACGATCGAGCTGCCCCAGGCCGGCCCCGAGGACTCCGACCGGGCCCCCGACAGCGTCGCCGGGATCGCCGCCAGTGCCCTGCCCAGCGTGGTCACCCTCCACGTCAGCGGCGGTGGCGCCTCGGGCACCGGTACCGGCTTCGTCCTGGACACCCAGGGCCACATCCTGACCAACAACCACGTCGTCGACGCGGCCTCCTCCTCCGGGGACATCTCGGTCACCTTCAGCAGCGGTGAGACCGCAAGCGCCAAGCTGGTCGGCAAGGACAGCGGCTACGACCTCGCCGTCGTCAAGGTCACCGGCGTCTCGGGGCTCAAGCCGCTGCCGCTGGGCAACTCCGACAACGTGCGGGTCGGCGACCCGGTCGTGGCCATCGGCGCCCCCTTCGACCTCCAGAACACCGTCACCTCCGGCATCATCAGCGCCAAGGAGCGGCCCATCACGGCCGGCGGCGAGAAGGGCGACGGCAGCGACGTCAGCTATGTCGACGCGCTCCAGACCGACGCGCCGATAAACCCCGGCAATTCAGGCGGCCCGCTGGTCGACTCCAAGGCCCGGGTCATCGGCATCAACAGCGCCATCCGCGCCGCCGGAGGCGGCGAGGGCGGCGAGGGCGGCCAGTCCGGCTCCATCGGCCTGGGCTTCGCCATCCCGATCAACCAGGGCAAGCGGGTCGCCGAGGAGCTGATCAACACCGGAAAGGCCACCCACCCCGTCATCGGTGTGAGCCTCGACATGCAGTTCAACGGCGACGGCGCCCGCGTCGGGGAGAAGGGCAAGGACGGCTCCGCCGCCGTCACCCCCGGCGGCCCGGCCGCCAAGGCCGGCATCCGCCCCGGAGACGTGATCACCAAGGTCGACGGCCAGCGGGTCCACAGCGGCGAGGAGCTGATCGTCAAGATCCGCGCCCACCGCCCGGGGGACCGGCTGGAGCTGACGCTGCTCCGCGGCGGCAAGCAACAGACCAAGACGTTGACGCTCGGTTCCTCCCAGGGCGACTGAGCGCCATGTGGGAGACACCGCAAGGTACCCGCCCGGCAGCTTCGGCGGGTACCGTGGAGCGGGCCCCGGACCCCGTGTAAGGAGCAGCAAGGTGTTCAACGACCTAGGCATACTCGAGCTCGTGACGCTCGTGGTCCTCGCCGTGCTCATTTTTGGCCCGGACAAGCTGCCGAAGGTCATCCAGGACGTCTCGCGCTTCATCCGAAAGGTTCGCGACTTCTCGGAGAGTGCGAAGGCCGACATCCGCACCGAGCTGGGGCCCGAGTTCAAGGACTTCGAGTTCGAGGACCTCAACCCGAAGACGTTCCTGCGCAAGCAGCTCGACGGCAACGAGGACTTCAAGGAGCTGAAGGAGCTGCGCAGCAGCTTCGACCTCAAGAAGGAGATGAACGAGGTCGCCGACGCGGTCCACGGCCGCGAGACGGAGACCCCGTCGGTTCCGGCCGCCGTTGGGGGTACCTCCCGTACCGAAGGTCACGGTGGAGGCTCTCCGGACCTCCTCAAGAAGCAGGACAAGCCGGGCACCGGTGAGCGGCCGCCGTACGACTCCGACGCGACCTGACCACCTGGGCTGACACCACCGGGCACACACCGGTGGCTATCCTCCATCTGTTGTCCGCCGACGCGGGCACAACGGATCGAGGAGGCGGCCGAGATGGAGACGACGAGTCGGGTGGAGGGAGTGCCCGCTGCCCGGCGCACGGTCGAAGGCTTTCTGCGCGCACCCTTCACCTGGTACGGACTTGACGAGGCGTTCACGGGGCCGCGCTGGCTGATGCAGGTCGGCACGGCGGCGGACGGGACCGTCCAGCACGGGTCGATGGGTCACGGGGACGAGCCGTCCATAAAGTCCGACGCGAGCGGGGTCGAGAAGGAGCGCTTCGCGGTCGTCGTGACGGTCGCGGCGAACCCGGTGCGGCGCTCTGCCGACGGTACGGGGGTCCTGGACGCCACCACGGTCGCCTCGGCCGCGTGGCTGGCCGGCTCGGGGCTCCTCGCGTACACCTGGCCGGCGCAGCTGGACCACGCGCTGCGGAACGACTGGCTGGACCAGCAGACGGAGACGGCCTTCGAGCTCGCGGACGACCTGACGGGGCCGGAGTGGTCGACGCTGTCGCTGCCGGTGGACGGGGTGCCGGTGCCGTTCCACTACCGGGAGTCGGAGTTCGGGTGGGTGTTGGCCGGGTCTGCGGGTGAGGTGCACATCGGGGCGTACGGCAGGGGCATGAGCGCGTACGGGTTGGGGTTCTCGGGGGTCGAGGACTTGGACGCGTACGCCTGACCGTGCGAGGCGCGTAGGCACGACGAAGGGGCGCCGCTCGATGTGAGCGGCGCCCCTTCACGCTGCGCGGCCGGCTGCGGGCCGCTGTGTTCTAGAACTTGTTGCGCGGGGTGATGCCCAGGCTCATGCCCGACAGGCCCCTGGCGCGGCCGCCGAGCTTGCCGGCGATGGCGCGGAGGGCCGAGCCCGCGGGGGAGTCGGGGTCGGTCAGGACGACCGGCTTGCCCTCGTCGCCGCCCTCGCGCAGGCGGACGTCGATCGGGATGGACCCAAGGACCGGGACCGTCGCGCCCGTGGTCTTCGTCAGGCCGTCCGCGACCTTCTGGCCGCCGCCCGTGCCGAAGACGTCGACCATCTCGTCGCAGTGCGGGCACGGCAGGCCCGCCATGTTCTCGACGACACCGACGATCTTCTGATGGGTCTGGACGGCGATCGAGCCGGCCCGCTCGGCGACCTCGGCCGCCGCCTGCTGCGGGGTCGTCACGACGAGGATCTCGGCGTTCGGCACCAGCTGCGCCACCGAGATCGCGATGTCGCCCGTGCCCGGGGGCAGGTCGAGCAGGAGCACGTCCAGGTCGCCCCAGTACACGTCCGCGAGGAACTGCTGGAGGGCGCGGTGGAGCATCGGGCCGCGCCATACGACCGGGGCGTTGCCCGGGGTGAACATGCCGATGGAGATGACCTTCACGCCGTTCGCGGACGGCGGCATGATCATGTTCTCGACCTGGGTCGGACGGCCGTCCGCGCCCAGCATCCGGGGTACCGAGTGGCCGTAGATGTCGGCGTCGACGACGCCGACCTTCAGCCCGTCGGCGGCCATCGCCGCCGCGAGGTTCACGGTCACGGAGGACTTGCCGACGCCGCCCTTGCCGGAGGCGACCGCGTACACGCGGGTCAGCGAGCCGGGCTTGGCGAACGGGACCTCACGTTCGGCCGTCGTGCCGCGCAGCGCCGCGGCCAGCTCCTTGCGCTGTTCGTCGCTCATCACGTCGAGCGTCACGTCGACGCCGGAGACGCCCTCGACCCGGGAGACCGCGTCGGTGACGCGCTGGGTGATCGTGTCGCGCATCGGGCAGCCGGAGACGGTGAGATAGACCGTGACGGCGACCCTGCCGTCGGATCCGATCTCCACCGATTTGACCATGCCGAGCTCAGTGATCGGTTTGTTGATCTCGGGGTCGTTCACCGTCGCCAGTGCTTCACGCACCGCGTCTTCCGTAGCCATACCGACGATGGTACGGCGCGGACCACCGGCCCGGGAAAGACCCGTCAGCGGTCGGGTACGTCACTTCGGTGATCGCCGCCCGGAGGGAATAGATCCCGGTGGCCGTCCCGGCGCTCCTCCATCTCCTTGATCAGGTCCTGGAACTCCGAACGGATCCAGTCCCGGGTGGCCACCTCGCCGAGCCCCATCCGCAGCGCGGCGATCTCCCGCGTCAGGAACTCGGTGTCCGCGATCGACCGCTCGTTCTGCTTCCTGTCCTGCTCGAGGTTGACCCGGTCCCGGTCGTCCTGCCGGTTCTGGGCGAGGAGGATCAGCGGGGCCGCGTACGACGCCTGGAGCGACAGGACGAGCGTCAGGAAGATGAACGGGTACGGGTCGAACCTCAGCGGCGACGGCGCGAAGATGTTCCACAGCACCCAGACGACGATCGTCAGGGTCATCCAGACGAGGAAGCGCCCGGTTCCCAGGAAGCGGGCGATCCGCTCCGAGAGCCGGCCGAAGGCCTCCGGGTCGTACTCCGGCAGCAGCCTGGACCGCCGCTCGCGTGGGAGATCGAGTCGGATCCGAGGCAGGGTCCGCTCCCGTTCCCGCTCCCGTTCCCTCTCCCGCTCCTGCGCGCGCTCACCTCCCATGCGCGGCCCCCTCCCCGTGGAACTCCGTCTCCCGCCAGTCCTCCGGCAGCAGATGGTCGAGGACGTCGTCGACGGTGACCGCGCCGAGCAGCGACCCGCTCTCGTCCACCACCGGCGCGGCGACCATGTTGTACGCGGCGAGATAGCTGGTGACGGCGGGCAGTGGGGTGTCCGGGGCGAGCGGCGGCAGATCGCTGTCGACGAGCGAGCTGACGAGCGTGAACGGCGGGTCGCGCAGCAGCCGCTGGAAGTGCACCGTGCCCAGGTACTTGCCCGTCGGAGTCTCGTCCGGCGGCCGGCACACGTACACCTGCGCGGCGAGCGCGGGGGACAGGTCCTGCTGCCGTACGCGGGCCAGCGCGTCCGCGACCGTGGCGTCGGGCCGCAGCACGATCGGCTCGGTCGTCATCAGACCGCCCGCGGTCCGCTCCTCGTACGCCAGCAGCCGGCGTACGTCGGCGGCGTCGTCGGGCCGCATCAGGGTCAGCAGCCGTTCCTTGTCCTCCTCCGGCAGCTCGGAGAGCAGGTCGGCGGCGTCGTCCGGGTCCATCGCCTCCAGGACGTCGGCGGCGCGTTCTTCCTTCAGCTTGCCGAGGATCTCGACCTGGTCGTCCTCCGGCAGCTCCTCCAGGACGTCGGCGAGCCGGTCGTCGTCGAGGGCGGCGGCGACCTCGGCCCGCCGCTTGGGGGAGAGGTGGTGCAGCACGTTCGCCAGGTCGGCGGGGCGCAACCGCTCGAAGGTGGCGACCAGGTTCTCGGCGCCCTGGCCCTCCTCCTCCAGCGAGAAGCCGGTGACGGCCGACCACTCCACGGTCAGCGTCTCGCCCTTGCGGCGCAGCGCGCCGGGCTTGCCGCGCCGTACGAAGACCTTGTCGATCTCCCAGTCGCGGCGGGCCGGCAGCTGCTGGATGGCCACGTCCAGGACGGTGACCTCCTCGTCCGTCTCCACGAGCCGCACCCGGCGGTCGAGGAGCTCGCCGAGGACGAGCCGTTCGGTGGGGCGCTGCTCGAAGCGGCGCATGTTGACCACGCCCGTGGTGATGACCTGGCCGGACTCGACGCCCGTGATCCGGGTCATCGGGACGAAGACCCGGCGGCGGCTGAGGACCTCGACGACCATGCCGAGCAGCCGGGGCGGCCGGCGGCCGCCCACCCGGAGCATGGCCACGAGGTCGCTGACCCGGCCGACCTGGTCGCCGTTGGGGTCGAACACGGGGACACCGGCGATATGCGACACGAAGACCCGGGGGGCGCCTGCCACCATGCCACGCGCCTCCTCGATGTCGCACGATTCGGGTCATTGCTGAGGTATGCCGGGTTCAGGCTAGCCCGTGCCCTTCCGTGGCGCCCCGGCAGAGCGCCCGTACGGCTGCCTGCGGGGCCGACTCCCGTCCCGGGTACGCTGCGGTCTGCCGTCCCCCCACCGACGACATTCGAGAGGCAGCGCAGGTGACCGCACTCCCCACTGCATCGCGCATCCGCCGGGCCGTCCTGCCCGTGGCGCTCTGCGCCGGGCTCGCGGGCGGTCTCACCGCCTGCGCATCGGATCCGGACGAGGGGACGAACGGGGTCGGGAGGCTGGAGGCGACCGCCATCGAGCAGAAGGCGCAGTCGGCGGCCGATGCGGCGAAGGCGGTGCGGCTGGCCGGGACCCTGGTCAGCAAGGGCGGCACGTACAAGCTGAACATGCGGCTCAAGCAGGACGGCGCGAGCGGTTCGGTGACGACGAAGAACAGCACGTTCGAGCTGCTGCGGATCGGCGAGGCGCTCTATCTGAAGGCCGACGCGGGTTTCTGGGCGCACGACGAGGGGGCGTCCGACGGCCAGGCGAACGGCGGCTCGGCGTCCGGAGGATCGGCGTCCGAGGAGCCGGACGAGTCGGACAGCGAGGCCGCCGACAAGCTCGACGACAAGTACGTGAAGGTGCCGCAGGGCGACCCCTCGTACAAGCAGCTGCGCGGCTTCACCGACATGGACCTGCTGCTCGACGGGCTCATCGGGCTGCACGGCGACGTCGTCAAGGGCGACCGCGACAAGATCGGCGGCATCCGCACGGTCAAGGTCAAGGGCGGCGACGACGGCGAAGGCGGCACGCTGGACGTCGCGCTTGAGGGGACTCCGTTCCCGCTCCAGTTCGCGCGCGGCGGCGGTGCTGGTGTGGTGGTGCTGTCCGAGTGGGACAAGGATTTCCCGCTGGAGGAGCCGTCGAAGGACCAGACCCTGGACTACGGCAAGCAGCTGCCGCGTACGTGAAGGGCCGACCGTCGGGCCGGCCGGGCCCGCGTCGGGTCAGCGCTTGCGGCGCTTCAGCAGCAGGCGGGGAAGCGCCGCCGGTGCCGGGCGCCGCGTCGTGGCCTCCGACGGCTGCGGAACCGCCGCCAGGGACCCGTCCGGAAACTCCGTCGTGGAGTCCTGCGGAGTGAGCCGCAGCACGCGGCACTCGCGCGCCCACCGGTCCGGCATCGCCTCGCCGTCCGTCGCGTTCAGGCGCTTGCCCTTCAGCTCGGCGACCGCGGCGTCCCACTCCTCCGTACCCGGAGCCAGTTCGGTCACCGCCGCCGTCCAGGCGACGATCCGGCCGCCCTTGTCCTTGCTGCGGACCGTGACCTGGGCCGTCGCGCCCGCGACGAGGCCGGGGAGCGGCTGCTCGCCCGGGCCGTCGCCCACGACGTGCGCCGCGCCGTCGTGCCAGACGTGCCACAGCGCCCGGGCCGCGGGGGCGTCGCCCCGGACCCAGATGAGGCCGGACTTCTTGGTGGCCTCCTCGACGAGGGCGAGGCCGAGCAGCGTGTCTGTCATGCCTTTCAGCCTATCCAGTGCCGGCCGGTGCGCTGTCTAGAGCCAGCCGTTGCGCTTCAGGGTGCGGTGGATGGCGAAGCAGGCCGCGGCGATGCCGACGAGCACCATCGGGTACCCGTACTTCCACTCCAGCTCGGGCATGTGCTCGAAGTTCATGCCGTACACGCCGCAGACCGCCGTCGGCACGGCGATGATGGCCGCCCAGGAGGTGATCTTGCGCATGTCCTCGTTCTGCGTGACGGTCGCCTGGGCCAGGTTGGCCTGGAGGATCGAGTTGAGGAGCTCGTCGAAGCCGACGACCTGCTCCTGCACGCGCGCGAGGTGGTCGGCGACATCGCGGAAGTACTTCTGGATGTCGGGGTCGACCAGCCGCATCGGGCGCTCGCTCAGCAGCTGCATCGGGCGCAGCAGCGGGGTGACGGCCCGCTTGAACTCCAGTACCTCGCGCTTGAGCTGGTAGATCCGGCCGGTGTCGGTGCCGCGCGTGGAGCCCTTGGCGGGCGGGGAGAAGACGTCGATCTCGATCTGGTCGATGTCGAGCTCGACCGCGTCGGCGACCGCGATGTATCCGTCGACGACATGGTCGGCGATGGCGTGGAGGACGGCCGAGGGGCCCTTGGCGAGCAGTTCGGGCTCGCCCTGGAGGCGGTGGCGCAGGTTGCGCAGGGAGCCCTGGCCGCCGTGCCGGACGGTGATGACGAAGTCGGGGCCGGTGAAGCACATCACCTCGCCGGTCTCGACGACCTCGCTGGTGGCGGTGAGCTCGGCGTGCTCGACGTAGTGGATCGTCTTGAAGACGGTGAAGAGGGTGTCGTCGTACCGCTCCAGCTTGGGTCGCTGGTGGGCGTGGACGGCGTCCTCGACGGCGAGCGGGTGGAGCCCGAACTCGGCGGCGATACCCGCGAATTCGGACTCGGTCGGCTCGTGCAGACCGATCCAGGCGAAGCCGCCGCTCTCCCGTACCTGGCGCATCGCGCCGCGCGGCGTCAGGCAGGCGCGGTCGTCGATGCGACGGCCGTCGCGGTAGACGGCGCAGTCGACGACGGCGCTGGAGGCGGAGGGGTCGCGGGTGGCGTCGTAGTTGGCGTACGGGGAGGCGAGGGGGGAGCCGCCCTTGCGCAGCGAGGGGCGCAGGGAGGGGCGGACCGCGGCACGGAGGTCACGGATCATCGACATTTGGCATGCTCCTTCACGGAGAAGCCGTCGGCGAGGCGTGGCACAGCCCGGAATGGGGACGTGGAGCTACGTCGTCCACAAAGCGGGCGGCACCGCGGGATCGCGGTGACGGCGTTCGCTACAGACAGGCAAAGGCGAAGTGCTCTTCCGTCGTGCGAGATGCCGGATGACGGGGCGGACCGGGTGCGGAAGGCCTCAGATCACCGGGAGGAACGCACCGGGCTCGGGTGCGGGGCGGAAGAGCGGTTGGTACTGCCCGATCGACTTCGATCCACGCAGCCCCACCTCCTCCAGCCGGTCCCCCTTGAGGGATGACGAGTAGTCGGGAGTCCCGACCAGCGGCCAAGACTATCAGCCGACAGAGGGTCAATCCCTTCCTTTGCCCGTTCCGTACGCCCTTTATGCTCGCGTCATGGGAGAAGTTCTTGCTCTGGTCGAGGCCCGGCTACGCACGGCGCTCGGTGAACCGGACGCGCGGGCCGCGGTGACGTTCCTCGGTACGGACCGGATCGAGGTGCTCCGTTTCGTCGACGGCGATGTCGTGCGGTACGCCACCCTCGGCATGTCCGCGCACCCGATGACCGACCCGACGTCCGCGCTCGCCGACCCCGTGAAGGGCCCGCGCGCGGAGCTGGTGCTGTCGGTGCGGGGCGGGCTCGCCGACACCGACAAGGTGCTGCGCCCGCTCGCCGTCCTCGCCTCGACCCCGCAGGTCGAGGGCGTGGTGGTGGCCGCCGGTGCCTCGCTCGACGTGGGTGAACCCCTGTGGCCCGGGGCCCCGTTCAGCTCGGTGCTCGTCGCGGAGCCGGGTGGTCTGGTGGAGGACCTGGAGCTCGACGAGCTGATGGATCCGGTGCGGTTCCTGCCGCTGCTGCCGATGACGTCCAACGAGGCGGCGTGGAAGCGGGTCCACGGTGCGGAGGCGCTCCAGGAGCGCTGGCTGACCAACGGCACGGATCTGCGGGATCCGCTGCGCAGGTCCGTGTCGCTGGACTGAGGGCGCGCCTCCCTCGCGTGACGTGCGTCGCTGGTTGAGGCGTACACGGAATGGGCGAGTCGAGCCGATGCATGCATGCGGCATCTATTGCTGGGGGTGAACTGGTCGGGCCGGACGGGTGATCGTCCTTGACGTGGACGCGGTGGGGTAGGACCGTTGGGCTCTATGAGGGGCGAACCCAGTTGCCCGAAGTGCGGTGGCCGGGTCAGGGCGCCCGGTCTTTTTGCCGACTCGTGGCAGTGCGACGTGCACGGCTCGGTGCACCCGCTGCAACCCGTGATCCCGCCCAGTGTCGAGGCCCTCGGTGTCGTGGTGCACCGGACCCAGGTGCCCGTGTGGATGCCGTGGCCCCTGCCCGTCGGATGGCTCTTCACCGGGGTCGCGTACGCCGGTGACGACCGCAGCGGAGGGCGCGCTACGGCCGTCGCCTGCTCCGGTCCCGGGCCGCTCGGCGGGATCGGCGAGCTGCTGCTCGTCGCGGAGGAGCTGGGCGTGGGACTCGGTGCGCGGTACGCCGGGATAGACGGACCCGACCCCGGGCCTCATATGGCGATCGAGAAGCCCGCCCAGACGAAGGTGCTCGCCGCCGGCCGTCCGACGCCGCTGTGGCACGTGAACGGCGCCCCGCAGGACCGCGCGGTCTTCGCGGGTGAGGCGCGCGGGCTGTGGCTGTGGGCGATCGTGTGGCCCGAGCAGTCCGGACTGCTCATGTACGACGAGCTGGTGCTGACGGACCTGCGGGACGCGGGCGCGGAGGTCGAACTGCTGCCATGCGGGGCGCTGACGCCGCGTCTGCTGACGTAGGGAGCGCGGCGGCTTCGGGCGGGGCGCCGCGGGGGCGGGGGTGTTCGATTCCCCCGTTATGCTGGAGCGTCCCCTTCGTCCGCCCCGAGCCCTGGAGTACCGCGTCGTGCGCATCGATCTGCACACCCACTCCACCGCCTCGGACGGTACGGACACCCCGGCCGAGCTGGTCCGTAACGCGGCGGCCGCCGGACTCGACGTCGTCGCCCTCACCGACCACGACACGACGCGTGGGTACGCCGAGGCGATCGCAGCGCTTCCCGAGGGGCTGACCCTCGTCACCGGAGCCGAACTGTCCTGCCGGGTCGACGGGGTCGGGCTGCACATGCTCGCCTACCTCTTCGACCCCGAGGAGCCCGAGCTGGCCGCCGAGCGCGAGCTGGTCAGGGACGACCGGGTGCCGCGCGCCCGGGCGATGGTCGGCAAGCTCCAGGAGCTCGGCGTCCCCGCCACGTGGGAGCAGGTCGCCCGGATCGCGGGGGACGGCTCGGTGGGCCGCCCGCACGTCGCCGAGGCGCTCGTCGAACTCGGCGTCGTACCGGACGTGTCCGGGGCGTTCACGCAGGAGTGGCTGGCGGACGGCGGACGGGCGTACGTGGAGAAGCACGAGCTCGACCCGTTCGACGCGATCCGGCTCGTCAAGGCGGCCGGCGGCGTCACGGTCTTCGCGCACCCGCTCGCCGTCAAGCGCGGCGAGGTCGTACCGGAGTCCGCGATCGCCCGACTCGCGGAGGCCGGCCTCGACGGCATCGAGGTCGACCACATGGACCACGACGAGGCGACGCGGGCGCGGCTGCGGGGACTGGCGAAGGAGCTCGGGCTGCTGGCCACCGGCTCCAGCGACTACCACGGCAGTCGCAAGACGTGCCGCCTCGGGGACTTCACCACGGACCCCGAGATCTACGGCGAGATCACCCGCCGCGCCACAGGCGCCTTCCCGGTCCCGGGCACGGGCGGACCCGCCTAGTCCCTACCGGGACCGGCCACCGGAAAGCACCGCGCCCGGCTGCCGGGCGCGAATCCGCAGGCCCGGCGGCCGCCCTCGGCGGCAGCCGCTCCACGGAAGCCCGGCGGGATCTCCTGGCGGGTCCCGGTCGGTTCTCGGCGGGTGTCCGCCGGGCCGGTCCGGACGGTCTCCGACCGGTGCACTCCGGCTGGTCTCGACGGTCTCCGGTCGGTGCACTCCGGCTGGTCTCGACGGTCTCCGGTCGGTGCACTCCGGCCGGCCCGGTCGGTCACGGCGGATGCCGTCCGGCGGTGCCCGTCGGACACGGCGGATCCATCCGGCGGAGTCCGGTCGGGTCCGGCGGGTCTCCGGCCGGTGCCTCCGCGTCGGTCCCGTCGGTCCCGTCGGTCCCGGCGGATGCCCACTCCGGGGCGGCCGGGCGGTGCGCCGGGGCGGGTTCTCCCGCCCCGGACGCTCCCCACGCCGCCCCAAGCCGCCCGCCAAAGGGCACCGCGCCCCCACAGGCGCGTCCCCCTCCCTCGTACACCCCATATCGCAAGGCTCACCGTGTTCGACGTCGCCGTTTTCGGCTCGCTCTTTCTGACCCTGTTTGTGATCATGGATCCCCCTGGGATCACCCCGATCTTCCTCGGCCTCACCTCCGGACGGCCCGCCAAGGTGCAGCGGCGGATGGCCTGGCAGGCCGTTGCCGTGGCCTTCGGGGTCATCACCGTGTTCGGGATCCTCGGGCAGCAGATCCTCGCCTATCTCCATGTGTCCGTACCCGCGCTGATGATCGCCGGCGGTCTTCTCCTCCTGCTCATCGCGCTCGACCTGCTCACCGGCAAGACCGACGAGCCCAAGCAGACCAAGGACGTCAACGTCGCCCTCGTCCCCCTCGGGATGCCTCTGCTCGCCGGGCCCGGTGCGATCGTGTCCGTGATTCTCGCCGTGCAGCACGCCGACGGCGCCGCCGCGCAGATCTCGGTCTGGGCCGCCATCGTCGCCATGCACGTCGTGCTCTGGCTGACCATGCGCTACTCGCTGCTGATCATCCGCGTCATCAAGGACGGCGGCGTCGTGCTCGTCACCCGGCTCGCCGGCATGATGCTGTCGGCCATCGCCGTCCAGCAGATCATCAACGGCGTCACCCAGGTCATCCAGGGCTCCTAGGGAGCCTGGAGGTCCGCCCCGGCACGCCACTGCGCCCCCGTACGGATTCCGGTTCACGGAGTCCATGCGGGGGCGCGGTGCGTCTGAGCGGTTGCCTTGTTATGAGGCCGTGGTGTCGGCCGGACGGATCCAGATGCGCTGGCCGATCGATGCGGCCTGCTGCACGATCCGGTTGACGGAGGCGGCGTCCACGACGGTCCGGTCGACGGGCGTGCCGTCGATGTCGTCCAGTCGCAGGATTTCGAAGCGCACAGGCTTCTCCCTTCGTCTGAGTTGATCCTCCTGGTGGAGAACTGCGATGCGAGTTACGTACCTGTCCAACGGGATGCATCCTGCAAACATTCCCTACGCTAAGGAAATTTTTCGGATGACTAACTACTAAGCGGTAGGGGACGTTGGCGACGGGGGCGCGACCGGCGGAGAATGAGGCCCGTATGAACGACGCAGAGATACCTCAGACGACGCCCGGCGACCCGGTCCGCGACCTCGGTGCCCGCCTGGAGCGCACCAATGAGCTCCTCCAGCGGATGCTCGCCGAGGTGGCCAAGACACCCTCGACCCACGCCATCTTCGTCGACGCAGGTTACGTCTATGCTGCGGCCGGGTTGCTGGTCGCGGGCACCGAGGACCGCCGCTCCTTCGACCTCGACGCCGAGGGGCTGATCGAGGCCTTCATCGACAAGGCCCGCACGATCTTCGCCGACAGCCGGCTGCTGCGCGTCTACTGGTACGACGGCGCACGGCGCCGGATCCACACGCCCGAGCAGCAGTCGATCGCCGAGCTGCCCGACGTCAAGGTCCGCCTCGGCAACCTCAACGCCAACAACCAGCAGAAGGGCGTCGACTCCCTCATCCGCTCCGACCTGGAGTCCCTCGCCCGCCACCGCGCCATCAGCGACGCCGCCCTCGTCGGCGGCGACGAGGACCTCGTCTCGGCCGTCGAGGCGGCCCAGGGGTACGGGGCCCGCGTCCACCTCTGGGGCATCGAGGCCGCCGACGGGCGCAACCAGGCCGAGCCGCTGCTCTGGGAGGTCGACAGTCAGCGCACGTTCGACCTCGACTTCTGGCGCCCGTACGTCACCCGACGCCCCGTCACGACGTACGAGAACGAGGGTGAGCCGCCGCCCTCGCGCGACGAGGTCCGCTTCGTCGGCGCACAGATCGCCGCGACCTGGCTCGTCGAGCGCGGCCCCGACGCCCTGGCCGAGCTGCTGCCCGGGCATCCGTATCTGCCCGGACCGGTCGACCAGGATCTGCTCATCGAGGCGGAGAAGCTGCTGAGCCGCTCCCTGCGTGGCCACGCGGCTCTGCGCAGGGCGCTGCGGGACGGGTTCTGGCAGCACGTTCAGGCCCAGTTCTGACGGCCGGACACCCCCTAGGGGCAGCGCTCCCAGAACGCGGTCAGCCGGTCGGCCAGCTCCTGCGGATGGGACACGTTGGGGGAGTGGCCCGCGCCCGCGACCACCGTGTGATGGGCCCCGGTGCGCCGCGCCGCCTCCGCCAGGCTCGCCGTCGGCCAGACCATCTCCTCGTCCCCGTACGCGATGTGCAGCGGCACGGTGAGCTGCGCCAGCTGAGCCGTACCGTCCCGGTCGCGCCTCAACAGCCGCCCGGCGGAGGACAGTTGGACGATCCGCGTGCGCATCCAGCGGCGCCGCAGGAAGCTCACGATCTCCGGCGGGTCGGTCGCGCCCGGCTCCTCGCCCCGGCTGTCGAGCCAGCGCGTCGCCCGCCACACCCGCTCCTTGGACAGCAGCGCGAGCGCCCCGCGCAGCACCCGGACACGGACGCGCTGCGGCCGGGCGACCCGGCCGGGCCCCGACGAGAGCAGGGTCAGCGAACGGAACGCCTCCGGTGCCAGCCAGGCCGCGGCCCTCGCCACCAGCCCGCCGAAGGAATGCCCCAGCAGATGCACGGGCCCGTCGCCGAGCGCGAGGGCCTGGGAGACGGCGTCGAGGGCCAGCGCCCGCCGGCTGTACGCGGCGCGATGCCGCGGCCCGTGGCTCTCGTGCTGGCCCCGGCCGTCGACCGCGACGGCGCGGTAGCCGGCGTCGCTCAGCGGCCCGAGCAGCGCGAGGAAGTCCTCCTTGCTGCCGGTGTAGCCGGGCAGCAGCAGCACCGTGCCGCGGGCCTCTCCCTCGGGTGCGGTGTCCAGGACCGCGAAATCGCCGCGGGCCGTCACCAGCCGGTAGGCACGGGTGCGCGGCGGCGGCGCCAGGGACCGGGGCTTGCTCATAGAGGGACTGTAACCGCTGCTGGGAAGGGGTCGGACAGCACGGCGGCCCGGCCCCTGGGCAGGGACCGGGCCGCCGAAAGCGGTGCGACGTCGCGTCAGCTCTCGGGCTGAGCGGCCGCGGCCTTCTTCGTCGTGCGGCGACGCGGGGCCTTGGGGGCCTCGGCCGTCTCGGTGGCCTCCGCCGGAGCGGCGGCCGCCTTCTTCACCGTGCGGCGGCGCGGGGCCGCCTTCGGCTCCGAGGCGTCGGGGGCCTCGGCGGCGACGGCCTTCTTGGCCGTACGGCGACGGGGAGCCTTGGGGGCCTCCTCGACGACCGGGGCGGCCTCGGCGACCACGGCGGCCGGAGCCTCCACGGCCGGGGCCTCGGCGGCGACGGCCTTCTTGGTCGTACGACGACGGGGAGCCTTCGGGGCCTCCTCGACGATCTCGGCGGCCACGGGGGCCGTCTCGACCACCGCGGCTGCGGCCTTCTTGGTCGTACGGCGACGGGGCGCCTTCTTGGGCTCCTCGACGGTCTCGACCGGAGCGACCGTCTCCACCGGCGCGGCCGGCGCGAGCGTCGCAAGGGCGGCGGCGGCCGTCTCCGGAGTCTGGAAGGACACCGTCTCGTCGGGCTTCACGATGCGCGTACGGCGACGACGCGGAGCCTTGGGGGCCTCCTCGACCGCCGGGGCCGCAGCGGCGGCGGGGATCACCGGAGCGGCGGGAGCCTTGGCGGCGACCGGGGCCTTCGTGGCGACCGCGGCGGCGGGGGCCACCGGGGCCTCCGTCACCGTGGCGACAGTGGCCTCCGCGACCGGCACGCCCGACGCGACGGCCGTACGGGTACGGCGACGGCGGCGCGGGGTGCGCGGCTCCGCGGGGGCGTCCTCCGCCACCGGAGTGGCGACGGCGGCCGTCGTCTCGTCCGGGGTGGATCCACCGCGCGTACGGCGACGCTGGCGCGGGGTGCGCGTACGGGCCGGGGCCTCTTCGGCCGCCGGGGCGGCCTGCTTGCGCCCACGGCCACCGCGGCCGCCGGGCTCGCCCAGGTCCTCCAGCTCCTCCGCGCCCAGACCCGCACGGGTCCGCTCGGCGCGGGGCAGGACGCCCTTGGTGCCCGACGGGATGTCCAGCTCCTCGTACAGATGCGGCGAGCTGGAGTACGTCTCGGCCGGCTCGTGGAAGTCCAGCCCGAGCGCCTTGTTGATGAGCTGCCAGCGCGGGATGTCGTCCCAGTCGACCAGGGTCACCGCGGTGCCCTTGGCGCCCGCGCGGCCGGTTCGGCCCACGCGGTGGAGGAACGTCTTCTCGTCCTCCGGCGACTGGTAGTTGATGACGTGCGTGACGCCCTCGACGTCGATGCCGCGCGCGGCGACGTCGGTGCAAACGAGGACGTCGACCTTGCCGTTGCGGAAGGCGCGCAGCGCCTGCTCGCGAGCGCCCTGGCCGAGGTCGCCGTGGACCGCGCCGGAGGCGAAGCCGCGCCGCTGCAGCTGCTCGGCGATGTCGGCCGCCGTGCGCTTCGTGCGGCAGAAGATCATCGCGAGCCCGCGGCCGTTGGCCTGCAGGATGCGGGAGACCATCTCCGGCTTGTCCATCGAGTGCGCGCGGAAGACGTGCTGCTTGATGTTGGCGACCGTCACGCCCTCGCCGTCGGACGAGGTGGCGCGGATGTGCGTCGGCTGCGACATGTAGCGGCGGGCGAGACCGATGACCGCGCCCGGCATGGTCGCCGAGAACAGCATGGTCTGACGCTTCGCCGGAAGCATGTTCATGATCTTCTCGACGTCGGGCAGGAAGCCCAGGTCGAGCATCTCGTCGGCCTCGTCGAGGACGAGGGCCTTGACGTGGGACAGGTCCAGCTTGCGCTGGCCCGCCAGGTCGAGCAGGCGGCCCGGGGTGCCGACGATGACGTCGACGCCCTTCTTGAGCGCCTCGACCTGGGGCTCGTACGCCCGGCCGCCGTAGATGGCGAGCACGCGGACGTTACGGACCTTGCCGGCGGTCAGCAGGTCGTTGGTGACCTGCTGGCACAGCTCGCGGGTGGGGACGACGACCAGGGCCTGCGGGGCGTCGGTCAGCTGCTCGGGCTTGGCCCGGCCGGCCTCGACGTCCGCGGGGACGGTGACGCGCTCCAGGAGCGGCAGACCGAAACCGAGGGTCTTGCCGGTGCCGGTCTTGGCCTGGCCGATGACGTCGGTGCCGGAGAGGGCGACCGGAAGGGTCATCTCCTGGATGGGAAAGGGGGTCACGATGCCGACGGCTTCGAGCGCCTCGGCCGTCTCGGGAAGAATCCCGAGCTCTCGGAAAGTCGTAGTCAGGGTGCTGCCTCTTCTGTGAGACGCGGCGCGAGGCGAACGCTGGGGGTCGTACCGTGCCGATTCGCTTCCGGCCGGATCGACGAATGGATCACAGCCGGGTGGCGCGGGACCACTGCCGTCGCTCGAGCGTCGTGCCGCTTGAGGGACCCTCTCCTGCAGGTGCGCGGGGAGGGCTGTCGGGTCGGAGCCAGTCGGGCCACCGACCGGGCATCCTCATTCATGAGTCGGCCCACCGGGTACGTCCGAACGTGCGAAAGCATGTCCGCATACTCAGCAGGCGCTTTACCACTGTACCCCGGATTCGCGCATGTGTGTTGGGGGAATTCGTGATGAGGGCGCGGTCACAGTGACTGACCAGGGCCTTACGCGGGTCGGGGAGCGGGCTATTGTGCGCTTCATGGAGACGCCTGACAACGCCACGCCCGCCGGAGAGACCACCGCGGAGACCGCCGAAGAGTTCACCGGGATCGCCGCCCAGGACTGGGCCACGGCTTCCGCCGAGCCGCAGTACCGCGCCGCGGTCGTCGACCTGCTCGGCGCACTGGCCTACGGCGAGCTGGCGGCCTTCGAGCGGCTCGCCGAGGACGCCAAGCTCGCGCCGACGCTCGCGGACAAGGCGGAGCTGGCGAAGATGGCCTCCGCGGAGTTCCACCACTTCGAGCAGCTGCGGGACCGGCTGGCCGCCGTCGACGCCGAGCCGACGGCCGCGATGGAGCCGTTCGCCAAGGCGCTGGACGACTTCCACCGCCAGACCGCTCCGTCGGACTGGCTGGAAGGCCTGGTCAAGGCGTACGTCGGCGACTCGATCGCCTCCGACTTCTACCGGGAGGTGGCGGCCCGCCTCGACTCGGACACGCGCCGGCTGGTGCTCTCGGTACTCGACGACACGGGCCACGGCAACTTCGCCGTGGAGAAGGTCCGAGCCGCGATCGAGGCCGACCCGCGCGTCGGCGGGCGGCTCGCGCTGTGGGCCCGTCGGCTGATGGGCGAGGCGCTCTCCCAGGCGCAGCGCGTGGTCGCCGAACGCGACGCGCTCTCCACGATGCTGGTCGGCGGTGTCGCCGACGGCTTCGACCTGGCGGAGGTCGGCCGGATGTTCTCCCGTATCACCGAGGCGCACACCAAGCGGATGGCCGCGCTGGGTCTGGCGGCGTAGGTCGGTCGCGGGGTCTGTGTGGCGGCGCTGTTCACGCCGCCGCTGATCGCCGCAGCCGGCGTGAGGCGGGGCGGATCAGCAGCGAGAGCAGGACCGTGGCGACCGCGACCGCGCCGAGCAGCGTGGCCAGGGCGTGACCGGGGCCCAGGGCCCCGTGCGTCACCAGGGCGCCGAAGACGGCACCCAGCGAGCCCGTGGTGAGGACGACCCCACGTGCGGGGAGGCGGTCGGGCAGCCGGTGCACGGCGGCCCAGGCCAGGGCGAGTCCGAGCAGGGCGGAGCCGAGAGCTTCCAAGAACACGGGATCACCTCGCGTGCGGTGCGGGGCGGGCAATTCGGTCACAGGCCGTCCTACCCGGGCCGCCCCGGACGCAATCCTCTTCGGCACCCCTCACCAGGACAATCGCCCACGGCGCAGGCGCGAGCGGGCGCCTGGACGCACGGAAGGCCCGGCGGATCGGATCCGCCGGGCCTTCCCCTGTTCGGCCGTACGTCTCAGAGCGCGCCGAAGCCCACGCGGCGGACCGCGGGCTCACCGATCTCCACGTACGCGATCTTCTCGGCCGGCACCAGGACCTTGCGGCCCTTCTCGTCCGTGAGGCTGAGCAGCGTTGCCTTGCCGGCGAGCGCGTCGGCCACGGCGCGCTCGACCTCCTCGGCGGACTGCCCGCTCTCCAGAACGATCTCCCGGGGTGCGTGCTGCACGCCGATCTTGACCTCCACGGCTATGTCCCTCCGAACGGTCAGCGTTGCGCGTCTCCCGCGCCGTACGGTGCACACATTAGCCCGGTGAGGGGACCCGCACGGCGCACCTGCGGAACGCCAGGAGCGAACAGCCGGGAGGGAATAACCGGGACCGGGGGAGTGGGGCTCAGCCGCCGTCGGTGATCGGCTGGCCGTCCGTCGGGTGCAGCGGGAAGCCCGCGATACCGCGCCAGGCCAGCGAGGTCAGCAGCGCCACCGCCTTGTCGCGGGGAATGGCGGACTCGCTGGAGAGCCAGTAGCGCGCCACGACCTGCGAGACGCCGCCCAGGCCCACGGCCAGCAGCATCGACTCGTCCTTGGAGAGGTTCGTGTCCTCCGCGATCACGTCCGAGATCGCCTCGGCGCACTGGAGGCTGACCCGGTCCACGCGCTCGCGTACGGCCGGCTCGTTGGTCAGGTCGGACTCGAAGACGAGACGGAACGCGCCGCCCTCGTCCTCCACGTACGCGAAGTACGCGTCCATCGTCGCCTCGACCCGGAGCTTGTTGTCCGTCGTCGACGCCAGCGCCGTGCGCACGGCCTGGAGGAGGGACTCGCAGTGCTGGTCGAGCAGAGCCAGGTAGAGCTCGAGCTTGCCCGGGAAGTGCTGGTAGAGCACCGGCTTGCTGACGCCCGCCCGTTCGGCGATGTCGTCCATCGCGGCGGAGTGGTACCCCTGTGCGACGAACACCTCCTGGGCCGCACCCAGGAGCTGGTTCCGTCGGGCTCGGCGCGGCAGGCGCGTGCCCCGAGGGCGTGCTGCCTCTGTCTGCTCGATGGCTGTCACGCCGCCTCCCAAAAATCGATCCATGCGCGCTGTGGTGCCGCGCCCGCCATCGTACTTTTGGGTAACCCGGCTGTGCGCGGTGCGGACGCAGAATTTCACGGACCGGACGTCCGAGGCGACAGGCGATTCAAGATCAAACCGAACAAATCAGCGGTAGTCGTCTTCGTCCTGGGTGACGACCCGTGCCTGCTCGGACGCGTCCGCCGGGTTCGCGGAGTCCTGTTCGAGATGAGTGGGATGCTCCTCCTCCTGCTGCTGGACATCCGTGTGCTGCTCGGCGGCGTCGGCCTCCGGGATTTCCTCGTCGAGCACCGCGACCTCTTCCTCGGCGAATGTGTCCGGCTCGGTCGGATCGACAGTCATGCGATTCCTTCCGGCGTGCGGGTCCGCTCCGATGGCCCTCTCTTCGAGCGTAGGAGCACACCTCGCGCGGCGCACCCGTACCTGTGACGCCACACACACACGCCTCCGCGTGATCGTCTCGTAATATTGCGGCCATGTCGTCGACCGAGCTGCCGGAAACCCGGACCGCCGCCGCACCGCCCGCGTCGCGAATCCGCGCCGTACGGGTGGCGGACGGCGAGGAGTTGCGCTCCGTCGCCCTGCCCGGGCTCACGCTGACCGTGCGCGCCCGCCCCGGTAACCGGCCGGGCCTCCCGCCCGCGCTCTACGTCCACGGGCTCGGCGGCTCCTCGCAGAACTGGTCGGCACTGATGCCGCTGCTGGCCGACCAGGTCGACGGCGAGGCCGTCGACCTGCCCGGCTTCGGCGACTCCCCGCCGCCCGACGACGGCAACTACTCGGTCACCGGACACGCCCGGGCGGTCATCCGACTTCTCGACGCCGCCGGCCGCGGACCGGTCCACCTGATCGGCAACTCGCTCGGCGGCGCCGTCTCCACCCGCGTCGCCGCGGTCCGCCCCGACCTGGTCCGCACCCTCACCCTGGTCGCCCCGGCCCTGCCCGAGCTGCGCGCCCAGCGCACCGCCTGGCCGACCGTGATGCTCGCCGTGCCGGGCGTCGCGCCCCTCTTCTCGAAGCTGACCAGGGGCTGGACGCCGGAGCAGCGGGTCCGCGGGGTGCTCTCCCTCTGTTACGGAGACCCCGGCCGGGTCTCCGACGAGGGCTTCCGACACGCCGTGGAGGAGATGGAGCGGCGCCTGGAACTCCCGTACTTCTGGGACGCCATGGCCCGGTCCTCGCGCGGCATCGTCGACGCGTACACGCTCGGTGGTCAACACGGTCTCTGGCGGCAGGCAGAACGGGTGCTCGCGCCGACACTGCTCATCTACGGTGGCCGTGACCAGCTCGTTTCGTACCGGATGGCGAGCAAGGCGGCCGCCGCGTTCCGCGGCTCGCGCCTCCTGACGCTCCCGGACGCCGGACATGTGGCCATGATGGAGTACCCCGAGACGGTCGCCGAGGCCGTCCGGGAACTGATCGAAGCCTGCGAAGACGGCACACACGACAGCGGCGGGAGCTGATCCGGGGCGTGGGACGACATAGTCGGAAGGGCCCCGCGCCCGCTCCCCCCGTGGATACGGGGCAGCGAGAAGCGCCGGGGTCGGGGACGGGACGCCGCAGGCGCGAGCCGGGCCAGGACGGGTACACCCCGGCGGCCCAGGGGCAGCAGAGTCCGTACGGGCAGAGCGGACACGGCCGCCACGGCGGCGCGGGACCGCAGCAAGGCGCCGGGCAGACCGGCTACGCCCAGGGCACGTACGGGCAGGGCCCGAGCACGCAGGGCCCGAGCATCCAGGGCGCGCGCACCCAGGGCGGGTACGGACAGGGCGGGTACGGACAGGGGGCGTACGGGCCCGGCGGCGGCCGGCCGGTCTGGGACACCCCGATGCACGGCACGCCGATCTACACCGCCCCAGGCGACACGGCGGTACGGGGCGGGCATCCCGAGCACACCGAAACGCCGGCGCGGCCCCAGCGCTACACGGACCTGCGGGAGGCGCCCCGGCCGACCCGGGACGAGACCGCACCGCAGGCCCCCTTCATCCCCGGTCAGCGGCGCGAGTCCCGTCCCGAGGAGCTTCCCGAGGAACAGCCGGCCAAGACCGGCGGCAAGGGCCGGACCTTCACCGGCATCGCGGCCGCCGCCGTCACCACCGTCCTCGCCGTCGTCGTGGCCGGTCAGGTGGCCGAACGGGACTCCGGCAGCCCGCTGGCCCACTCGGCCGACGGCTCCGCCGACCGGGCCGTCGAGGACGGCGCCTCGCGCTCCGACAGCCGGCCGACACCCACGCAGGCCGCACCGGCCGCACCGAGCGCCCCCGCCCCGCTGCCCACGTACGAGCAGCTGATGTCACGTCAGTTCCCCATCGACCCCAAGCTCAAGGGCTCGGGCGAGTTCGAGGCCGTGGCCGGCTTCGAAAAGGCGCCGGGCAAGGGGAGGAAGATCCGCTACCGGGTCGACGTCGAGAAGGGGCTCGGGCTCGACGCGGCACTCTTCGCGCAGGCCGTGCAGAAGACCCTCAACGACGAGCGGAGCTGGGCCGGTCAGGGTGAGATGACCTTCGAGCGGATTTCCAGCGGGGACCCGGAGTTCGTGGTCACTCTCGCCAGTCCCGGCACCACCGGTGTCTGGTGCGCGAAGTCCGACCTGGACACCACCGTCGACAATGTCTCCTGCGACTCCGCGTCCACCTCCCGGGTGATGATCAACGCATTCCGCTGGGCGCAGGGCTCGGAGACCTTCGGCGACAAGGCGATGTTCGCCTATCGCCAGATGCTCATCAACCACGAGGTCGGACACCGGCTCGGACACAGCCACGTGACCTGCCGTACGCCCGGCGCCCTCGCCCCCGTGATGCAGCAGCAGACCAAGTCCCTGGACATCGACGGCATCAAGTGCCGCCCCAACCCCTGGGTGCATCCCGGGAGTTGAGGCCCCGTCCGGCTGCCCGGCCCCGCCGACGGTGACCGCATCGCGAGACGGGTGTCTCGAATTCATCGATCGCGCGTTGACATCGGTCGCACGGTCGTAGATATTTCTCGGCATGTCGCACCGTCACGTCACCTTCGAGCGCGCCGCCATTGAGCTGGCGCTCATCGGCGTGACCGGACACACCGTGTCCGACGTTCTCTGTAGCTGACTCCGCCCGAGCGCGCGTCGGCCCTCTTCTCCTTCTCGGACTCTGCCGCCGCATTTCCGCGCCCGGGCTTTCCTCCGCTCGCAGGCGCGGCTTTCACGTATTCACCGGGGTAATCCCTCTCGTCGCCGCTGCCCGCGTGCGGAATTCCCGCATTCCCTTCTGCGCCGCGCCACGCGGTATCGGCATTCATCCGAGAGGTCTTTCCCATGCGCCAACCGTCCGTCATATCGCGCCGCCTGGCAGCGGCCGCCATCGGTCTCGTCCTGGCCTCGGGCGCCGTCGCCTGCGCCGGCCCCCAGGACGGAGCGGGCGACAGGACCGCCGGTGGTACGAGCGAGGGCGCGCCGCGCAAGGGCGGCACCCTGACCGTCCTCAACGCCGAGGCGCAGTCCGACTTCGACCCCGCCCGCCTCTACACCTCCGGCGGCGGCAACGTTCCCTCCCTCGTCTTCCGTACGCTCACCACCCGCAACCGCGAGGCGGGCGCCGCCGGCACCCAGGTCGTCCCCGACCTCGCCACCGACACCGGCCGCCCCAACAAGGACGCCACCGAGTGGACGTACACGCTGAAGGACGGCCTGAAGTTCGAGGACGGCACGCCGATCACCAGCGCCGACGTCAAGTACGGCATCCAGCGTTCCTTCGCGGCCGAACTCTCCGGCGGCGCACCGTACTTGCGTGACTGGCTGGTCGGCGGCGACACCTACCAGGGTCCGTACAAGGACAAGAAGGGCCTCGCCTCGATCATCACGCCCGACGCGAAGACGATCGTCTTCAAGCTGAAGAAGCCCGAGGGCGAGTTCCCGTTCCTCGCCACCCAGACCCAGTTCGCCCCGGTCCCCAAGGCCAAGGACACCGGCGCGAAGTACGAGGAGCACCCGGTCTCCTCCGGCCCGTACAAGGTCGTCACGAACAAGAACGACGGCGAGCACCTCGTCCTCGAGCGCAACGAGCACTGGGACCCCAAGACCGACGAGGAGCGCAAGGCATACCCCGACACGATCGACGTCAGGTCGGGTCTGGACGAGGCCGTCATCAACCAGCGCCTGTCCACATCCTCGGGCGCCGACGCCGCCGCCCTCACCACCGACACCAACCTCGGCCCGGCCGAGCTCGCCCAGATCGGCTCCGACAAGGAGCTCGCCGCCCGCGTCGGCACCGGCCACTTCGGCTTCACCAACTACATCGCCTTCAACCCGAAGGTGAAGCCCTTCGACAACATCAAGGTGCGCCAGGCGATCTCGTACGCGATCAACCGCACCAGCGTCGTCAACGCGGCCGGCGGCTCCGCGCTCGCCGAGCCCGCCACGACCTTCCTGCCCGAGCAGAAGGCCTTCGGCTTCACGCCCTACGACCACTTCCCGGCAGGCGAGACCGGTGACCCGGCCAAGGCCAAGGAGCTCCTGAAGGAGGCCGGCCACCCGAACGGCCTCACCGTCACGCTGCTGCACTCCACCGCGCAGAACCGCACCACCAGCCCCGAGATCGCCACCGCCGTCCAGGAGGCGCTCGGCAAGGCCGGCATCACGGTGAAGCTGGACGGCCAGGAGCCCAACTCCTTCAACGAGAAGAGGTGGAGCGTCAAGGACGCGCCCGGCTTCTTCCTCTCCCGCTGGGGCGCCGACTGGCCCGCCGGCGGCCCGTTCCTCGCGCCGATCTTCGACGGCCGCCAGATCGTCACCAACGGCTCCAACTACAACCACGCGCAGCTGAACGACCCGGCGGTCAACAAGGAGATCGACGAGATCAACAAGCTGGCCGACCTCAAGGACGCCGCCGCCCGCTGGGGCGCGCTCGACAAGAAGATCGGCGAGCAGGCGCTCGACGTGCCGCTCTTCCACCCCGTCTACAAGCAGCTCGTCGGCAAGGACGTCAAGAACGTCGTCATCAGCGACTGGACCGGCGTCCTCGACATCTCGCAGGTCGCGGTCAAGTGACCGCGCTGACCGAAGCGACGGTGCCCGTGGCGGAGATCCCCGCCACGGGCGCCGCCCGGCAGGTATGGCGGCGCCTGCGCACCCGCCCCTCGGCGCTCGTCGCCGCCGGAGTCCTCGCCCTGCTCGTCCTCCTCGCGGCCGCCGCGCCGCTCCTCGCCGCGCTGGCCGGTCAGGACGCCACCACGTACCACGACGACCTCGTCGACTCGGCGCGTGGCGGGGTCCCGCTCGGCTCCTTCGGCGGGATCAGCGCCGACCACTGGCTCGGCGTCGAACCGGGCACGGGCCGCGACCTGTTCGTACGGCTGCTCCACGGCGCCCGGATCTCCCTCCTCGTCGCCATCGGCGCGACGGCCGTCCAGGTGCTCATCGGGCTCGTGATCGGCCTGGCCGCCGGACTCGGCAACCGTGTCGTCGACGCCGTCCTCGGCCGTCTGACCGATGTCCTGGTCGCGCTGCCGATGCTCGTGCTCGCCATCGCCCTGACCGCCGTCGTCCCCCCGGACTTCCCGCGCCCGCTGCTGCTGATCCTCGTGATCGGCGTCCTCGGCTGGGGCGGTACGTCCAAGATCGTGCGGGCGCAGACCCTCACCCTCAAGAGCCTGGACTTCGTGGCCGCGGCGCGGCTCGCGGGCTCCGGCCGGTGGCGGGTGGCCCGGCGCGAGCTCGTCCCCTCGCTCGCGGCGCCCGTCATCACGTACGCGGCGATCCTCGTGCCCGTGAACATGGTCGTCGAGGCCTCGCTCTCCTTCCTCGGTGTGGGGGTGAAGCCGCCGACGCCGTCGTGGGGGCAGATGCTGTCGACCGCGCAGACCTGGTTCCGTGCCGATCCGACGTACGTGCTGCTGCCCGCCGGAATGCTCTTCGTGACCGTGCTCGCCTTCACGGTGCTCGGGGACGCGGTGCGCGCGGCCCTCGACCCGCGCGAGGCGAGCCGGCTCGGCGTCGGCACCCGCAAGGACGCGCGCAGGGGACCGCGCGAGGACGCGCCGACACGTTCGGGCAAGCATCCACGTACAGCCACGCGCGGGGACTCGCGTACGGGACCCCGCAAGGAGGCGTCCTCATGACGCGCTTCGTCCTCAAGCGGCTCGCGGGGGCCGTGCTCGTCCTTCTCGCGCTGTCCGTCCTCGTCTACGCGCTCTTCTACCTCGCGCCCGGCGACCCCGCCCGGCTCGCCTGCGGCGAACGCTGCAGCCCGCAGCAGGTGGCCCAGGTGCGCGAGCAACTCGGCCTGAACCAGAGCGTCTTCGCGCAGTACGGACAGTTCCTCCAGGGCGTCCTCGTCGGCCGCGACTACAGCACCGGCACCTCCGTGCTCCACTGCGACGCGCCCTGCCTCGGCCTGTCGTACCAGACAGACCAGCAGGTCACCCAGCTCGTCCTGGAGCGGCTGCCCGCCACCGCCTCGCTCGCCCTGGGCGCGATGGTCATCTGGCTCGTCGTCGGCGTCGGCACCGGGCTGCTCTCCGCGCTGCGCCGCGGCGGCCTCACCGAGCGGACGCTGACCGTGCTGACCCTCGCCGGAACCGGCACGCCCGTCTTCATCCTCGGACTGCTCCTGCTGATGGCCGTCTGCGCGTACCTGCAATGGCTGCCGTTCCCCACGTACGTGCCGCTCGGCGAGGACCCCGAGCAGTGGGCGTGGAACATGCTCCTGCCCTGGATCACCCTCGGCTTCTTCGAATCGGCCAAGTACGCGCGGCTGACCCGGAGTTCCACGCTGGAGACGCTCGCCGAAGACCACATCCGCACCTTCCGGGCGTACGGCGTGGGCGAGCGGGCGGTCGTCGGGCGGCACGCGCTGCGCGGCGCCGTGCCGCCGGTGATCGCGCTCAGCGCGGTCGACCTCGGCTCGATGTTCGGCGGCGCGGTGCTCACCGAGTCCCTCTTCGGCATCCCCGGGCTCGGCAAGACTCTCATCGACGGGGTGCGGGAGATCGACCTGCCGGTGGTGGTGGGTGTGGTGATGGTGATCGGCACGGCCGTGGTCCTGGCGAACGTGATCGCCGACCTGCTGTACGCCGCCGCCGACCGAAGGGTGGTTCTGACATGAGCGCGCTGGTGGAGGTCGACGGCCTCACGGTGGAGTTCGACGGGGCGACGGGCCGTGGACGGCCTGTCGTTCACGCTGGACGCCGGACGGGCGCTGGCCCTGGTCGGCGAGTCCGGCAGCGGCAAGTCGACGGTGGCCGGCGCGCTCCTCGGGCTGCACCGGGGGACGGGCGCACGGGTGGCGGGGACGGTCGAGGTCGGCGGGATCGACGTCGGCCGTGCCTCCGCCGCCGAACTGCGCGCGCTGCGGGGCGGGGTGGCGGCGATGGTCTTCCAGGACCCTCTGTCGTCCCTCGATCCGTACTTCCCGGTCGGCGAGCAGATCGCCGAGGTGTACCGGATCCACCGCCCGGGATCCAGGCGGGCCGCCCGTGCCCGCGCGGTCGAGGTCCTGGACCGCGTCGGCATCCCCGACGCCGCGCGCCGCTCCCGCGCACGCCCGCACGAGTTCAGCGGCGGTATGCGCCAGCGGGCGCTCATCGCGATGGCGCTCGCCTGCGAGCCGCAGCTCCTGATCGCCGACGAACCGACCACCGCACTCGACGTCACCGTCCAGGCCCAGATCCTCGACCTGCTGCACGAACTGCGGCGCGAGACAGGCATGGGTCTGCTGCTGGTCACCCACGACGTGGGCGTGGCGGCGGAGAGCGTGGACGAGGTGCTTGTCATGCGGGCGGGCCGGGAGGTCGAACGCGGCCCGGTACGGGAGGTCCTCGCCGCGCCCTCGGAGCCGTACACCCGGACCCTGCTCACCGCGGTGCCACGCCTCGACGGGCCCCTGCGCGAGCGGCCCCCGGCGGTGGGCGAGCCGCTGCTCGAAGCGGTGGACCTGCGGCGGGAGTTCGGGCGCGGGAAGGCGCGCGTCACCGCCGTCGACGGTGTGTCGCTCACCGTGCGGGCGGGGGAGACCCTGGGGATCGTGGGCGAGTCCGGCAGCGGCAAGACGACGCTCGGGCGGATGCTGGTGCGGCTGCTCGATCCGACCGGCGGCCGGCTCCGGTACGGGGGTGCGGAGCTCGGGGGCCTCTCGCGCGAACTGCAGATGGTGTTCCAGGACCCCGTCTCCTCGCTCAACCCGCGCAGGTCGATCGGCGAGTCGATCGCGGACCCCCTGCGTGCGGTGGGCGGCCGCGACGACACCCGGATCCGGACCCGGGTGCGGGAGTTGCTCGACCGGGTCGGGCTCGATCCCGACCGCTACGACGCCTATCCGCACGAGTTCAGCGGCGGGCAGCGCCAGCGCGTCGGCATCGCCCGCGCGCTCGCCGCCGAACCGAAGGTGATCGTCTGCGACGAACCCGTCTCCGCTCTCGACGTGACCACCCAGGCACAGGTCACCGCGCTCCTCGCGGAGCTCCAGCGCGAACTCGGGCTCGCCCTGGTCTTCATCGCGCACGACCTGGCCGTGGTACGGCAGGTCAGCGACCGGGTCGCGGTCATGCGTCGGGGCCGGATCGTCGAGCAGGGCACGGTCGAGGAGGTGTACGGCTCCCCCCAGGATCCGTACACGCGGCAGCTGCTCGCCGCCGTCCCGTCCCTCGATCCCGTCCTCGCGACCGCGCGCCGCGAACGGCGCCAGGAACTGGCCGCAGCCTGACTCTCCGTACGCACGGCACCCCGTAGCGCGACGGAACGCGACCGGGGTGGGAAAGTTACGTGCATTCACCCCTTCCGGTGGCGCGACGGACAACCGTCCATCGCGCCACCGGTATATCCGCTTACGTTCTTCCCGCTGCGAGTCGCCGAGCCACGGCGCCGCCAGGCAAGGGAGATCGGGGGTGTGCTCATGCGGATCGGACTGCTGACGGAGGGTGGCTACCCGTACGCCACGGGTGAGTCCAGGCTCTGGTGCGACCGGCTCGTGCGCGGGCTCGCGCCGCACGACTTCGACCTGTACGCCCTCAGCCGCAGCGCCCGGCAGGAGGAGGCCGGCTGGGTCGACCTGCCCCCGCAGGTCCGGCGCGTCCGCACGGCCCCGCTCTGGGCGCCCGAGGACGACGGACACACATACGGCCGGCGCGAACGGCGCTTCTTCGCCGGCCACTTCGGAGCGCTCGCGACCGGCGTCTGCGCCGAGGACGACGCGGTGGCCGTGCGCGCCTTCGCCGACGGGCTCTACGGACTGGCCGGGCTCGCCCGCGAGCGCGGCGGTCTCTATGCGGCCCTCCGCTCCGAACTCGCGGTCCGCACTCTGGAGTCCGCCTGCCGCGCCCCCGGCGCACGCCGGGGTGTGGCGGACGCCACCGTGCCCGACTACCTCGCTTTCGTCGACCAGCTGGAGCGCGCCCTGCGCCCAATGTCGCTCGACTGGTACGGCGAGGACGGCCTCGGCGCGGTCGACCTCTGCCACGCCGCGTCCGGCGGATCGGCGGCGCTTCCCGGCCTGTTGGCCAAACGCTTCTTCGGGACTCCGCTGCTGGTCACCGAGTACGGCGTCCAGCTGCGCGCGCACTACCTCGCCGCCACCGACGCACCGCTCTCCGCGCCCGTGCGCGCCCTGCTCGCCGCCTTCCACGGCCGGCTCGCCGCCGAGGTCTACCGGCAGGCCGCGCTCCTCACCCCCGGCAACACGCACGCCCGCCGCTGGCAGGAGAAGTGCGGGGCCGACCGGGCCAAACTGCGCACGGTCTACCCGGGCATGGAGTCCGAGCGGTTCACCGAGGTCGGCGAGGACGAGGAGAGCGGCGACCCGGCCACCCTCGTCTGGGTCGGCCGCGTCGAACCCGCCAAGGACCTGATCGCCCTGCTGCACGCCTTCGCCGAGGTGCGCAAGGCCCAGCCCGACGTCCGGCTGCGGATCATCGCGGCCCCGGTGCGCGAGTCCGGCGCCGAGGCGTACCTCGCGCACTGTCGGGCGCTCGCGGCGCAGCTCTTCCCCGACGAGGCCGCCGGGGCGCACGACGTCGGCGAGAACCCGGTCACCTTCGAGGAGATCGGCGGACCGGAGGCGCCGACGCTCGCCGAGGCGTACGCGGCGGGCGCGGTCGTGGTCCTCTCCAGCGTCGTCGAGGGCTTCCCGATCAGCCTGGTCGAGGCCATGTTCTGCGCGCGGGCGACGGTCTCCACGGACGTGGGCGCGGTCGTCGAGGTCATCGGCGGCACCGGACTCGTCGTGCCCCCGCGCAATCCGCGGGCGCTCGCGGACGCGTGCCTTGCGCTCCTGCGCGACCCCGAGCGCCGCTACCGCCTGGGCGCCGCGGCCCGCGCCCGCGCGCTCGAACTCTTCACCGTCGAGCAGAACCTCGCGGCATTTCGCGGCATCTACCTGGAACTCCTCTCCCACGCACCCGTGCGCCGCCATGCCGCCGAGGGCGTCCCCTTCGCCCACCCGGCGGAGGCGTACGTCCCCGGCACCTGGGCGGACCAGCCCGTGAGCGCCGCCGTCGCGGGAGACCCCGATGCCTGAAGGAGGCACCCCCATGCGCGGCCCCGCCGCCCCGGACTCCCACGCCGAGGCGCTCCTCGAGACGACGGCGCTGACCGTTGCCGTGACGGTCTCCGTGAAGACCGACGGGCAGCCGCCGGCGGTGACCCCGGGGTGGGGTCGCCGGGGAACGGGCGACCCGGTGCCCGCCACGGCGGAGTCCGGGGACCCGCGGGGCGGCGCGGACCTCGACCTGCGGTCGATGGGCGGCCCGGACGCGGACCGATCGGCCGGCCCCCGGGCGCGGCTCGCGCCACGTGACGCGGACGAAGCACCGCGTTCCCGCGCGTGGGCGGGAGCGGCGACGATGCCCGCGCCCGGGGCACCGGAGGGCTCGCACCTGCGGGCCGCGCCTGGCGCGTGGGACGCGCCGGCCCTGCCCGGCAGCCGGGAGGCGAGCGACGCCTCGCACACGCGGCCCGGGGCCGGGGCCGTGCCGGCCCAGCAGGCCGAAGCCGTGCCGGCCCGGCAGGCCGGGGACAGGCCACACCCGCAGGTCCGGCTCGGCGCGGGGGACGTGCCCGGCCAGCCCGTTGCCGGAGGTGCGCAGTACCGTCATGCCGCGTCCGGCGCGGGGGACGCGCCCGGCCCGCCCGTGGCCGGAGGTGCGCAGTACCGTCATGCCGCGTCCGGCGTGGGGGACGCGCCCGGTCCGCCCGTGGCCGGCGGCACCCCACACCAGAAGGCCTCGTCCGGCGCCAGTGACACCTCGCACCGTCAGACCCCGCCCAGGGCTGAGGCCGCGCAGGCCCCGTCCGGCGACGGCGGCGCGCCGGACCGGGAGGCCCCGTCCGGCGACGGCGGCGCCCCGCACCGGCAGGCCCCGTCCGGCGACGGCGGCGCCCCGCACCGGCAGGCCCCGTCCGGCGCCGACTTCGCGCCGGACCCGCACGCCGCCCCGCATCGGCAGGCCCCGTCCGGCGCCGACTTCGCGCCGGACCCGCACGCCGCCCCGCATCGGCAGAACCCTTCCCGCTCCGGCATCGCCCCGCAGCCGCAGGCCGCCCCGCACCCGCGCGCCGTCCCCGGCGCCGAGGCCGTCGGACCGGCACCGGCGCCCGAGGCCGTCGGACCGGCACCGGCGCTCGAGGCCGTCGGACCGGCACCGGCGCCCGAGGCCGTCGGACCGGCACCGGCGCCCGAGGCCGTCGCCAAGCCCAATCGGCGAGGTTCCGCCGATCCCGTCAAGGCGCTCATGCATCGGCACCGGGAGCTGTGTGAGCGGGCCGTCGATCCGTTGGAGATCGCCGCCGGGCTCGAGGCCCACGGGGTCACCGACCGGACCGCGGCGCGGTTTCGGCATCGGGACGTGTTCTCGCTCGCCGAGGAGCTGTACGCGCGCGTGCCCCGGCAGAACGGGGCGCCCCCGCGTCCCGCGACCGAGGACGGCACGCGCTCCGGGTGGGCCGGGTGGACCGTGGCCGCCCTCGCGCCCGGGGCCGTCGCCGCCCTCACCGTCACCGGACTCGCGCTCACCGAAGGGCCCGTGCGCCTCGCCGTCGGCGCGGCCGGGGTCCTCTGCCTGGCCGCCGCACTCGCCGTCGCCGTCCGGCGCGGCCCCCTGCGCGCCGCCGGCCGCACCGTCCCCGCCGCCCGCGTCTGGACCCTCTGGCTCCTCGCGTACGCGGTCGGCGGGGACGGTCTTCTCCAGCAGGTGCTCGCCGGCGGACCCGACGGCGCCTGGGACATCACGCCCCAGCCCCTCCTGGGCCTCGCCCTCGCCGTCGCCCCCGCCGCCTGGTGCGCCCGGCTCTTCGCCGCAAGGGCCCGCCGCAGGCTCACCGTCAGCCGAGGCCTGGAGGACTTCGCCGCCGGCACCCGTCCCCTGCTCCTGGCCACCGTGGCCCTCCATCTGGCCGCCCTCGCGGGCCTGTTGGCCCTGACAGGCTTCGCGCCCGGCGCCCTCGCCCTCGGCGCGCTCCTCCTCCTCGCCCGGCTCCTCACCGTCCATGAGTTCCCCGAGACCGCCGCGAGCGGCCTCGCCGCCGCCTGCGCCGCCGAGGCGCTCGCCCTCGCGAGCGTCCTGGCGGGCCGCGTGCCCGGCTGTGACCTCCTCGCCGTCCCGGTCCGCGCCCTCGTCGACACCTGGGGCCCCGGCGCCGTACCCACCCTCGTCTGCGGCGCCGCGGCGCTCGGCCTGCTGGCCCACGCCACCGCCGCCCTCTCCCGGGCCTCGGCCCACGCCGCCACCGGCACCTGAACCCCGGCGCATCCGCGGAGCCGACGCCGCGGGCGCACCCACCCCGCAGGACCCCATCCCAAGGAGACGAAAGAGACATGACCTCCCAACCCCCAGCCACGGCCGGTCGGCACGAAGGGGCCGCACGATGAGGGTGCTGCTGCTCGGAGCCAATGGATTCCTCGGCCGCTTCGTCGCCGACCGGCTGCTCGCCGACCCGGCCGTGCACCTCACCGCCCTCGGGCGGGGCGACGACGCCGACGTACGGTTCGACCTCGCCGGCGGCAGCCCCGGCGCCCTGACCCGGTTCCTGGACGCCGTCCACCCCGGAGTCGTCGTCAACTGCGCGGGCGCCACCCGCGGCGGCGCCCGCGAACTGACCCGGCACAACACCGTCGCCGTCGCCACCGTCTGCGAGGCCTTGCGCCGCAGCGGCTGCGGCGCCCGGCTCGTCCAGGTCGGCTGCGCCTCGGAGTACGGGCCCAGTCAGCCCGGCTCCTCCACCGCCGAGGACGCCGTGCCCCGCCCCGGCGGCCCCTACGGGGTCTCGAAGCTGGCGGCGACCGAACTCGTCCTGGGGTCGGGCCTCGACGCCGTGGTGCTTCGGGTGTTCTCGCCCGTGGGCCCCGGCACCCCCGCCGGCTCCCCGCTCGGCCGCCTCGCCGAGGCCATGCGCCGCGCCATGCAGGCAGGCGACGGCGAGCTCAAGCTCAGCGGCCTCGGCGTGCAGCGCGACTTCGTCGACGTACGGGACGTGGCCCGCGCCGTCCACGCGGCCTCGCTCTCCGCCGCCCAGGGTGTCGTCAACATCGGCACCGGCCGCGCGGTCAGGCTGCGCGACGCCGCCGCCGTGCTGGCCCGCGTCGCCGGATACGCCGGGACCCTGCACGAACTCGACGGCCCGCACGGCCCGCACGGCCCGCACGGCCCGCACCAGCGACCCGTCATCGGCGCCCCCCGCACCGAGACCATCGCCGAACAGCTGGCCGCCGCGCCCTACCCGTACCCCGACGGCTGCGGCAGCTGGCAGCAGGCCGACGTCCGCACCGCACGCGACCGGCTCGGCTGGCGCCCCAGGATCAACCTGGAGGAGTCGCTCGCCGACATCTGGATGGAGGCGGCATGTCGCATCTGACCGCGAGCACGACCGGGGCCGTACAGATGGCGGAGTTGGGCTTCGGGGTCCCCGGCTACGCCCACCCGCTGATCGCCCCCGTCGAATGGGCCGAACTGACCCGCCCCGGCACCCCCCTGCACTGGGCCGTGCTCAACGTCGCCGAAGGGCCGGGCGACCGGCCCGACCCGCACTGCCTGGAGGCGTCCGGCCGGCTGCGGAACGCGGGGATCAGGGTCCTCGGGCATCTGGACCTCTGCCACGGCTCGCGCGAGTTCGGCGAGATCGTCTCGGACGCCCACCGCTTCCTCGACTGGTACAAGGTCGACGGCTTCTACCTGGACCGGTGCCCCACCGACCGGGTCGACCTGCCCGAGGTGAGGCGCGTCACGGCCACCCTGGAGGCGGTCCTCGACGGCGAGGCTCACCTCGTTCTCGGCCATGGCACCCATCCGTACCCGGGCTACGCCGAGACGGCCGACCAGCTGGTCACCTTCTCCGGGCCGTGGACGGACTACCGCTGGTCGCAGGTGGCCGAGTGGACCGCCGAGTATCCGCCGGAGAAGTTCGTCCATCTCGTCCACGGGGTGCCGCGCAGTCACCTCGACGAAGCGATGCGGATCGCCCGCTGGCAGGGAGCGGGGACGATCTTCTTCACGGACCACGCGGACCACTCGGGACAAACCGATCCATTCCAAACTCTGCCCGGCTACTGGGACGAAATCGTCTCGCGCATTGGACCGGGTGTCTCGGAATGAGAAGGGCCGTGGCAGTGTTACGGGGAGAACAACCGTACTGACATACCGACCAACGGAGCCCCCGTGTCGCTGCCACCCCTGGTCGAGCCGGCTGCCGAGCTCACCGTAGACGAGGTCCGCAGGTACTCCCGCCACCTGATCATCCCGGATGTCGGGATGGACGGGCAGAAGCGGCTGAAGAACGCCAAGGTGCTCTGTGTGGGCGCCGGTGGCCTCGGTTCGCCGGCCCTGATGTACCTGGCCGCGGCCGGTGTGGGCACGCTCGGCATCGTGGAGTTCGACGAGGTCGACGAGTCGAACCTGCAGCGCCAGATCATCCACAGCCAGGCGGACATCGGCCGTTCCAAGGCGGAGTCCGCCAAGGACTCGGTCCTCGGCATCAACCCGTACGTGAACGTGATCCTCCACGAAGAGCGGCTCGAGGCCGAGAACGTGATGGACATCTTCAGCCAGTACGACCTGATCGTCGACGGCACGGACAACTTCGCCACGCGTTACCTCGTCAACGACGCGTGCGTGCTGCTGAACAAGCCGTACGTCTGGGGCTCGATCTACCGCTTCGACGGCCAGGCCTCCGTCTTCTGGTCCGAGTACGGCCCCTGCTACCGCTGCCTCTACCCGGAGCCCCCGCCGCCGGGCATGGTCCCGTCCTGCGCCGAGGGCGGCGTCCTGGGCGTGCTCTGCGCGTCCATCGGCTCCATCCAGGTCACCGAGGCGATCAAGGTCCTGGCCGGCGTGGGCGACCCGCTGGTCGGCCGGCTGATGATCTACGACGCCCTGGAGATGCAGTACCGCCAGGTCAAGGTCCGCAAGGACCCGAACTGCGCGGTCTGCGGCGAGAACCCGACCGTCACCGAGCTCATCGACTACGAGGCCTTCTGCGGCGTCGTGTCCGAGGAGGCCCAGGAGGCGGCGCTCGGTTCGACGATCACTCCCAAGCAGCTCAAGGAGTGGATCGACGAGGGCGAGAACATCGACATCATCGATGTCCGGGAGATCAACGAGTACGAGATCGTCTCGATCCCCGGCGCGCGGCTGATCCCGAAGAACGAGTTCCTGATGGGCAGCGCCCTCCAGGACCTCCCGCAGGACAAGCGGATCGTCCTGCACTGCAAGACGGGTGTCCGCAGTGCGGAAGTCCTCGCCGTGCTCAAGTCCGCGGGCTTCGCGGACGCGGTGCACGTCGGTGGCGGCGTCATCGGCTGGGTGCACCAGATCGAGCCCGAGAAGCCGGTCTACTAGGCGTACGACGAAGGGGCCGGACCTGGCATCAGGTCCGGCCCTTTCTCATGCCCCGCTTCGCGCCGCCCCGCTGGAGCAGGTCGTGCCGTAGGCGGGGACCTTGCCGTCCAGGAGGTACGCGTCGACCGTCCTCGTCACACAGGACGACGTGCCGTACGCGCCATGGCCCTCGCCCTCGTTGCTGACCAGGACGCCGACGCCGGTGCCCAGCTCCTTCGCCATCCGCTCGGCCCCCTCGTACGGGGTCGCCGGGTCACCGGTCGTACCGACGACCAGGATCGGGCCGGCGCCGGGCGCCCCGGCGTCCGGGTCGACCCGCTCGCCCTTCACCGGCCACTGAGCGCACCAGCCGGCCGTGTCCCAGGCGAGGAACGCGCCGAAGACCGGCGAGAGCTTGCGGAACTCCGGCAGCAGCGCCTTCGCCTGCTCGGTCGTCGGCCGCTCGGCGGAGTCGGCGCAGGAGATCGCCCGCTGGGAGTGGGACTGGGTGGAGTAGTGCCCGGACTCGTCCCGGTCGTTGTACGAGTCGGCCAGGGCCAGCAACTCCGCGCCGTTGCGGTTCCGGGCCTGCTCCAGGGCGGAGGTCAGCAGGGGCCAGTTGCTCTGCGAGTAGAGCGTGACCGCGATGCCGGTGAGCGCCAGACTGTCGGTCAGCTGCCGGTCGCCGACGGGCAGCGGGTCGCCGTCCAGCCGCTCCAGCAGACGGGCGATCCGGGCCGTTCCCTTCTTCGCGTCCTCGCCGGTGCTCTTCAGGTAGTTGTCCAGGGCGCGCTGGAAGCCGATCGTCTGGTTGCGGGCGTGGCCCGTGCTGTCGGCGGTCGGGTCGACGACCGCGTCGAGGACGGTCCGGCCGACGTGCGCCGGGAACAGGTGCGCGTAGGCGCCGCCGAGCTGGGTTCCGTAGGAGATGCCGAAGTAGTTCAGCTTGTCGTCGCCGAGGACGTGCCGGACCAGGTCCAGGTCACGGGCGGTGTTGCTGGTCGTGGTGTGCGGGATGACCTTGCCGGAGCGGCGGGCGCACCCGGCGCCGAAGGAGGCGCCGTCCGCGCGGAACGCGGCCTCCTCGGCCGGCGTGTCCGGCGTCGCGTCGACGGTCTCGGCGGCGGCCAGCTCCTTGTCGTCCCGGCACACCACACCGGCGCTCTGCCGGACGCCGCGCGGGTCGAAGCCGACCAGGTCGTAGCGGCGGTTCAGCGCGCTGTACGCCTGGGCCGCGCGGGGGAGTATCTCGACCCCGGAGGCGCCCGGGCCGCCGAAGTTGAAGAGGAGGGAGCCGAGCCGCCGGTTCTTGTCGCGGGCCTCCTTGCGGATCAGCGCGATCGGGATCGTCTCGCCGTCGGGCCGCGTGTAGTCGAGCGGGACCCGCACCTCGGTGCAGCGCCAGTCGGCGCCGGGCTTGTCGCCGCCCTCGGGGGCGGCACAGGGCTTCCACTCGGGGCGCTGCCCGGTGAGCGAGGCGGGCAGCGCGGCGTCCCTCGGCTGCTTGGCGTCCGCGCTCGGCGGGGTCTTTCCGATGCTCCGAGGGGTCTCGGTGGGCGTTCCGGTGCTTGTGCAGCCCGCGACCAGCAGCCCGGTGACGACCGCGGCCGCCACCCGTATCCGTTTGGACAAGACAACCCCCGTGATCCGGACCGGAAAGTCGCCATCCTAGGCGCCGGGGTGGACTTATTTGCAGATGGTCCCGGAGGCCGGCACCTTTCCGTCCAGGAAGTACGCGTTGACGGTGTTCTGCACGCACGCGTTGCCGCCGTTGTACGCGCCGTGGCCCTCGCCCTCGTACGTCAGCTCCACGCCGACGCCCTCGCCGAGCGCGTCCACCATCGCCCGGGTCCCCGCGTACGGGGTCGCCGGGTCGCCCGTCGTGCCGAGCACCAGGATCGGGGCGGAGCCGGGCGCGGAGACGTCGGGGTGCTCCCAGGCGCCCGGGACCGGCCACTGGGAGCAGCCCGACAGGGCCCAGCCCATGTAGTCACCGAAGACGGCGGAGGTTTTCTGGAACTCCGGGAGCTGCTCCTTGGCCTGGCCGAGGGTGTAGCGCTCCTTGAAGTCCACGCAGTTGATGGCCGCGTTCGCCGCTTGGATGTTGCTGTAACTGCCGTTCTGGTCGCGTCCGTTCATGGAGTCGGAGAGGGCGAGCAGCAGCGCGCCGTCGCCGCCCTCGGCCGAGTCGAGCCCCTGTTCCAGGTACTGCCAGAACTCCTTGGAGTACAGGGCCTGTGCGATGCCGTTGGTGGCCTGGGTCTGGGTCAGTTTGCGGTCCCCGATCCCGGCGATCGGCTTCTCGTCGAGCTCGTCCAGGAGGCCGATGATGAACGACTCGATCTCGGCGACCGTCGAACCGGGCAGCGTGCAGGCGTCGCCGCGGGCCACGCAGTCCTTGGCGAAGTTGTCGAGGGCGAGCTGGAAGCCCTGGGCCTGGCCGAGGGCGCCGGCCTCCGTGCCGGAGTTCGGGTCGACGACCGCGTCGAAGAGGGCGCGGCCGACGTTCTCGGGGAACAAGTGGGCGTACACGCCGCCCAGTTGTGTGCCGTACGAGATGCCGAAGTAATGGAGCTTGTCGTCGCCGAGGACCTGGCGCATCAGGTCCAGGTCGCGGGCGGCGTTCTCGGTGCCGACGTGGGGGAGCACCGCGCCGGACTCCTTCTCGCAGCCGGCGGCGTACTTCTTCTGCCCGTCGGACAGCGTCCGCTCCTCGGGGGCGTCGTCCGGGGTGAAGTCCATGGCGTAGTAGGCGTCCAGCTCCTTGTCGGTCAGGCACTGGACGTCCGCGCTGCGGCCGACGCCCCGGGGGTCGAAGGAGACGAGGTCGTAGCGGGTGCGGAGCTTCTCGTAGTCCGGGGCGAAGGAGGGCAGGCCGGTGACGCCGGAGCCGCCGGGGCCGCCGAAGTTGTAGATCATGGAGCCGATCCGCTGGTCCGGGTTGCTGGTCCGGGCGCGGATCAGGGCCAGCTCGATGGTCTCGCCTCCGGGGTCGGCGTAGTCGAGCGGCGCGTCCATGAACGAGCACTCCCAGGCGGTCCCGCCGGGCAGCGGGGAGGGCGCGGTACCGCCGCCCTCCGCGGCTGACGGGGGCGGACAGGCGGCCCACTCCAGCTCCTGCGTGGCGAACCCGGCGAGATCGGTGGGCGAGTCGGAGGCCGTCCCACCACTGTCCGAGCATCCGGCGACTCCGGCGGCGAGCAACACGGTGGTCGCGGTGAGCAGGACGGCACGCTGCGCGGCGGAGATCGGCATAAAACCATCGTGAGCCGAACAAAGCCACCCCGCGCGGGCGGGCACCCACACGGGTGTCACGAAGGGGGCCCTGTGAGGGGCGCGGCCCGCAGACGTCGTACGGCATCGGCCCCGCCTGCCCTTCAGGGGCGCGGGGAGCTGCGCGCTCAGCCACGACGCGCGGGCAGACTCCCTACGGCGCCGGCTACGCGGGCCCTGCCAGGGGCGCGGGGAACTGCGCGCTCAGCCACGACGCGCCTGCAGATGTCGTACGGCCCTGGCCTCCGGCCGTCAGGGGCGCGGGGAACTGTGCGACCAGCCACCGCCGGCCCGCAGACTCCGCACGACCCCGCCCGCCGCCCCCGCCGCGCGCTAAAGCGCGCCCCGCTTCGTCAGCCAGTTGAAGCACAACCACCCCGGCAACACCGGCAGCCACAGCGTCAGGAGCCGGTACAGCAGCACCGCCGGGGTCGCGACCTCAATGGGGAGGCCGACCGCGACCAGACCGAGGGTCAGCGCGGTCTCGACCGCGCCCACACCGCCAGGCGTCGGGGCCGCCGAGCCGAGCGCGTTGCCCGCGAGGAAGACGACCGCCACGCTGGCGTAGCTGATTCCCTGGCTCTCGTGCCCGAACGCGCGGATCGAGGCGTCCAGGCAGAGCACGAACAGCCCGGTCAGGAGCAGCATCCCGCCGATGCCCGTGAGGAGCTTCAGCGGCCGCTGGAGCACGTCCAGCATGCGCGGCACGACACCCGCGAAGAGCGACCGCAGCCGCGTCGACACGAACTTCCGCATGAACGGGATCGCCGTGACCACCAGCACCAGCACCGCCACCGTCAGCAGACCGGCGATGACCGTCCTCGACGGGGTGAAGGACTGGGACCTCTCCGTACCCGTCAGATAGCCGAAGGCGAGCAGGAGCAGGATGTGCGCCCCGAGTCCGAAGAGCTGCGACGCGCCGACGCTCGCCACCGCGAGCCCCGGCCGCACTCCCGAGCGCTGGAGGAACCGGGTGTTCAGCGCGACTCCGCCGACCGCCGCCGGGGCGACGATCTTCACGAACGAACCTGCCACCTGCGCGACCACCGTCCGCCAGAACCCGACCCGCTCCGGTACGAAGCCGAGCAGGCTCATCGCGGCGGCGACGTAGCTCAGTGCCGAGAAGAGCACGGCAGCCGCCACCCACCGCCAGTCGGCCGAGCTGATGGTGGACAGCGGTGTCCGGGCGATCTGCGACAGCAGGAAGTACGCGGCGACGGCGCCGGCGATGAGACTGATGAGCGTGCGTGGCTTGATCCGCTCCAGACGGACCGGTTCGACCGGTGCCTGGGGGCGGATCAGCAGCACCTGCTGGCGGATCTGGGCCAGCAGATCCTCCTCGCGGGCCTCGTCGAGCGCCGAGTCGAGCGCCCGCTTCTCGGCCTGCTTCTCCGCCTTCTCGATCTTCCGGTCGGACTTGCGGTCCGGCTTGAGTTCCGTGGTGCCCGCGGTCGCCGCCGTCGCTTCGGCCCGCGCCCGCTTCGCCGCCTCCGACGCCTCGAGCACGGCCTCGCGCTCCCGCGTCGACCGCTCCCGGGCCAGCCTCCGCAGCGTCGCTCGCGTGGAGCGGCTCAGCGCGATCGGCTGGAGCAGGGGGAGACAGTCGGCGATCGCGTCCGGGCCGAGCACCGCCACGGCCCCGGCCACCGCCCGCTCGGCACCCACCCGCAGACCGAGGGTGGTGAGCAGCTGCGCGATGTCCATCCGCAGGATCAGGTCGCCCGCGGCGATCTCACCGCCCCGCAGGTCGGTCAGGATGACCTTGCCGGAACGATCCACCAGAATCGCGTCTCCCGCGAGCCTGCGGTGCGCGATCCGGCGCGACTGGAGAGCCTTCACCTGTCGCCAGGCGCTGTGCACCAGATCGTCGGTGATCTCCTTGTCGTCCAGCGAGTCCAGGGTCCGGCCGCCCAGGTGCTCGTACACGAGCATCACGGCGTCCGGGCCGAGCTCGGAGGTGGCGATCAGCTTCGGCGCGTTGGCCCCGGCGGCGATCGCCGCGTACGCGAGGAGGGCCTCCTGCTCCAGCGCCTGGCGCAGCGAGACGATCGAGCGGCGGGTGGTGATCGCGCGCAGGGTGATCCTGCGCCAGACCCGGTAGAAGAAGCCGTGCGCCTGCAGTTCCCGGTCCACGACGGTGACGTCGAGCGGCGGCCCGTCCTCGAGCGTGACGATGTAGCGGCGGCCGCGGTCGCTGCTGTCGGCCGAGTCGGGCACGCCCGCGCCCTCGGCGCGCAGCGCCGTGACCGGCCGGAAGCCGACCCGGCGCAGACCGGCCAGGAGGGTCTGCCCGGTGGGGCGGACGTTGGGGGAGCCGACCGCGTACAGCGTTCCGTACGCGACGGTCCAGCCGATCAGTACGGTCAGGATGATCGAGAACGCGGTGGTGTACCCGGCGACCAGCATCGTGAACGCGTCGAGCAGCAGCACCGCCCACAGGCTCACCCGCCAGCGCGGCCGACGCGCCATGCCGACGGCGGTCATGTACGCGATGACGGGCGCGAGGTAGTTGTGCACCGGGTCGGTGAGCCCGCCGCCCGTGGCCGGCTGGGTCAGCGCGTCCTGGATGGTGCCGGGCGCGGCCTTGGCGACCCAGAGGTCGGTGGCGAGGGTGACACCGTGGGCGAGCACGGCGGCGAGGACGCCGTCGGCGATCCGCAGTCCGTCCCGTTTGATCAGCCGCTCGATGGCGAAGGCCACCGGCACGAGCAGGACGGCGATGCTGGAGACGAGCCCGGCGATCTTGACGAAGACGTCCGGCGCACCGCCGGCGCCCTTGTTGATGTCCTGCTCGAGGCCTGAGGTGGTGCCGTGGGCGAAGGCGGCGATGGCGATGACAACGGCGATGGCGAGGACGCCGACGAGGAGCCGCATCAGGTCGGAGGGGCGGTGCACACGGGCGGCGAGCAGCGGTTCGTCCTGCGAGACCCGCTCGCTGGGCTCCCCCTCGGGCGAGGGCAGGTCGGGGTGAGCCCCCTCCTCAGGAGGCCGAGCGTCGTACCCCATCACCATGTCCGTCTCTGCTTGTGCCGCGTGCTCGTCGTGCGACGCGTCCTGCATTTCGAATTGTTGTTCTTCTTGGTCGTCTTGTCGCTCTTGATCTCGTATCACCAGTCACCGCCCGGACGATGGTGGCACGAAGCGGCGCCCTACGGAGGCATCAGGGCGTTGTCGGTGGGGTTGTCGGTGGGGTGAGGCAGGATGGGGCGGATGAGCGTGGAGGAGCTTCCGGAGTACGCGGAGCGGGTCCTTGAGGTCGCCGAGCTGATCCCGCCGGGCCGGGTGATGACCTACGGAGACGTGGCCGAATGGCTCGGCGAGGGAGGGCCGCGCCAGGTCGGCCGAGTGATGGCCCTGTACGGCGGGGCCGTGCCGTGGTGGCGTGTGGTGCGCTCCGACGGCACGCTGCTGCCCGGCCACGAGCTGCGCGCCCTCGACCACTACCGGGACGAGGGCACCCCGCTCCGGCAGGCCGGGCGCAGCGCCGAGGGGCACATACCGAAGCTCGACATGCGGCGGGCGCGCTGGGACGGCACGGACGTCGGCGACCCGGATCCGCGTGCGGGAACTCACACGTGACGGCTTTGCCCATGGCAGGACGGGCCGGGCGGCCCGATGACGGCACGGAGGCCCGTACGGAGTACGACTCGGGCACCCTCCGTTTCCCGTAACGTCGTCGTTCGCCCCGTACACCTCTCCACCTCTTCGCTCAGGACCGGTCGATCCACGTGAGTTCCTCCTCCACCACCCGGCGCACGCCGTACCAGGGGCGGACCACGGGCGCGTACCGACTGGTGCGCACCGCCCCGACCCAGGTGGATCCCCCTCTGCTGGACGCAGCACAGCGGGAAGTGGTTGACCACGCGGGCGGACCGCTGCTCGTCCTCGCCGGACCGGGCACCGGCAAGACGACGACGCTGGTGGAGGCGGTCGCGGCCCGTGTCGAGAAGGGGACGGACCCGGAGCGGATCCTCGTCCTCACCTTCAGCCGCAAGGCCGCCGTGGAGCTGCGCGACCGGATGGCGGCGCGGCTGGGAGGATCGCGGCCTCCGCAGGCGACGACCTTCCACTCGTACTGCTACGCCCTGATCCGCGCGCACCAGGACGCCGAACTGTTCGCCGAGCCGCTGCGGCTGCTGTCCGGACCGGAGCAGGACCTCGCGGTACGGGAGCTCCTCGCGGGCCAGATCGATCTGGAGAAGGCGGGGCTCGCGCGCGTCCGGTGGCCCGACGAGCTGCGGGCCTGCCTGACGACGCGCGGCTTCGCCGACGAGGTCAGGGCCGTCCTCGCGCGCTCACGCGAGCTGGGCCTCGGGCCGCGGGCGCTGGCCGAGTTCGCCCAGCGGGTGGGCCGCCCTGACTGGAGGGCGGCGGCCGGGTTCCTGGCGGAGTACCTCGACGTCCTGGACCTGCAAGGGGTCCTCGACTACACGGAGCTCGTGCACAGGGCGGTGCTGCTGTCGGAGAGCGTGACGCTGCCCGACTACGACGCCGTCTTCGTGGACGAGTACCAGGACACGGACCCGGCGCAGGTGCGGCTGCTGCGCGCACTGGCGGGGGGCGGCCGCACGGTGGTCGCCTTCGGTGACCCGGACCAGTCGATCTACGCGTTCCGGGGTGCCGATGTGAACGGCATCCTCGACTTCCCCGACACGTTCCGGCGGCTCGACGGCCGGCCGTCGGACGTCCGGGTCCTGACGGGCTCCCGGCGCTCGGGCGCGGGGCTGCTCGCCGCGACGCGCGAACTCACCCGCCGGATGCCCCTGCCGCGGCTGCCCGGCGACAAGGTCCGCGCCCACCGCGAGCCGGCGGCGACGCGCGGGGGCGGCCGGGTCGAGGTCTACACGTACCCCACGGCCTCCACCGAGTCCGACAACATCGCCGACCTCCTGCGCCGCGCCCACCTGGAGGACGGTGTCCCCTGGCAGGACATGGCCGTCCTGGTCCGCGCGGCCACCACCGTCCCGGGCCTCCGCCGCGCCCTCACCTCGGCCGGCGTCCCCCTCGAAACCGACACCGCCGACACCCCCCTCCGCCACGAACCGGCGGTGGCCCCGCTCCTCCTCGCCCTGCGCACAGCGGCAACCCCGGGCACGGACGACCCGGCCGCCCAGGGGGCGGCGGGTCTCGACGCGGCCGGCGACGGAGCCGGGGAGCCGGCCGACGGAGCCGAGGAGCCCGCGGGGGCCGACGGCGACTCGGCCCGCCCTGCGGCGGATCCGGGTGCCGCATTCGACGCGCCCGCCGCCGCCGCGGGCCCGGGCGCCGAGCCCTCGGCTTCCGGCGGCGGTACCGAAGGGGACGAAGGGGCCGGGGCGTGGCTCGACACCGAGACCGCGCTCACCCTGCTCGCCTCGCCCCTCGCCGGTATGGACCCCGCTGATCTGCGCCGCCTCGGCCGCGCGCTGCGTGACGAGGAGCGGGCCGGCGGGAACCAGGTGCCGCCGCCCTCCGACGTACTCCTCGCCCGTGCGCTCGCCGAGCCCGAGCGGCTCGTCGCGCACGACCAGTCGTACGCCCGCGGCGCCAAGCGGCTCGGCGATCTGCTCCGGCAGGCCCGCAACCGCCTCGCCGCAGGCGGCACCGCCGAAGAGGCCCTCTGGCTGCTGTGGAACGGCACCCCCTGGCCGGGCCGGCTGGAGCGCGCGGCCCTTCGCGGCGGCTCGGCCGGCCGCAACGCGGACCGCGACCTCGACGCCGTCTGCGCCCTCTTCGAGGCCGCCGCCCGCGCCGAGGACCGTGTCGGCGGCCGCGGCGCCCTGAACTTCCTCGAAGAGCTCGACGCCCAGGACATCGCCGCGGACACCCTCTCCAAGCGCCAGACCCGTCCCGACGCCGTCCGCCTCATGACGGCCCACCGCGCCAAGGGCCTCGAATGGAGCCTCGTCGTCGTCGCCGGCGTCCAGGAGGGCCTCTGGCCCGACCTGCGCCGCCGAGGCTCCCTCCTCGAAGCCGACCGCATCGGCCGCGACGGTCTCGCCGAACCCCTCACCCCCGGCGCCCTCCTCGCCGAGGAGCGCCGCCTCTTCTACGTCGCCGCCACCCGCGCCCGCAACCGGCTCGTCGTGACCGCCGTCAAGACCCCCGCCGACGACGGCGACCAGCCCTCCCGCTTCCTCGGCGAACTCGGCACCGAGCCCAAGGACGTCCCGGGCCGCCCCCGCCGCCCCCTCGCCGTGGCCGCACTCGTCGCCGAACTACGCGCCACCACCGTCGACCCGGCCGCCTCCGACGCCCTCCGCGACGCCGCCGCCCAGCGCCTCGCCCAGCTCGCCGCGCTCACCGACGACGAGGGCCAGCCGTTGGTCCCGGCCGCTCACCCGGACCGCTGGTGGGGCCTGTTCGAGCCCACCCGCAGCCGGGTCCCGCTCCGCGACCGCGACCACCCCGTAGCCCTCTCCGGCTCCGCCCTCGACCAGCTCGCCAACACCTGCGCCCTCCAGTGGTTCCTGGGCCGCGAGGTCAAGGCCGACGCCCCCGCCACCGCCGCCCAGGGCTTCGGCAACGTCGTCCACGTCCTCGCCGACGAGGTCGCCTCCGGCCGTACCCCCGCCGACCTCGACGTCCTCATGGCCCGGCTGGACTCGGTCTGGGACGCGCTCGCCTTCGACGCCCCCTGGAAGTCCGCGCAGGAGAAGGAGCACGCGCGCGTGGCGCTGGAACGCTTCCTGCGCTGGCACGTCATGGACCGCGGCGGTCGCATCCCCGCCGCGACGGAGCACGACTTCGACGTGACCCTCGAAGCCGGTGCGTACGAGGTCCGGATCCGCGGCTCCATGGACCGCGTGGAGACCGACGAACACGGCCGCGCCTACGTCGTCGACTTCAAGACCGGCAAGTCCGCCCCCACCAGGGACGAGGTCGCCCACCACCCCCAGCTGGCCGTGTACCAGCTCGCGGTACGCGAAGGAGCCCTGGACGAGGTCTTCGACGGCCACCGTCCCGACCCCGGCGGCGCCGAACTCGTACAGCTGCGCCAGCCCGCCCCCAAGAAGGAGGGCGGCGAGACCCTCCCGAAGGTCCAGGCACAGGAACCCCTGGCGGGGGAGTGGGTCGGCGACCTCCTGGCCACCGCGGCCGGCCGGGTCCTCGACGAGCGCTTCACCCCCACCACGGGCCAGCACTGCACCCACTGCACCTTCCGCGCCTCGTGCAGCGCGCAGCCCGAGGGCCGCCACATCCTCGAATGACGGCCTCCCCCAGAGCCGCCCGTACGACGTGTCCGAGGTCACTCTCCCGCCGTGCATCCATAGGGACCTCACAGGAGTCGGACTGTCCCGGGGTCAAGAGAAACCATGAGGAGTGCACAATGCGGGCCAACCGGAAGATCTGGGTCGCGGCGATGGTCTGTGCGGCCACCGTCGTCGGTGTGACGGGCTGTTCCAAGGGCGACGACACCAAGGCCAAGGGTGACAAGAAGGAGCCGGCGGCGTCCGCCACCACGACGCAGGCCCCGGTCGACCCCTTCAAGGGCCTCGACGCCGACGCGATCGCGGACCAGGCCATGAAGGCCATGAAGGGCGCGACCTCGCTGCGGATGGTCGGCGACGGCAAGGCCGACGGCGAGCAGATGAAGATCGACCTCGCGCTCGACAACAAGGGCGCCTGCGTCGGCAAGATGACCGTCGACGGAGCCACCGCGGACCTCCTTCAGGCCGAGAAGATCATGTACATGAAGGGCGACGACAAGTTCTGGCAGAACATGGCCAAGAGCGAGGGCTCCTCCGCCGAGGAGGGCAACGCCATGGCCGAGCTCCTCAAGGGCCGTTGGATGAAGATGTCCGACGGCAACGCCGGTGAACTGGCCGACATGTGCGACCTCAACGCCATGATCAATGACATGGACGAGGACAAGTCCGAGCGCAAGGGCATGACCAAGGGCGCCGACGCCGATGTCGACGGCCGCCCCGCCGTCACTCTGATCAAGAAGAAGAGCAGCGGCGAGACGCTCACCGTGTACGTCGCCAAGGAGGGCGAGCCCTTCATCCTCAAGTCGGTCGATGCCGGCGGCAAGGAGCCCGGAACGCTCGTCTTCTCCGACTTCAACAAGCCCGTCACGGCCACCGCGCCGCCGGCGGACCAGGTGATGGACCCGGCGAAGCTCGGCTGACGCACCCGCCGCGACGTGCGCCCGCCGCAGCGAAGTAGCGGGCGCACGTCACAGGGGCGACGCTGGTGGACAGGGGAATCCGCGAGGAGGCTCGCATGGCGTCCCAGCGTCGAATGCTCCGCACCGCGACGGCCACCGTGGCGGCCGGCACGACGGCCGTCTGTACGGCCGTGATCGTCGGGGCCGCTCCGGCGGCCGGGGCCCAGGTACTTCCTGCACCGGCGTCCGTACAGGCCGCAGCCCCCAGCCCCTCGCCCGACCCCTTCGAGAAGCTGACCGCCGACCAGATCGGCGACCGCGCCGTCACCGCCACCCAGTCCGCGACCTCTCTCCGGATGACCGGCCGGGTCGAGTCGGACGGACAGCCGCTGGACATCGACCTCGCCGTCAACGACAAGCGCGAGTGCACCGGGCGGATGACGATCGGCGGCGGCACGGCGGAGCTGCGGCAGGCCGACGGGATCACGTACATGAAGGGCGACGAGCGGTTCTGGCGGGTCTCCATGACCTCCCAGGGGATACCGGAGCCCCAGATCGGCCCCACGATCGAGCTCCTCAAAGGGCGCTGGCTGAAGATCACCCCCGGTCAGGCGGGCAGCGGCGACCTGAGCGGGGTCTGCGACCTCAAGGAACTCCTCGCCGACCTGGACAAGGAGGAAGGCGAGCGCAGGGGTCTGACCCGGGGACCGGACGCCGAGGTCGAGGGAACCCCCGTCGCCACCCTGGTGAAGAAGAGGCCCGGCGGTGAGACGACCACGGTGTCCGTCTCCCAGGAGGGCAAGCCCTACATCCTCAAGATGGTCAAGACCGGCGGCGAGGAGCCCGGGACGATCGTCTTCTCCGACTACGACAAGCCGGTGAAGGTCGTCGTACCGCCACCGGACGAGACCGTGGACCTCACCAAGCTCGACCAGGGGGCGACGACCGGGGCGGTCTGAGGCGTCCCGCTCGCGTTCTGCCGTGGTCGGCGCTGTCGGTGGTCCCCGTTAGCCTCTTTGGGGTGACCGCACGCATCACCGACCCCGAGCAGCTCAAGGAGCTCCTCGGCATCCCGTTCACCCCGGAGCAGACGGCCTGCATCATCGCGCCGCCCGCCCCGCAGGTCATCGTGGCCGGAGCCGGTTCCGGCAAGACGACGGTGATGGCCGCCCGGGTGGTCTGGCTGGTCGGCACGGGCCAGGTCGCGCCCGAACAGGTCCTCGGTCTCACCTTCACCAACAAGGCCGCCGGCGAACTCGCCGAACGCGTCCGCACGGCCCTCGTCCGTGCAGGCGTCACAGACCCCGACGTCATCGACCCTGACAACCCCCCGGGCGAGCCCCGCATCTCCACGTACCACGCCTTCGCCGGGCAGCTCCTGACCGACCACGGCCTGCGCATCGGCCTGGAGCCCACCTCCCGCCTCCTCGCCGACGCCACCCGCTACCAGCTCGCCGCGCGCGTCCTGCGCGAGGCGCCAGGGCCGTACCCCGCCCTGACCAAGTCGTTCCCGACGCTGGTCAGCGACCTCCTCGCGCTCGACGCCGAGCTGGCCGAGCATCTCGTACGGCCCGAGGAGCTGAAGGCGTACGACACCGAGCTGCTCGACACCCTCTCCCGCGCCAAGCTCTCCAACGCCGATCTGCGCAAGGTCCCCGAGACGGCCGCGGCCCGTCGCGAGCTGCTGGACCTCGTGATCCGCTACCGCGCGGCCAAACGCTCCCGCGATCTGCTCGACTTCGGCGACCAGATCGCCCGCTCCGCCGAACTCGCCACCACGCGCGCGGAGGTCGGCGCCATCCTGCGCGACGAGTTCCGGGTCGTGCTGCTCGACGAGTACCAGGACACCTCCGTCGCCCAGCGGCTGCTGCTCTCCGGCCTGTTCGGCTCGGGCACCGGGCACGCCGTGACCGCGGTCGGCGACCCCTGCCAGGCGATCTACGGCTGGCGCGGCGCGTCCGTCGCCAACCTCGACGACTTCCCGACCCACTTCCCGTACGAGGACGGCAGCCCCGCCACCCGTTACGCGCTCTCGGAGAACCGCCGCAGCGGCGGCCGCCTCCTCGACCTGGCCAACGGCCTCGCCACGCCCCTGCGGGCCATGCACGCGGGCGTGGAGGCGCTGCGCCCGGCGCCCGGCGCGGAGCGCGACGGCTCGGTACGGATCGCGCTCCTCCCCACCCACGCCGAGGAGATCGACTGGCTCGCCGACTCCCTCGCCCACCTGGTCCGCACGGGCAAGGAGCCCGGCGAGATCGCGGTCCTCTGCCGGACTGCCACCGACTTCCCCGCCATCCAGGCCGCCCTGGTCGCCCGTGACGTACCGGTCGAGGTCGTCGGTCTTTCGGGGCTCCTCCACCTGCCCGAGATCGCCGACCTGGTGGCGGTCTGCGAGGTCCTCCAGGACCCCGGCGCCAACGCCTCCCTGGTCCGCCTGCTGACCGGCCCCCGCTGGCGCATCGGCCCGCGCGACCTGGCCCTCCTCGGCCGCCGCGCCCGGCTGCTCGTCCACCGGGAGCGGGGCGTGGACGCCGACGCCGACCAGCGGCTCGCGGCGGCGGTCGAGGGCGTCGACCCGGCCGAGGTCATCTCGCTCGCCGACGCGCTCGACACGTTCCTCGACTCCGGCGGCGAGGACGACGGCCTGCCGTTCTCCGCCGAGGCCCGCGTCCGCTTCGCCCGGCTCGCCGCCGAGCTGCGCACCCTGCGCTCCTCGCTCGCCGACCCGCTGATGGACGTCCTGCACCGGGTCCTCGCCACCACCGGCCTGGAGGTCGAACTCTCCGCGTCCCCGCACGCCCTCGCCGCCCGGCGCCGCGAGACCCTCTCGAACTTCCTCGACATCGCGGCCGGCTTCGCCTCCCTGGACGGCGAGGCGACCCTGCTGGCGTTCCTCGGCTTCCTGCGCACGGCCGCGCAGTACGAGAAGGGCCTCGACAACGCGCTCCCGGGCGGCGAGAACACGGTCAAGGTCCTCACCGCCCACAAGTCCAAGGGCCTGGAGTGGGACGTCGTGGCGGTGCCCGGCCTGGTCTCCGCCCAGTTCCCGAGCACCAGGTCCCGCGAGTCGTGGACCTCCCAGCCCCAGGTGCTGCCGCACGCCCTGCGCGGCGACACGGCGACGCTGCCCGAGATCACGACCTGGGACGCGGCCTCCCTGAAGACCTTCAAGGAGTCGATGCGCGACCACCAGCACACCGAGGAGCTCCGCCTCGGCTACGTGACCTTCACCCGCCCCCGCTCCCTCCTCCTGGGCTCCGCCCACTGGTGGGGCCCGGCCCAGAAGAAGCCGCGCGGCCCCTCGGACTTCCTCCATGCCCTCTACGACCACTGCGCGGCAGGCTTCGGCGAGATCGAGGCGTGGGCGGACGAACCGGAGAAGGACGCGGAGAACCCTTCCCTGACAGAGCACCTCGCGGACCAGGCCTGGCCCCTCCCCTTGGACGAGACATCGTTCGAGCGCCGCAGGAAGGCGGCGGAGCAAGTGCACCGCGCGTTGTGGGCATACGTTCCGCAGGGCGATGGGGGTACCCCCGGACGAAGTCCGGGGGAGGGTGGGCACAACGCCACGAACGCGCTGCCCGCGCAAGGGCCCGTACCCCAGGACCCCGAGGACCTCTGGCCCGACGAGGAACCTCCCTGGGACGAGGACCCGTTCTGGGACGACGAGCTGCCGACGGGCGACGAGCCCGAGGCCCACGACATCCCCGCCCCCCGGGCACCGGAGACCCGAACCACCCCCGAGGAAGCCAGAACAATCGCCTCCTGGGACCGCGACCTCACCGCCCTCACCACCGAACTCCGCCGCGCCCGCGCCACCACCCGCGACGTCCTCCTGCCCGCCTACCTCTCCGCCTCCCAGGTCCTCCGCCTCGCCGCCGACCCCGACGGCTTCGCCCAGGACCTGGCCCGGCCCATGCCCCGGCCCCCGCAGCCCGCCGCACGCCGCGGTACCCGGTTCCACGCGTGGGTGGAGTCACGGTTCGAGGAGCTCCCGCTCCCCATGCTCGGCCCGGACGAGCTCCCCGGCGGCGAGGACTTCGCCGGCGAACCGGAGATCGTCGACGAGCGTGACCTCGACGCGCTCAAGGACGCCTTCGCCCTCACCCCGTACGCCCACCGCACCCCGTACCGCGTCGAGGTCCCCGTCCATCTGTCCCTCGCCGGCCGGGTCGTCCGAGGCAGGATCGACGCCGTCTACCGGGACCCGGAGTCCGGCGCGTACGAGATCGTCGACTGGAAGACCAGCCATCTGCGCACCGCCGACCCTCTCCAGCTCGCGATCTACCGTCTCGCCTGGGCCGAGCAGCACGGCCTCGCCCCCGACGACGTCGCCGCCGCCTTCGTCTACGTACGGACGGGAGAGGTCGTACGGCCCCGGGCACTGCCCGGCCGTGCCGAGCTGGAGTGGATCCTGCTGGGCGGACCGACCCCCGACAGACCCGCCCCGGACGCCGGATAGGCTCAGGAGCATGAGCGAGACCCCGGACAACGCCGTCCAGACCGTACGTACCCAGGCTGTGCGCACGTACATCGAGCAGCACCGCGCCGCCTTCCTCGGCGACCTCGCCGCCTGGCTGCGCATCCCCTCCGTGTCGGCGCAGCCCGCCCACGCCGAGGACGTACGGCGCAGTGCCCGGTGGCTCGCCGACAAGCTGTCCGACACGGGGTTCTCGACGGTCGATGTCTGGGAGACGGACGGCGCGCCCGCGGTCTTCGCCGAGTGGCCCTCCGACGACCCCGACGCCCCGACCGTGCTCGTCTACGGCCACCACGACGTCCAGCCGGCCGCCCGCGAGGACGGCTGGCACACGGACCCGTTCGAGCCGCACGTCACCGACGGCCGGATGTACGCGCGCGGTGCCGCCGACGACAAGGGCCAGGTCTTCTTCCACACCCTCGGGGTCCGCGCCCACCTCGCCGCGACCGGGCGCACCGCCCCCGCGGTCAACCTCAAGCTGATCATCGAGGGCGAGGAGGAGTCGGGCTCCCCGCACTTCCGGGCCCTTGTCGAGGCCCACGCGGACCGGCTCGCCGCCGATGCCGTGATCGTCTCCGACACCGGCATGTGGTCCGAGGACACCCCGACGGTCTGCACCGGGATGCGCGGCGTCGCGGACTGCGAGATCGAGCTGTACGGCCCCGACCAGGACATCCACTCCGGTTCCTTCGGCGGAGCCGTGCCCAATCCGGCCACCGTCGCCGGTCGTCTGGTCGCCGCCCTGCACGACGAGGACGAGCACGTCGCGATCCCCGGGTTCTACGACGGTGTCACCGAGCTGTCCGACGCCGAGCGCGCCCTCATCGCCGAGCTGCCCTTCGACGAAGCGGTCTGGCTGACCACCGCCAAGTCCCACGGCACCCTCGGCGAGGCCGGCTTCTCCACCCTGGAGCGCGTGTGGGCCCGCCCGACCGCCGAGGTCAACGGCATCGGCGGCGGCTACCAGGGCCCCGGCGGCAAGACGATCGTCCCCGCCTCCGCCCACCTGAAGCTCTCCTTCCGACTGGTCGCGGGCCAGGACCCGGACAAGATCGAGCTCGCGGTACGGGACTGGCTCGCCGCCCGTGTCCCCGCCGGCATCCGGTACGAGATCGTCTTCGGCGCCCCGACCCGGCCCTGCCTCACCCCGCTCGACCACCCGGCCCTCAAGGCCGTCGCGGGCGCGATGAGCCGCGCCTTCGACGGCGCCAAGGTCCGCTACACCCGCGAGGGCGGCTCGGGCCCCGCCGCAGACCTCCAGGACGTCCTGGGCGCACCGGTGCTGTTCCTCGGCATCTCGGTGCCGTCCGACGGCTGGCACGCCCCCAACGAGAAGATCGAGCTCGATCTTCTCCTCAAGGGCGTCGAGACCACCGCCCATCTGTGGAGCGACCTGCCCGCCGCACTCCACACAGCCGCGCGATGAACCCACACAACGATCCGGGGGAGTTGGAAGTACCTGTGTCCACCTTGAACAGCCAGTTCGCGGACCGGCCGATCTCGCTCACCGCCCCGAGCGGCATCGACCGCGCCGCCCACCACCGTCTCGACGAGGCCTGGCTCGCGGCGGCCTGGAGCCACCCCACGACCCGCGTCTTCGTGGTCTCCGGCGGTCAGGTGCTGATCGACGAACCCGCAGACGGCGCTGACGGCCGTACCGAGCTCGTCATGACCCCGGCCTTCGAGGCGCCGGTCACCGAGACCCACCGCTACTTCCTGGGCACGGACGCCGACGGTGTCTCCTACTTCGCCCTCCAGAAGGACGCCCTGCCCGGCCGCATGGACCAGTCCGCCCGGCCCGCGGGTCTGCGCGAGGCCGGCCTGCTGCTCTCGCCCCGGGACGCGGGCCTCATGGTGCACGCCGTGGCCCTGGAGAACTGGCAGCGACTCCACCGCTTCTGCTCCCGCTGCGGCGAGCGCACGGTGATCGCGGCCGCCGGCCACATCCGCCGCTGCCAGGCCTGCGGCGCCGAGCACTACCCGCGGACGGACCCGGCGGTCATCATGGCCGTCACGGACGACCAGGACCGCATCCTGCTCGGCCGCCAGGTGCACTGGCCCGAGGGCCGCTTCTCGACCCTCGCGGGCTTCGTCGAGCCCGGCGAGTCGATCGAGACGGCGGTGATCCGCGAGGTCTTCGAGGAGGCCGGTGTCACGGTCGGTGAGGTCGAGTACGTCGCCAGCCAGCCCTGGCCCTTCCCGTCCAGCCTGATGCTGGGCTTCATCGCGCACGCGACCTCCTCGGAGATACACGTGGACGGCGAGGAGATCCACGAGGCCCGCTGGTTCTCCCGCGAGGAGCTGGCCGCCGCCTTCGAGTCGGGCGAGGTGCTGCCTCCGTACGGCATCTCGATCGCCTCCCGGCTGATCGAGCTCTGGTACGGCAAGCCGCTGCCGAAGCCGGGCGACGTCGTCTGACGTCCGTACCCATGGCTGAAAAGAGCCCCCGCCCGGCACTGCCGGGCGGGGGCTCTTCTCGGTCTGCGTGCGCGTCGCGTCAGACGCCGACCTTCTGCTTGACCTGGGCCAGCGACGGGTTCGTCAGCGTCGAGCCGTCGGGGAAGAGGACGGTCGGGACGGTCTGGTTGCCCCCGTTGGCCTTCTCCACGAACGCTGCCGAATCGGGGTCCTGCTCGATGTTGATCTCCGTGTACGCGATGCCCTCGCGGTCCATCTGGCTCTTCAGCCGACGGCAGTAGCCGCACCACGTGGTGCTGTACATCGTCACAGTGCCCTGCATGGCCTGGCGCTCCTCTGTTCGCGGGGTAGGTGCCGAGGAGGAGAACGTACGCGCCGCCGTCCCCATTCCCGAATGAGGACGACCGTGATTCGTATGACTGCGCGCCCGGGCCTGTGGACAACGCGACGCACCGCCCCTCGCGAACCTGGCAGCATGGCGGGGTGACAGCAGCAACGCACTCCACTCTCTTCCCGCAGGTCCCCGAGTCGGCCGACGCGGTGCTCGACGGGCTCGACCCCGAGCAGCGCGAGGTCGCCCTGGCCCTGCACGGCCCGGTGTGCGTGCTGGCGGGAGCCGGTACGGGCAAGACGCGGGCCATCACGCACCGCATCGCCTACGGAGTGCGGGCAGGGATACTCCAGCCCGGCAGTGTGCTGGCCGTCACGTTCACCAACCGGGCGGCCGGGGAGATGCGCGGACGTCTCCGGGAGCTCGGCGCGGGCGGGGTCCAGGCCCGCACCTTCCACTCCGCCGCCCTGCGCCAGCTCCAGTACTTCTGGCCGAAAGTCGTCGGTGGCGATCTTCCCCGGCTCCTGGAGCGCAAGATCCAGCTCGTGGCCGAGTCCGCCGCGCGCTGCCGCGTCCGGCTCGACCGCAACGAGCTGCGCGACGTCACCAGCGAGATCGAGTGGGCCAAGGTCACCCAGACCGTCCCCGCCGACTATCCCGCGGTCGTCGCCAAGTCGGTCCGCGACGCCCCCCGTGACCCGGCCGAGATCGGTCAGATCTACGCCGTGTACGAGCAGCTCAAGCGCGACCGCTCGGTGATCGACTTCGAGGACGTGTTGCTGCTCACGGTCGGCATCCTCCAGGACCGGCACGACATCGCCGACCAGATCCGCAGCCAGTACCAGCACTTCGTGGTGGACGAGTACCAGGACGTCTCCCCGCTCCAGCAGCGTCTACTCGACCTGTGGCTCGGCGACCGCGACAGCCTCTGCGTCGTCGGCGACGCCAGCCAGACCATCTACTCCTTCACCGGTGCCACCCCCGACCACCTGCTGAACTTCCGCACCCGGCACCCGAACGCCACGGTGGTCAAGCTCGTCCGCGACTACCGCTCCACCCCCCAGGTCGTGCACCTCGCCAACGGACTCCTCAGCCAGGCCCGCGGCCGCGCCGCCGAGCACCGCCTGGAGCTGATCTCCCAGCGCGACCCCGGCCCCGAGCCCGTCTACACCGAGTACGCCGACGAGCCCGCCGAGGCCGAGGGCACGGCCCGCCGCATCCGCGACCTGATCGCCGCCGGCGTCCCGGCCGGCGAGATCGCCGTGCTCTACCGCATCAACGCCCAGTCCGAGGTCTACGAACAGGCCCTCGCCGACGCGGGCGTGCCCTACCAGCTGCGCGGCGCCGAGCGCTTCTTCGAGCGCCAGGAGGTACGGGAGGCAGGCATCGCCCTGCGCGGCGCCGCCCGCGCCGGGGGCAACGACTCCCTCCTCGACGATGCCGAGGACCTGCCCTCCCAGGTCCGCGCCGTGCTCTCCACCAAGGGCTGGACCACCGAACCGCCCGCCGGCTCCGGCGCCGTCCGCGACCGCTGGGAGTCCCTCGCCGCCCTCGTCCGCCTCGCCGAGGACTTCGCCCGAGCCAAGAGCGGTGCCACGCTCTCGGACCTCGTCGCAGAGCTCGACGAGCGGGCCGCCGCCCAGCACGCCCCCACCGTCCAGGGCGTCACCCTCGCCTCGCTGCACGCGGCCAAGGGCCTGGAGTGGGACGCCGTCTTCCTGGTCGGCCTCACCGAGGGCATGATGCCGATCACCTACGCCAAGACCGACGAACAGGTCGAGGAGGAACGGCGCCTGCTGTACGTCGGGGTCACCCGCGCCCGGCTGCACCTCACCCTCTCCTGGGCGCTCTCCCGCTCCCCGGGCGGCCGCGCCTCCCGGCGCCCCACCCGCTTCCTCAAGGGGCTGCGCCCCGGCTCCGGCGCTCTCGGCGCGGGCAGCACGGGCGGCGGCGGCTCCATCGAGAGGGGCGGCGCCGCCCGGCGCAAGCGCCGCGGTCCGGTGCTGTGCCGCGTCTGCGGCGCCACGCTCACCGAAGCCGGTGAGATGAAGCTGATGCGCTGTGAGGACTGCCCCTCCGACATGGACGAGGCGCTCTACGAGCGGCTGCGTGACTGGCGTGCCGACCAGGCCAAGGAGCTCGGGCAGCCCGCGTACTGCGTGTTCACCGACAAGACGCTGATGGCGATCGCCGAGCGCATGCCGTCCACCGACGGCGAACTCGCGGGGATCTCCGGGGTCGGCGTCCGCAAGCTCGACCGCTTCGGGGTCGACGTCCTCGCCATCTGCGCGGGCGAAGAGCCAGGTGGGGCGCCTGGAGGAGACGACGAGGAGGACTCATGAAAACTCGTCGAAAAAATAGTTTGCGCACCCCCCGTCAAGCCCCATAGGTTCTTAACCACGGAAACAGCGGCTTCTTCGAAGCCCTGCCTTCGTGCTGTACTTGTCCAAATGAACATGAGGGTCCGGCTCACCCCGAGCCCTCCGAGACGCCGAGAGGAGGCGATTCCAGTGATCAGCAACATCAACAGCACCAACGTCAGTTTCGTCGGCACCGACAAAATGACCGATCGCTCGGTCGTCTCCGCCTGCTCGCTCGGCCTCTCCGGCTCGGCGTTCATTGGCAGCGGTCTTCCTGGCACCGGTCTGTCCGGCGCTGGTATGGCCGGCGCCGCCGCTGCCCTGCGGCCGGCCGCCGCCCTGGCGGGCCTGCTCGTCATGGAGCGCAATGAGCGACCGACCAAGGCACTGGAAGCAGGAGTAGCAGCAGTCAAGGCCACGGCCTATGGCTTTGCGGCGACCGGTGCCGAAACCAAGCAGCAGACGACCCAGCACCACACGATGTGGGCCTTCCGTGGGCTCGAACCCTGGAGTGATCCAGCCTGATCGACGATCAGGCCGGCGCCTTCAGGGCCGCGGAACCCCACCCGGGATCCGCGGCCCTTTTGTTTGTCCCCGAACGGGGGCGACGGAGCGAAGGGGCCTCGGGACCAGCAGAACCCGGTACCAGCCGAAACCCCGGCCAACAGGCCGGAACGACCAGACGAGGAAACACCACCGTGCAACTCGAAGCGCACGCCCCGTCCGTACCGCCTTCCGAAACGATCCCCCCGCCCGGCCTCACGGAGGACTCCACCTTGACCCCCCTCACCGCGCTCACCGCGCTCGACGACGCCATCGAGAACCTCGGCGTACCCGTCCCCTGCCGCTCGTTCGACCCGGAGGTCTTCTTCGCCGAGTCCCCGGCCGATGTCGAGTACGCCAAGTCCCTCTGCCGCACCTGCCCGCTGATGGAGGCATGCCTCGCCGGCGCGAAGGAGCGGCGTGAGCCGTGGGGCGTCTGGGGCGGCGAGCTGTTCGTCCAGGGAGTCGTCGTGGCCCGCAAGCGGCCGCGTGGTCGCCCGCGCAAGAACCCGGTCGCGGCATGAACGTCACCGGAACCATCGACCGACCCCTCACGCACGATCCCCAGAAGCAGGCCCCGATGACCTCTTCCACGAGCGAGCCCTCCGGCTCCGCGACCCCAGACGTTTCGATCACCGGCGCGAACGCCTCGCGTCAGAACAGGACCCGTGAGATGCAACTCATCCCAGAAGCCCTGGCTCGTGCTCATATGCACGACCGCCTGCGGGAAGCCGACGCGGAACGCCAGGCCGTGCGCCTGGTCGCCGCCCGGCGGATGCAGCGGCGTGCCGAGCGTGTGTCCCTGCGCGCCCGCCGCGCGCTGGCCATGGCCGTCATGCACTGATGAAAGAACCTCGCGGGGGCCGGTCCGAACGGACCGGCCCCCGCGGTGCGTTGCGGCGCGGCGCGGGCGCCGCCGGACTATCGTCAGGAGGGTGAACGACGCCCCGCCCGTCAAGGAGCCCATCGTCTGCGCCCGCTGCGGGAAGACCGCCGAGGAGCTCCCCGTGACGTGGACCTGCTCGGTGGAGAACGGCGCCCGCCACTACCTCTGCGAGGCCTGCGCCCGCGAGAACATCCGGTCCATCGAGGGCCGCCTCGACTCCTCCTGGTGGTGACGGCGGCCCCGGGAGTGTCTCCCCGGCCCGCTCACTCGGCCGCGACGAAGCCCGGCAGCCACTCCTCCAGCTCGTCCCGCAGCCGCACCTTCGCGTTCAGCTGGCAGAGCACCCCGATGGTGCTGAGCGTCACACGGTGTATCAGGAGATACGACGGCGGCAGGTTCAACTGCTTGCCCAGCTGGTGCGCGGGGGAGCGGGGGTCCGCGATCCGGCCGGCCTGGGTCCTGATCCATCCCCGGGTGAACCCGAAGACCTCGGCCTCGGCCGGCTCGATGATCGGCAGCAGGTACTCGAGCACCGCGTCCGGGTCGAGAGCGATGGACTCCTTCACGAACCCCTCCTCGCGGAGCAACTCGTAGACCATCTCCGCGTCGCCCTCCAGGGTCAGCCGCAGACAGGTGCCGATCGTCTCCGGTAGCCCGCCCGGCAGCCGGTCCACGGTGCCGAAGTCCAGCACCCCGAGCCGCCAGCTCTCCGGGCCCTCCCCGTCGTCACCGCCCGGCAACAGCCGGAAGTTGCCCGGGTGCGGATCGGCATGCAGCAGCCCCGTGCGGGCCGGGCCGGAGAAGAGGAAGCGCGCCAGCAGTTGGCCGGCCCGGTTCCGCTGCTCCTCGGTGCCGTCCGCGATCACCTCGGAGAGCGGGATCCCGTCGATCCACTCCGTCACAAGGACCTGCTCGCACTGGTGCACGACCCGCGGCACCACCACATCGGGGTCGTCCTCGAACACCTCGGCGTGCTCCCGCTGGGACTGTGCCTCGAGCCCGTAGTCCAGCTCCTCCGAGACACGGTCGCGCAGTTCGGTGATCAGGGGCTTGATGTCCATGCCGGGGATCAGCGGGCCCAGCAGCCGGGCGAACCGGCTCAGCTGCGTCAGATCCGACAGCAGCGCCTCGCCCGCCCCCGGGTACTGCACCTTCACCGCCACCTCGCGGCCGTCGTGCCACACCGCCCGGTGCACCTGGCCGATGGAGGCCGCCGCCGCGGGCTTGTCCTCGAACTCCAGGAACAGCTCACGCCACTCCTCGCCGAGCCGCTCCTCGAGCACCCCGTGCACCGTGCGGATCGGCATCGGTGGCGCCGCCTCCTGGAGCTTGGTGAGCGCCGCCCGGTAGGGGCCCGCCACCTCCTCCGGCAGCGCCGACTCGAAGACGGACAGGGCCTGCCCGAACTTCATCGCCCCGCCCTTGAGTTCCCCGAGCACCTTGAACAGCTGCTCGGCCGTGCGCTGTTGCAGCTCGCGGGCGACGATCTCGGCGGACTTGCCGCCGATCCGCTTGCCCAGGCCCCAGGTGGCCCGTCCTGCGAAGCCCAGGGGCAACGCGGCCAACCTGGCGGTCCGGGTGACCGCCTTCCGGGGTAGATCAGACATATGCCCCTCCAAAACCCAGATGCCGTGCCGCGCAGGGCGGTTACCCCGCCATTGTGTCGTGCGGGGTCGGGGCCCCCGCCTCATGCTCCCCCTCTAAGTGACGTACCGCACCACACGGACACGCCGGGTGCGGCCTCACCCGCTCCACCCGCCACTCCAGGAGCGGCAGCGACGCCTCGAAGCGGGCCCCCGCGACGGCGGGCAACTCGCCGTCCAGGAAAGCCAGGGCATGGGCCGCGGCCAACCCGGCCACCGCCGTCGCGAGACCGAGATCACAGGCCGGCAGAGCGTGCGGCGCGCCCGAGCGCCATTGCGCCAGCATCCGCGGCCACACCGGCTCCCGGTCCGTCCGCGTCTCCTGCATGCACCTTGCGCAGGCCGTCGCACCCGGCAGCACCAGCGGTCCGACGACACCCGTGGCCTCCAGCACGCCCGCGTAGAGATGGGGAGTTCCCGTCGTGATCCAGCTCTCGGCGGGGGCGGGATCGGGGAGGTAGGAGGCGAGGCCGTCCCTCGGTGTCACCACCACGAGTGAGAGTCCGGGCTCGTGCCCGCTCTCACCCGGCTCGCGCCGCGGCGCCCGTGGTGCGCGGCCGCCCGGGGCCGACCGCGCCACGAGTCTGCGCGCCGCCACCGCCCGCCGTTCGCCGACCGCGCCGGGCGGCAGCCCGCCCGGCGACACCTCCCATGGCTCCACCGATCCGGAATCCAGCACCTCCACCCGGCCCACCCCGGACGCCGAGAGCAGGGCGGCGACCGCCGCGCCGACCCGCCCCGCCCCCCGGACCTGGACGCGCAGGGCGCGCCGGGCGGCCAGTCTTCGTAACGCCCCGTCCGGCTCCCGGTGGATCACGGAGAGTGAGGCCAGATCGGCACGGAGCGGATCGAGCGCGCTGTTCGCCGGCGTGGCGCCACCGGCCTTTCCGGGACGGCCGGCCGAGCCGTCGGCGAGCAGCCCCGCCTCCGCCAGCCGCCCGAGCAGCCGCTCGAGCACCCCGTCCGGCAGCCCCAGCGCACGGGCCTCGCCCCGCAGTCGTTCCATGCCGCGCGTGCCGTCGAGCAGACCCAGCAGACTGCCGGTGGCCGTGTCGACCGGGCCCAGCACCACCGCATGTGCGGGAGTGGCCCCGAACTGCACGCTCTGCAGATTCCGCCAGGCGCGCCGCAGCGCCGGTTTCAGCATCGGATGCATTTCCGCCCCCGTGATCTTGATCGGTCGTCCTCTTCGCGCTCGGCCGTTCCCCTCCGGCCGACCATCAGATTGCCCGGGAGTCGAGACGGACGCGGAAAGTTGTCCACAGGGGCGGGGTATTAATCATTCAAATGGTGCACGGTGTGAAGGGATCACGGCCGAACCGTCCCGGAGGCGGGACTTCCCATGCTGACAGCGGGTAACGTCGGGGCCGTGCCCGCCGACCCACAGCGCAGCGTGACAAGCAAACCGCCCCGCGGCTCGGGGACGAGTGCGGTCGAGGTCCGCAGAAGCTCCCGGCGGAGCAGAACCGTCTCCGCCTACCGCGAGGGCGACCGGACCATCGTGCTCATCCCGGCCAGGATGTCCGAGGCGGAGGAGCAACGCTGGGTGACGGTCATGCTGGACAAGCTGGCCGCCCAGGAGAGCAAGCGGCTCCTTGGCGACAGTGAACTCACCAAGCGTGCCGAGCGGTTGTCGGAGCAGTACTTCGCCGGCCGGGCACGGCCGACGTCCGTGCGCTGGGTGACCAACCAGAACACCCGCTGGGGATCCTGCACCCCCTCGGAAGGCAGCATCCGACTCTCGCACCGACTCCAGGGAATGCCCGAGTACGTCGTCGACTACGTCCTCGTGCACGAGCTGGCCCATCTGCTCGTGCCGGGCCACGGCCCCCGGTTCTGGCGGCTCCTGGAGGCGTACCCGCGCACCGAACGGGCCCGCGGATACCTCGAAGGCGTGGTCGCGGCGGACCGACTGCCGCATCTGCCCGCCGCACGCGGGGAGTAGCACCCCACCCGCCCCGCTCGTCAATCCTGTACCGAATGCGTACCAGCTTGGCTCAATGTCACGTGCAGCCGTTAGCCTGGCGCGACGCATTCACATTCGGGATGGGGGACGGTCGTTACGCATGGCCAGGGAATTCCAACGCGGCCACAAGGCCAAGATCAGTGATCTGACACCGGGGACCGATCTGTACGTCGGGGTGCAGATCTCCGCGCCCGGACTGACCTTCGACATCAGCTGCTTCGGCCTCGACGCCAACGAGCAGCTGTCGGACGACCGGTACTTCATCTTCTTCAACCAGCCGAAGTCGCCGGAGGAGTCCATTCAGCTGCTCGGCACGCAGTCGGGCGACACCGAGTCCTTCCGCGTCACGCTGGACCGTATCCCGGCGAACATCCACAAGCTGTCGTTCACCGCGACCATCGACGGTGCCGGCCAGATGTCGCAGGTCGGACCCGGCTACATCCGCATCGTGGCGGGTGGTGAAGAGGTCGTCCGCTACCCGTTCACGGGCGCGGAGTTCTCCACCGAGCGCGCCGTCATGCTGGGTGACTTCTACCTCAAGGACGTCTGGCGGTTCGCCGCCATCGGGCAGGGCTTCGACGGCGGCCTGGACGCGCTGCTGAAGAACTTCGGCGGCGAGGTGGCCGAGGAGCAGCCCGCGGCCCAGGCACCGCAGGGAGCCCCCGGCTTCGCCCCGCCCGCGCAAGCGACCGCACCGCCGGCGTTCGGTGCGCCCACCGCGCCCGCGCCCGCTCCGGCCCCGCAGGCCCCGGTCCAGCCGATGCACGCGGCCCCCACCATGGCCGCGCCCATGGCCCCGCCGGCCGCACCGGCGCCCGCGCCGTCCCCGTACGGCCAGCCGCAGCAGCCGATGCCGCAGCAGCCGCAGTTCGGGCAGGTCCCGGGCCAGGCCCCGCCGTACGGCCAGCCCGCGTACGGTCAGCCCGCCCCGGCCCCGTACGGACAGCCGCAGTTCGGCCAGCAGCCCCCCGGCACGCCTCCGGGTACGCCCCCGGGCCAGATGGGCGTCCCGCAGGGCGTGCCGGCCACCGGCGCCGGGCTCGCCGCCGCGCTCCAGCCGTACAAGGAGACCGCGACCGGCGCCCGCTGGACCCCGCAGAACCAGCAGCTCATGCGGGTCGACCTGCAGATGGGCGGCGTCCCCGTCCTCGCCCGCCAGGGCAGCATGGTCATGTACCAGGGCAAGGTCGACTTCAGCCACAAGGGCGCCGGGTTCACCGGCCGGATCGTCGGCAACGCCACCGGCCAGGAGATGCAGCTGATGCGCTGCACCGGCCGCGGCCAGGTCTTCCTGGCTGAGGAGGGCGCCCACCTCCACCCGATCGAGCTCCAGGGTGACGGCATCTGCGTCTCCGCGGAGAACGTGCTCGCCTTCGACGAGTCCCTCCAGTACGAAGTACGGAGGGTCGAGGGCCACGGCATCCCCGGCGGCGCCCTGTTCACCATGCAGTTCCAGGGCACCGGCACCGTCGTCGTCAAGACGCACGGCATCCCGGTCGTCCTGCCCGTCACACCGACGACCTTCGCCGACTGCAACGCCGTCGTCGCCTGGTCGTCCGCGTCGCAGGTGATCCTCTCCAGCCAGGTCCGGCTGCGCCGCAACGCGTACCCCGGGCACAGCGGGGAGACGGTCAACCTTCAGTTCCGGGGCGCCCCCGGCAACTTCATCGTCGTCCAGCCGTACGAGGTCTGAGGGAGCCCGAAGAATGAACCAGCAACTCGCGGGCTTCGCCCCGACCCCGATGGCGGCCCGGATGGAGAACCACGGCCGCACGATGCTCAAGGTGGCCATGGCCTCCGGCCAGGACCTCTACGCGCGCACCGGCTCGATGGTCGCCTACGAGGGCTTCGTGACCTACGAGCCCAACCCGCCCGCCGCCCGCCAGGTCGCCCAGCAGTGGGTCACCGGCGAGGGCGCGCCCATCATGAAGTGCTCGGGCGACGGCCTGCTCTACCTCGCCGACTACGGCGCGGACGTCGTCGTGATCAACCTCAACAACGACTCGCTGTCGGTCAACGGCACCAACCTGCTGGCCTTCGACGCCCACCTCCAGTGGGGCGTCGAGAAGGTCAAGGGCCTCGCCAAGTTCGCCGGGCAGGGCCTGTTCAACGTCGAGATCGCGGGTACCGGCTGGGTCGCCCTGACCTCGCGCGGCACGCCGATCGTCGTCGACTGCGGCCGCGGCGAGGACGAGACGTACGTCGACCCCGACGCGCTCGTCGCCTGGTCGCCGGCGCTCAAGGTCAAGGGCAAGCGCAGCTTCAAGGCCTCCTCCCTGATCGGGCGGGGCAGCGGCGAGGCGTACCAGATGGCCTTCTCCGGCCAGGGCATCGTCGTCGTACAGCCGAGCGAGGACAGCACCGACCGCCTGCGGATCCGGGGCTGAGGGGGAGCGAGAACACACCATGCAGAGCCCGCTTTTCAACTACGCCGAGCAGCAGAGCCAGGAACGGTACGTCATCCAGAACCCGCAGCTGCTGCGGGTCGCCCTGAACGGCTCGGACGACATCCTCGCCCGCAAGGGCGCCATGGTCGCCTACCAGGGCCTCGTCGACTTCGACGGCGAGTACAAGACGCCCAGCCAGCGACGCGCCCAGTCCCGGACCGGTGAGGGCCTCGACCTCATGCGCTGCTCCGGCCAGGGCACGGTCTACTTCGCCAACCTCGCCCAGTACATCCACGTCGTGGAGGTCGAGCAGGAGGGCATGACCGTCGACAGCGCCTACGTCCTGGCGCTGGACTCGACCCTCCACACCGAGGTCATCGCCGTGGACAGCCAGTACGGCATCTCCGGCTCCGGCAAGTACCAGCTCAACATCTCCGGCCGCGGCAAGGTCGCCCTGATGACCTCCGGTCAGCCGCTGATGATGCACGTCACCCCGGACAAGTACGTCAACGTCGACGCGGACGCGATCGTCGCCTGGTCCACCGGGCTGCGGGTGCAGATGCAGGCGCAGACGCACAACTCCAGCATCCGCCGCCGCCGTGGCGACACGGGTGAGGGCTGGGAGCTCAGCTTCCTCGGACAGGGCTTCGCCCTCGTCCAGCCCAGCGAGGTCATGCCGCCGCAGAACGCGGCCATCGGACAGGGCATCGCCGCCCAGTTCGGTGCGGGCCAGCACGGGTCGCACGCGCAGAACCAGAACAACGCCTGGAACTGACGCACCGGGAACCGGGCACAGGTAAGGGGCGGCCTCCCAGGAGGCCGCCCCTTACCCGTGCCTGCTCTACAGGCGGTTGCGGGTGCCCTCCAGCAGCCGTACCACCGAGGTGTCGGCCACGGACGCCACCTCGTCGTACGCGAACCAGCGCAGATCCAGCGACTCCTCGCTGATCGCCTCCACCGCGCCGGCCGGTGCCAGCGCCGCGTACTGCACGTCCAGATGCCAGTGGCACGGCGCCGGGATCGGATGCCGGTCGAGCCGCACGGGGCCACCGGGCAGCAGCGTGAGGCCCGGGATGCCGGACTCCTCCGTCGCCTCCCGCAGCGCCGCCTCCGCCAGCGTCGTGTCACCCGGCTCGCAGTGGCCGCCCATCTGCAGCCACATGCCGAGCTTCTTGTGCAGCGTCAGGAGAACCCGCCCACGCTCCGGGTCCACCACCAGGGCACTGGCCGTCAGATGCCCGGCCTCGCAGGCCTTCCACATCCCGTCCTCGTGCGCCGCGAGGTGATCCAGATACGTCCGGCGCAGCTCGTCCTGCGCCCCGTTCGACTCGTACGCCTTCAGTACGAGAACGGCGTCGTCGTGCAGACTCACTTGGCGCTGTCGTCCTTGCCCTCGTCGTCGCCGTCACCGCGGGCCGCCTCGCCCAGCATCTTGTCGATCTCCGAGAAGTCGAGATGCTCGCGGTGGACGAAGCCGTCCGGGTCGTCCAGATCGGACGCCGTCGGCAGCATGTCCGGGTGCTCCCACAGGTCGTCGCGGCCGTCGACACCACGCGCGTCCGTGAGCGAGGCCCACAGCCGTGAGGCGTCCCGCAGCCGGCGCGGACGCAGTTCGAGACCGATCAGCGTGGCGAAGGTCTGCTCGGCGGGACCGCCGCTCGCCCGGCGCCGGCGCAGCGTCTCGCGCAGCGCGTCCGCCGAGGTCAGCCGGGACTTCGCGGCCTCGTGGACCACCGCGTCCACCCAGCCCTCGACCAGCGCGAGCGCCGTCTCCAGACGGGCCAGAGCGGCCTTCTGCTCCGGCGTGTCCTCGGGCTGGAACATGCCCTGCTGCAGCGCCTCCTGAAGCTGCTCGGGGTGCGTCGGGTCGAGCTGACCCACCGCCTCCTCCAGCTTCGAGGTGTCGACCTTGATCCCTCGGGCATAGCCCTCGACCGCGCCGAACAGATGCGAGCGCAGCCACGGCACATGGGCGAAGAGCCGCTGGTGGGCGGCCTCGCGCAGGGCCAGGTACAGCCGCACCTCGTCCTTGGGGACACCCAGGTCCTTGCCGAAGGTCTCGATGTTCAGCGGCAGCAGCGCCGCCTTGCCGGCCGGGCCCAGCGGCAGACCGACATCCGTCGAACCGACGACCTCGCCCGCGAGCGCGCCGACGGCCTGCCCGATCTGCTGACCGAACATCGCACCGCCCATCGAGCGCATCATGCCGATCAGCGGGCCCGCCATGGCCTGCATCTCCTCGGGCAGCACATCACCCATCGCCGCGCCGACCCGCTCGGCCACCGGGTCCACCAGCTGCTGCCAGGCCGGCAGCGTCGCCTCGACCCACTCCGCGCGACTCCACGCCACGGACGTGCTCGCCCCCGAGGGCAGCGAGGTCACACCGTCCAGCCACAGGTCGGCCAGGCGCACGGCCTCCTCGACCGCGGCCTTCTCCGCCGGACCGACACTGGCGTCCTTGGTGCCGTCGGGCGTGCCCTGCGCGACCACCTGGCGGGCGATCTGCTTGGCCATGTCCCAGTTCACGGGACCGCCCTCGTACGAGAGCATCTGGCCGAGCTGCTGGAAGGCCGCACCCAGGTCGTTGGGGTTCAGCGAGCCGAACATCGCGGCGAAGGGATTGTCCGCGCCGCCGGGACCGCCCATGCCCGGCAGACCGCCGAAGCCGAACGGATTGGCCCCGAACGGGTTGTCGCCGCCCTGGCCACCGGACCCCTGGCCACCTCCGGCGGGGTCCTTCTTCTTGCCCTCGTCGCCGTTCTCCGGCTCCTCCGGCGGAAGGCCGAATCCGAATGGGGTGTCACTCACAGGTTTCCTCGGCTCGTAGGGCCGCCGGCTTCCTGCCGACGGCGACTGCCCGCTGCACACCACCAGCGTAGACATCCGGGCCGGATATGGGCTCGGTGCTCCGCCGGGCCGTGGCCTGCGGCAGGATGGACGCCACCTGGTACGTACGCGTCATTCGTGTACGTACTGAAGACAACCGCTGGAGACGCCCGGTGAGTTCCCCAGATCCTCAGGTTCGCGCAGCGCGAAACATCTCAACCCGGTCCGCCGGGCGCGGCCCCGTGGTCGCGGTCACGGGCGCCGCCTCCGGGGTCGGCGACCTGCTGACCAGGCGCCTTGCCGCCTCGGAGGAGATCAAGCAGGTCATCGCGATCGACGAGCGCCGCGGCGAGGTCTCCGAGGCGCAGTGGCACATCCTCGATGTCCGGGACCCGGCGATCGCCGAGAAGCTGCGGGGCGCCGACGTCGTCGTGCACCTCGCCGTCGACCTCGACCTGGAGTCGGACGCCGCCGCCCGAACGGCCTACAACGTGCGCGGCGCGCAGACCGTCCTCACCGCCGCCGCGGCGGCGGGGGTGCACCGGGTGGTGCTCTGCACCTCCGCCATGGTCTACGGCGCGCTGCCCGACAACGACATCCCGCTCTCCGAGGACGCCGAGCTGCGGGCGACGGCCGAGGCGACCGGCGTCGGCGACCTGCTGGAGATCGAGCGGCTCGGCCGCCGCGCGCCCCGTGCCCACCCGGGCCTGCACGTCACCGTCGTCAGGCCCGCGGTCCTGGTCGGCGGTACGGACACGGCCCTGACCCGCTACTTCGAGTCGCCGCGGCTGCTCGTCGTCGCCGGATCCCGCCCGACCTGGCAGTTCTGCCACGTCGACGACCTGGTCAGCGCGCTGGAGTACGCGGCCCTGGAGAAGGTCGACGGCGAGTTCGCGGTCGGCTGCGACGGGTGGCTGGAGCAGGAGGAGGTCGAGGAGCTCTCGGGAATCCGGCGCATGGAGCTGCCCTCCGCGGTCGCCCTCGGCGCGGCGGCCCGGCTGCACCGGATCGGGCTCACACCCTCCCCGGCGGGGGACCTGGCGTACACGATGCACCCCTGGGTGGTCAGCGTCGGACGGCTGCACGACGCCGGCTGGCGGCCTCGGTGGACCAACGAGGAGGTGCTCGCCGCGCTCCTGGAGGAGGTCGAGGGCCGGCACACGGTCGCGGGCCGTCGGCTCGGCCGCAAGGACGCGACGGCGGCGGGCGCGGCCGGTGCGACGGTGGCGCTGCTGGGCACGGCTGCGCTCGTGCGTCAGATGCGGAAGCGGCGCGGCATGTAGGACCCTCCTACGGAGGGTCCGTCCCACCGGTCGAAAGCTCTATTCCGGGATGTCCGTTCGGTACGGCACCATGGGCCCCATGGCACGCACCCATGACCACCCCGGCGAGCAGGTCGCAGCCGACCCGATCAAGCTGCTCGCGATCCGTGAGACCCCGCTCTCCGTCGACGAGGTCTTCCGGGCCGTCGGCGACGAGGCGGCCGGGGGCACGACCCTCTTCGTGGGCACCGTGCGCAACCACGACGGCGGCGCGGACGTCGACGCGCTCGGGTACTCCTGCCACCCGTCCGCCGAGGCCGAGCTGCGCCGGGTCGCCGAGAAGGTCGTCGCCGACTACCCGGTCCGCGCGCTGGCCGCCGTCCACCGGGTGGGCGATCTGCAGGTGGGCGACCTCGCGGTCGTCGTCGCGGTCTCCTGCCCCCACCGCGGCGAGGCCTTCGAGGCCTGCCGCAAGCTGATCGACGACCTCAAGCACGAGGTCCCCATCTGGAAGCACCAGACCTTCTCCGACGGCACCGAGGAGTGGGTCGGCTCCTGCTGAGCGCCCACAAGGGCTGAGCGCTCGGAAACGCTTGGCAAGGCGCCGCGCCGACGTCGTGTAGTCGCACGCCCCGATTTGCGTAACCGGCCCCCTGGCAGCAGCGTTGGAGCAGCAGATCGTTAGTCTGCTGATCGGCCGGGACCCGGCCGATTGCGGTGCTCTTTGGGGATGGGAGGTGCGGGATGGCAGCGCTTGCCTGGTTGCTGATTCCGCTTTTCGCAGTCGTCGGCGCGGCGATATGGGGAAGCTGGGCCCAAAGGAACAAGACCACCGGGGACGTGGCCGAGCTCGCGGGCTACGCACGGTTCCGGGACGCGATGGAGCGTTCCCATGCCGGTATCGCAGGTACCGACCCTCAGATGACCGCGGCGACGTCGCCGTCCACCGTACGCAGTAGCCACGTCTCCGGCTGATCTCCCACCGCCGGCCGCCTCGTACGGACCCGCCCCACAGGTGCACTCACAGACCGGTCCCGTACTGTCGTTCCATGCCACGCCGCACCGCGACGATGCTCGCCTCCACCCTGGTCCTGATCACTCTGCTCTGTGTGGGCGTCCTGGTGCCGGTGCCGTACGCGGAGATGAGCCCCGGTCCGACGGTCAACACCCTCGGCGAGGCCGGCGGGGAGCCGGTCCTCCAGATCTCGGGTCACCAGACGTACCCCACCGACGGGCATCTCAACATGACGACGGTCCGCGTCACCAGTGCGGACTACCGCATGAACGTGGTCGAGGCCGTCTACGGCTGGCTCGCCCACGACAACGTCGTGGTCCCCAAGGAGACCCTCTACCCGGACGGCAAGACGGAGGAGCAGTCGAGCCAGGAGAACGCCGAGGAGTTCTCCCAGTCCCAGGAGAGCGCCAAGGTCGCCGCCCTCAACGAGTTGAAGATCCCGGTGACCACCCGGGTGGTCGTCGCCACCGTCGTGAAGGACAGCCCCGCCCAGGGCAAGCTGCACGCCGGGGACGTCATCAAGGCCGTCGACGGTGTCGCCGTGAAGGAGCCGGGTGACGTCGCCAAGCAGGTGACCAAGCGCAAGCCGGGCGACCCGGTCGAGTTCACGATCGTCCCCGCCAAGGAGGCGGCCGCGGCCGAGAAGGCCGGCAAGGAGCCCACCGCCACCGGGAAGGTCACGATCACCACGGTCAAGTCCCAGGAGGGCGACCGGGCGATCGTCGGCATCCAGGCCGGCACCGACCACGTCTTCCCGTTCACCATCGACATCAAGCTCGCCGACGTCGGCGGCCCCAGCGCCGGTCTGATGTTCGCGCTCGGCATCGTCGACAAGCTGACGCCCGAGAGCCTCACCGACGGCAAGTTCATCGCCGGTACCGGCACCATCGACGAGAAGGGCAAGGTCGGCCCGATCGGCGGTATCGAGATGAAGCTGGTCGGCGCGCGCAACGCGGGCGCCCGGTACTTCCTCACCCCGGCCGACAACTGCGAGGCCGCCGCCTCCGATATCCCGGACGGCCTCACGCTCATCAAGGTGGACACCATCGACGACGCGACGAAGTCGCTCGAGAAGCTCCGCAAGGGCGACACGAAGAGCCTGCCGAGCTGCTCCAAGAGCTAGGGGGTGTCCGGCGGATCATGGCCGGGGCCCTGGATCGCGCGCCAGTACGTGAAGGGGGCGCCCCGGTCGACGACCGGGGCGCCCCCTTCACATATGCCTCAGGATTCGAAGGTCGCCGCGAGGGCGTCCGCGAGCCCCGGCACCAGGTCGGCCCCGGTGAGCACCTCGTTCGGGGAGTCCTTCTCGCGCAGCCGGATGGCCGCCTCGCGGGCTCCGTCACGGAGGACGGCCACGGTCATCCGGACCTCCTGGCGGTCCGGGTGCCGTGCCACCCACTTCGCCAGACCGGCCTCGTCCAGGCCGTCCGGTACGGCTGCCTCGGCCGACGGCGGCAGCATCAGCCGCTCCACCGTCAGCGCGCAGCCGGCCACAGCGTCCGGCCAGGCGATCGTGCCGAGGAACTCGTCGAGGGCCTTCCCCTTCGGCAGCTCCTCCTGCTCGATGGGGGTGAAGGCGGCGGCTTCCGCGCCTTGGAGACCGAGCTGGGAGGCGAGTCCCGGCTCCTTGGCACGCAGTCGGGCGGTGTCGACGAGGGCGAAGAGCCGGGCCGGCCGGTCCCAGCCGAGACCGGAGGCGTACTCGTCGATCTCGAGCACCGCGCGGGTGAGGGGGCTCGCGGCCATGGGGGTGCCGGAGGAGGAAACGTTGGACATGACCCATATCCTGCCTCCTTTGCCCCCGAAGACGGGAACTAGGTAAAGCCTCAGTAAGTTGCACCAGTGGGCTCTACGATCGCGGAGCCTGCTTATCGACGCATCAACCTCGAGGGGCGCACGTTGGCTTTCCAGATGCCGGACCGCGGAGGCGGCGGAGGTCCGTCCGGGCCAAGGATCAGAGTCGGCCGGCCTTCCCGGCGGGCCCGGACGCTGCTCATGACCCTGGGCGTGCTGGCCGTCCTGGCCATGCTGTTCGTCATGTTCGCGGGATTCTGGACCGACTGGCTCTGGTACCGCTCGGTCCAGTACTCGTCCGTGTTCACCACCACCCTGTGGACCAAGATCGGCCTCTTCGCCGTCTTCGGTCTCCTCATGGGGCTCGCCGTCGGGTTCAACATCTGGCTGGCGCACCGACTGCGGCCGCCGCTGAGCGCGATGTCGCTGGAGCAGCAGAGCCTCGACCGGTACCGGATGGGCCTGGCCCCCTACAAGAAGTGGGTGCTCCTCGCGATCACCGCTCTGGTGGGCCTGATCGCCGGAGCCTCGGCCTCCGGCCAGTGGCGGACCTGGCTGATGTGGGTGAACGGGGTTCCGTTCGGCCAGAAGGACCCCCAGTTCCACCTGGAGGTGTCCTTCTACGCCTTCGACCTGCCCTGGTACCGCTTCCTGCTGGCCTTCGGCTTCGCCGCCACCGTCCTGTCGCTGGTCGCCGCCGCGCTGACGCACTACCTGTACGGCGGACTGCGCGTCACCAGCCCCGGTGCCCGCGCCACCGCCGCCGCGACGGGCCACCTGTCGGTGATCCTCGGCGTCTTCGTCTCGCTGAAGGCCGTGGCGTACTGGCTCGACCGGTACGGCCTCGCCGTGAAGTCCAGCGACTTCAAGGCGGCCGGAAACTGGACGGGTCTGCGGTACGTCGACGCCAACGCGTACCTGCCGGCGAAGACGATCCTCTTCTGCATCGCCGCGATCTGCGCCGTGCTGTTCTTCGCGACGCTGTGGCGCCGCACCTGGCAGCTGCCGGTGATCGGCTTCGGCCTCATGGTCCTGTCGGCGATCCTGATCGGTGGCCTGTACCCGGCCATCGTGCAGAAGTTCCAGGTCCAGCCGAACGAGCAGGCCAAGGAAGCGCCGTACATCCAGAAGAACATCGATGCCACGCGCAAGGCGTACGACATCGACAGCACCGAGCCGGAGAACTACTCGGGCAAGTCCACGGTCAAGGCCAAGGACCAGCTCCGCGCGAACTCCGACACGGCGGCCAGCTACCGGTTGATCGACCCGAACATCGTCTCGCCGACGTTCCAGCAGCTGGAGCAGAAGCGGAAGTACTACCAGTTCCCGACGACCCTCGACGTCGACCGCTACAAGGGCCAGGACACCGTCGTCGGCCTGCGTGAGCTCAACATCAAGGGCATCCCGAAGCGGAACTGGATCAACGACCACTTCACGTACACCCACGGCTATGGCGCGATCATGGCGGCGGGCACGCAGACGGACGCCAACGGCTCCCCGGTCTTCACCGAGGCCGGTCTCCCGACCACGGGGATGCTCGGCCCGTACCAGCAGCGGATCTACTACGGCGAGAAGACGGATCAGTACTCGATCGTCGGCGGCCCGCAGAAGGAGCTGGACTACGAGGAGAACGGCGAGAAGACCACCAGCTACGAGGGCAAGAGCGGGGTCAACCTCTCCAACACCTTCAACCGCGCCGCCTACGCGGTCGCGTTCAGCGAGCCGCAGATCCTCTACTCGGGGGCCATCGGCGAGGGCTCGCGGGTCCTCTACAACCGCACGCCCAAGGAGCGCGTCGAGGCGGTCGCGCCCTGGCTGACCATCGACGGCGACGCCTACCCGGCCGTCGTCGGCGGCAAGATCCAGTGGATCGTCGACGCGTACACGACGACGAACGGCTACCCGTACGCCTCGCGCACCACGCTGGGCGAGTCCACGGCCGACGCGCTGACGGTCGGCAACCAGCAGCGCGCGGTGGTCGCCCAGCAGAACCAGGTCAACTACATCCGCAACTCGGTGAAGGCCACCGTCGACGCCTACGACGGCACGGTCACGCTGTACCAGTGGGACAAGGAAGACCCGGTCCTCAAGACGTGGATGAAGGCGTTCCCGGACACCGTGCAGCCGCGTGAGTCGATCAGTCCCGACCTCATGCAGCACCTGCGCTACCCGCAGGACATGTTCAAGGTCCAGCGCGAGCTGCTCACCCGGTACCACGTGAAGGACCCGGCGCAGTTCTACAGCGGCTCGGACGCCTGGCAGGTGCCGAACGACCCGACCAACAAGGACGGCAACGCGGTCCCGCCGTACTACCTGAGCATGAAGATGCCCGGGGACCAGCAGCAGCGGTTCTCGCTGACGACGACGTTCACCCCGAACGGGCGGCCCAACCTGGGCGGCTTCATGGCGGTCGACGCCGACGCGGGCAGCAAGGACTACGGCCGCATAAGGCTGTTGAGAGTCACCTCCGAGGTCCCCGGACCCGAGCAGGTGCAGAACAAGCTCAACAGCCTTCCGTCGGTGGCCACCTTCGTCCGTGACATGAAGGGTGCCGACTCCGACATCCAGTACGGCAACCTGCTGACGGTGCCGCTCGACGGCGGATTCCTGTACGTCGAGCCGGTGTACGCCCAGGGCCGTAACGCGCACTACCCGCTGCTGAAGAAGGTCGCGGTGTCGTACGTGGACGCGGACCAGCCGGACGGTGACACGACCAAGGACACCACGGTGTTCGAGGACAACCTCACCGCGGCGCTCAACGCCGTCTTCGGCGTGGAGGGCGCGACGCCGCCCGAGAAGCCGGAACAGCCGGGCACCAAGCCGCCGACGACGCCGACCACGAACGACGCTGCGCTGAAGCAGGCCATCGCCGATGCGCAGAAGGCGTACGACGACGGTGAGGCGGCTCTGCAGAAGGGTGACTGGACCGCCTACGGCAAGGCCCAGGAGGCCCTGCAGGACGCGCTCCGGCGGGCGGCGGACGCGGGTGCGAAGCTGACCCCGTCCGACCAGAAGCCGGCGGAGCAGAAGCCGGGTGAGCAGAAGCCGGGGGCGACCCCGTCGACCAGCCCGAGCCCGTCGACCAGCGCGACCCCACCGAGCGGCTGATCGGACTGGTCAGGCACCACCCCCGCGTCGTGATACCTTAAAGACACAACGACGCGGGGTGGAGCAGCTCGGTAGCTCGCTGGGCTCATAACCCAGAGGTCGCAGGTTCAAATCCTGTCCCCGCTACTGAAAGACAAGGGCCCGGATCCATCAGGATCCGGGCCCTTGTCGTGCTCGGCGGGGGCGCGGGGGCCGCGAAGCACGGTGGGGATGGGGCGAGTTGGGGTGAGACGTGTTTGACTTATCTCTCTGTGGGCATGTCGACAAAACGCTGAAGTGACCTCACTGGCTGCGGTATACCAGGTGTACGCGCGTTGCGGGTGGTGCGACGATGGAATGTATGGGGGACAGGGCAACTCTGTTGGAGACAGGGCGGTTTGTGCAGCGGCATGTCAAGAGTGCCGCAGACGACATCATCGAGGCCGTGGTGGCCGGCGGTGAGGCCGTCGACACCACCGCCGAGAACGAGACCGAGACCGAGGCGCGCCACCGGCGTGCCGCCGAGAGCGGCGACGCCGCGTCCATGAGCGTGCTCGGCGCGCTGCTGCTGCGCCGCGGTGACCTGGACGGCGCCGAGCCGTATCTGCGTGGCGCCACCGCCGAGGGGGACCGCGCGGCCGCCAACAACCTGGGTGTCCTGCTGCACCAGCGTGGCTACGCCGAAGAGGCCGCAGGCTGGTGGCGGGTCGCCGCCGTCGCGGGCTCCGCGCCCGCCGCCCACGCGCTCGGCCGCCACCACCGCGAGCGCGGCGACGAGCCCGCCGCCGAGTACTGGCTGCGCCAGTCCGCCGAGCAGGGCCACGCCCTGGGCGCCTACGCGCTCGCCGACCTCCTGGAGCACCGCAGCGACGTCGGCGCCGAGCGCTGGCTGCGCGCCGCCGCCGAGCGGGGTCACCGCGAGGCCGCGTACCGACTCGCCCTCGCCCTGGAGCGGCGCGCCCAGGAAGTGACCCGAGGCCCGTCCGCCTCCGGCCTCTCGGCCCGCGACGCGCTCGCCCACGACACCGCGCAGGCCGACACGGTCAAGGGCGAGTCCGGCGCCGCCGGTGCGCCCTCCGGTGAACTCACCGAGGCCGAGCAGTGGTTCCGGCAGGCCGCCGCGCGCGGACACCGACGGGCCGCGCTGCACCTCGGGGCGATCCTGGAGAAGCGGGGCGAGCTCAAGGAGGCCGGCCGCTGGTATCTGAGCTCCGCCAAGGAGGGCGAGGCCAAGGCCGCCTGCGCGCTCGGCTTCCTGCTGCGCGACGCCGGCGACGAGGAGAGCGCCGCCGTGTGGTGGCTGCGTGCCGCCCAGGACGGCGACGGCAACGCCGCCAACGCGCTCGGTGCCCTGCACGCGGCCCGGGGCGAGCAGCAGACCGCCGAGCGCTGGTACCGCGCCGCCATGGACGCGGGCGATGTGAACGGGGCGTACAACCTCGGGCTGCTCTGCGCCGCCCAGGACCGCGTCCAGCACGCCGAGCAGTGGTACCGCCGCGCCGCCTACGCGGGTCACCGCGAGGCCGCCAACGCGCTCGCCGTGCTCCTCCTCCAGGCCGGGGACACGGACGGCGCCGAGCCGTGGTTCTCCAAGGCTGCGGAGGCCGGCAGCGTCGACGCCGCCTTCAATCTCGGCATCCTCTACGCGGGTCGCGACGACGACCGTACGGCGCTGAGCTGGTACGAGCGGGCGGCCGCGGCCGGGCACACCGAGGCCGCCCTCCAGGTCGGCATCGCCGGCCTGCGCGACGGCGACGAGCAGTCCGCCGAGCGGCATCTGCGGTGCGCGGCGGGCGGCGGCAGCGCCGAGGCCGCGTTCCGGCTCGCCACCGTCCTCGACGCGCGCCGGCCGGATCCCGGCCCGCCCGCGCTCGGGGCCCCGCGCGAGGAGGAGAAGACCGAGTGCGAGGAGTGGTACGAGCGGGCCGCCCAGCAGGGCCACCGGCGCGCCCAGGTGAGGGTGGGGATGCTCGCCGCCGCGCGTGGCGACGTGGCGGAGGCGGCCCACTGGTACCGCGAGGCGGCCGAGGCCGGCAGTCGTAACGGAGCCTTCAACCTCGGCCTGCTCCTCGCCCGTGAGGGCAGCGAGCGGGAGGCCGCGCTGTGGTGGACCCGCGCCGCCCGCGCCGGGCACGGCCGCGCCGCCCTGCGGCTCGCGCTGCTCGCGGCCCGGCGGGGTGAGCTGTCGGAGGGCCGTCGCTGGTGTGCGACGGCCGTGGAGCTCGGCCCGGCGGAGGTGGCCGAGCGGGCCGCCCGACTGAGCGAGGCGCTGCACCAGGAGCTGACCGCTTAAGTGATTTGCGCTGGTCGTGGGCGTCCCGTAAGGTTGGGTTCACCGACGCGGGGTGGAGCAGCTCGGTAGCTCGCTGGGCTCATAACCCAGAGGTCGCAGGTTCAAATCCTGTCCCCGCTACTCAGTAGCAACGAAGGCCCGGATCCAGTCACTGGATCCGGGCCTTCGTCGTGCGTGCCCACGCGGAGGGGTTGCGCGTTCACGCGGACGGGCACGGAAGAAGCCCCCACCGTCCGGTGGGGGCTTCGTCGTCGTCTCAGGCCGTGGCGGCGCAGTTCGGGCAGAGGCCGCGGTACGTGACCTCGACGCCCGAGATCGTGAAGCCGAAGCGCTCCGTGTCCGGCAGGTCCGCCAGCGGGTTGCCGGAGGGGTGGACGTCACGGATGGCACCGCAACGCCCGCAGACCAGGTGCTGGTGCGGGCGGTGGGCGTTCGGGTCGTACCGCTTGGCGCGACCGTCCGTCGCCACTTCCATGACCTCACCGAGGGTGACCATCTCGCCCAGCGTGTTGTAGACGGTCGCCCGGGAGATCTCGGGCAGTCGCTCCACGGCGCGGGCATGGACCTCGTCGGCGGTCAGATGCACATGATCCCCGTCGAGGACCTCGGCTACGACGCGCCGCTGCGCGGTCATTCGCCAGCCGCGGCCGCGCAGTCGTTCCAGCAGGTCGCTCATAAGGACCAGACTAACAGTGGCGGCATCGGGGTCCCGAACGGGTGTTACTTTGGAAGTCGGCTTGACTTGGACATTGTCCATCGTAAGATCACGTACGGCATCGGCCAAGGCTGAAGCCAACGGTGACTTCGGCAAGCGGCTCGACGCCGCCGTCCAGGCCCTGCGCGGCCGAGGGCGCTTGTCGTGGCGAAGGGGCGGGCCGGACTTCCGTACGGAGGTCCGGCCCGCTCCGGTGTCAGCTCGCCATGGGCGCCGCGTGCCGGTGTGCCGGGGTCCAGCAGCGGATGATGTCGCGTACGGAGACGATGCCCACGGGCCCGTGCCCGTCGAGGACGACGAGGTGGCGGAAGCCGCCGTGGGTCATGGCGGCGGCCGCCTCCTCCAGGGTCCAGGTGGGTGCGGCGAAGACGACGTCGGTGGTGGTGTGGGAGCTCGCGGTCTCGTGGTCGGGGTTCTGGTCGGCGCCGATCGAGTTGAGGATGTCGCGCTCGGTGAGGATTCCGAACCCGCCGGCGTCGGTGTCGTGGACGACGGCCGCGCCGACGCGGCGCGCGGACATCAGTCTGGCGGCCTGGCGGAGCGTGTGGGCGGGGCCGATGGTGAGGACCACCGTGCTCATGGCGTCACGGACGAGCATGAAGGGAGCCACCTCCTTCGTGAACCGTCCCCGCCTTCAACGAGAACGGTTTCACAAGTTCACAAGTGGGCGGACTCTCAGCGTGGCATCGGTCGAGAGGGTCGACAAGAGGGCGCGACCAAGTGCGTGGGGCCCGGGCGGCGCGGGGGGCGTGCGAGGCGCCCCCGCGCGCGGGGGTCAGCTCTTCTGGTTCAGATAGCTCAGCAGTTCGCCGTGGAGCAGGCCGTTCGACGCCGCCGCGTTGCCGCTGTGCGGACCGTGCCGGCCGTCGAGGCCGGTGAAGGTGCCGCCCGCCTCCTGGACGACGATCGCCGTGGCCGCCATGTCCCAGAGGGACAGCTCGGGCTCGGCGCAGATGTCCACCGCGCCCTCGGCGACCATCATGTACGGCCAGAAGTCGCCGTACGCCCGCGTCCGCCAGCACGCGCGCGTGAGGTCGAGGAAGCCGTCGAGGCGGTCCCGCTCCTCCCAGCCGCTCAGCGAGGAGTACGAGAAGGAGGCGTCACTGAGCTCAGAGACCTTCGAGACCTGGATCCGCGTCGCCGACGTCAGGCTGCGGCCCGTGTAGGCGCCCGCGCCCTTCGCCGCCCACCAGCGGCGGCCGAGCGCCGGAGCCGAGACCACGCCCACCACCGGCTGGAAGCCGGTGTCGCCGGCCTCCATCAGCGCGATCAGCGTCGCCCAGACCGGCACGCCGCGCACATAGTTCTTGGTGCCGTCGATCGGGTCGATCACCCAGCGGCGCGGGCCGGTGCCCTCCACGCCGTACTCCTCGCCGAGGATCGCGTCGCGCGGCCGGGCGCGCTGGAGTTGACCGCGGATCAGCTCCTCCGCGGCCTTGTCCGCCTCGCTGACCGGCGTCATGTCCGGCTTGGTCTCGACCTTCAGGTCGAGCGCCTTGAACCGGTCCATGGTGGCCGCGTCGGCGGCATCCGCGAGGACATGGGCGAGGCGGAGATCGTCGTGGTAATCGGCCATGGTCGAAACTCTATCCCTCGAAGGGACGTGGCCCCCACGGGAGTCCTTGACAGTGCGTGGCGGCCCGTCAACTCTGTGCGCAGAACCGTTCTGGCCGGGAGGCGACCATGCCTACTGCCCGTGAGGCCCTGCTGAACGCCGCGCTGGCGGCGCTCGGGGGGCTGCCCTGGTCCGCGGTCCGGATGGTCGACGTCGCCTCCGCCGCGGGTGTCTCCCGGCAGACCCTCTACAACGAGTTCGGCAGCAAGGAGGGACTGGCCCGCGCACTGGTACGGCGCGAGGCGGACGTCTACCTCCAGGGCGTGGACCAGGTCCTCGCCCGTCCCGTCCCGCCCGTCCGTAGCCTCGCCGCCGTCGCCGAGTGGACCGTCGCCGCGGCCGGCGCGCGCCCGGTGTTGCGCGCGCTGCTCACCGGCTCCTGGGGCGAACGGCTCCCCACGCCCCGCCCGGCCAGGGCCGGTGCCCGCGCCTCCGCCGTACCCGCCCAGCGGCGCGCCGACGCCGGGGTGCCCTCGCCCGCGGATCTGCTCGGACTCGCCCGGGACCGGGCCGCGAAGGCGCTCGCCGAGAGCGGACGTGAGGACGTGCTGCGGTCGTGCGAGGTCGCCCTGCGCCTCGCGCTGTCGTACGTCGTCGCCCCCGCGTCCGCGGCGGACGGTCAGCGGGCCGAACCGGAGAGCTGGAGGCCGACGACGCCGACGATCACCAGCGTGATCGAGACGATCTTCAAGGTGGACACGACGTCGCCGAGGAAGACCATGCCGTAGATCGCCGTCCCGGCCGCGCCGATGCCGGTCCACACCGCGTACGCGGGGCCCACGTCCAGCTTGCGCAGGGCGAGGGTCAGCAGTCCGAAGCTGCCGAGGGCGAAGCAGGCGAAGGCGACGGTCGGCCAGAGCCGGGTGAACCCGTGCGAGAGCTTCAGGCAGACGGCGAAGCCCGTTTCCAGCAGCCCCGCGACCACCACCAGCAGCCACGCCATCGTCAGTGCCTCCCACGCCGTCGGTGACTGCTTCGTCTCACTCGGTGCGATTATGCACTTACCAACAGCAGCCGACCGCAAACGTGCGCGACTCAGTCGCCTTCGCGTCGCTCCCTGGTCGCGAGCAGTCGGCGCAGTGAATACAGCCGCGCCGGATCGGCGTGCCCCTCGGCCGCCCACGTGTCCAGCGCGCAGTCCGGCTCGTCGTGGCTGCAGGCCCGCGGACAGTTCTCCGTACCCGGTACGAGATCGGGGAAGGCGAGGATCACCCGGGACGGGTCGACGTGGTGCAGGCCGAAGGAGCGCACGCCCGGGGTGTCGATGACCCAGCCGCCCTCCTTGTCGTCGAGCGGCAGGGCGAGCGCCGAGGTGGTGGTGTGCCTGCCGCGGCCCGTCACCGCGTTGACGACACCCGTGGTCCGCCGCCGGTCCGCCGGGACCAGGGCATTGACCAGGGTCGTCTTGCCGACACCTGAGTGCCCGACGAACGCGGTCGTCCGCCCCTTGAGGTGCTCGTGCACCCGCTCGGCGGCGACCCCGTCCACGAACTCGTCGCGGGTGGTGACCACATGCGGCACGCCGAGCGCGCCGTACATCTCCAGGAGCTCGTCAGGCTTGGCCAGGTCCGACTTCGTCAGGACGAGGAGCGGGGTCAGCCCACCGTCGTACGCGGCGACCAGACAGCGGTCGATCAGCCGCGGGCGGGGCTCGGGGTCGGCGAGCGCGGTGACGATCGCCAGCTGGTCGGCGTTGGCCACGACCACGCGCTCGAACGGATCGTCGTCGTCGGCGGTACGGCGGAGCACGGAACTGCGCTCACCGATCCGTACGATCCGGGCCAGCGTGTCCTTCTCGCCGGACAGATCGCCCACGAGCGAGACCCGGTCGCCGACGACCGCGGCCTTGCGGCCCAGCTCGCGGGCCTTCATCGCCAGAACGACCCGGTCGTCGACGAGGACCGTGAGCCGGCCCCGGTCCACGGTGAGGACCATGCCCTCGACCGCGTCCTCGTGCTTGGGACGGATGCTGGTACGGGGACGGTTGCCCTTGCGGTTGGGCCGCTGGCGGATGTCGTCCTCGTCGGTGTGCTTGCCGTAGCGCCGCATGGATCAGACTCCGAGCATTTCGGTCCACATCCTGGGGAAGTCGGGCAAGGTCTTGGCGGTCGTCGCCACGTTCTCGATCTCCACGCCCTCGACCGCGAGGCCGATGATCGCGCCCGCCGTCGCCATGCGGTGGTCGTGGTACGTGTGGAAGACACCGCCGTGCAGCGGGCGCGGGCGGATGTGCAGACCGTCCTCGGTCTCCGTGACATCGCCGCCGAGCTCGTTGATCTCCTTGGTCAGGGCCGCCAGGCGGTCCGTCTCGTGGAGCCGCAGATGGGCGACGCCGCGCAGGGTGGAGGGGGAGTCGGCCAGCGCCGCGACCGCCGCGATGCCGGGCGTCAGCTCGCCGACCTCGCTCAGGTCGACGTCGATGCCGTGGATCCGGCCGGTGCCGGTGAAGGTGAGACCCGCCTCGGTCAGCTCGCAGGAGCCGCCCATCTCGGTGAAGATCTCGCGCAGCGCGTCACCGGGCTGAGTGGTTCGCGCCGGCCAGTCCGGGACGGTGACCCGGCCCCCGGTGACCAGGGCCGCGGCCAGGAACGGCTGGGCGTTGGACAGATCGGGCTCTACGGTCAGGTCCCGGCCGAGCAGGGCGGAAGGAGAGACCCGCCAGACGTTCGGCTCGCCACCGGTCTCCGGCTCGTCGACCTGGGCGCCGACCACGCGCAGCATGTCGACGGTCATCCGGATGTGGGGCATGGAGGGCAGGTTCGCGCCGACATGGCGCACCTCCACGCCCTGGTTGAAGCGCGGCGCGGAGAGCAGCAGCGCGCTGACGAACTGCGAGGACGAGGAGGCGTCGATCTCCACCGGGCCGCCGTCCAGCGCCCCGCCGCCGTGCACGGTCATCGGCAGCGCGCCGCGCCCGTCGTCGTCGATCCGGGCGCCGAGCACACGCAGCGCGTCGATCACGCCGTGCAGCGGCCGTTCGTGGGAGCGGGCGTCGCCGTCGAAGTGCACCGGGCCGTCGGCGAGGGCCGCGACCGGGGGCAGGAAGCGCATGACCGTACCGGCGTTGCCGACGTCCACCGTGGCCGGGCCGCGCAGCGCGGCCGGGATGATCCGCCACGCCTCGCCCGTACCGTCCGGGCCCACGCCCTCCTCGATCCGCACGCCCAGCGTGCGCAGCGCCTCGGCCATCAGCAGCGTGTCGCGGGAGCGCAGCGGGCGGCGCAGCCAGCCCGGCTCGGCGGCGAGCGCGGCGAGGACCAGGCCGCGGTTGGTGACCGACTTCGATCCGGGCACGGTGACGGTCGCGTCGACAGGACCGCTCGCGTGCGGGGCGGGCCAGGGGTCGGTCTGCAGGTCGGTGTGCGAGGAGGTTTCGGTCATGCCCTCACTTTAGTGGGGCCCGCACCGACTACAGCCCCAGCAGCCAGCGGCCTCCGCCGATCAGGGAACAGATCGAGACGGCGTGGAAGAGGAACAGCCAGAGCGCCGGGTGGACATGGGTGAGACGGGCGAGCTGGTCGGCATCCGAGTCCGGCGCGCCGCCGTGGCGCCGCTTGCCCTGGAGCTCGAACACGGGCCGGACGCCGCCGAGGAGCAGGAACCAGACGACGGAGTACGCGAAAGCCGACTGGACGTCCGGGCCGGTCAGCCAGGACACCAGGAGGAACGCGGCGCCCGTGATCAGCACGGTGAAGATCCCGTACGCGTTGCGGACCATCACGAGCATGGCCAGCAGGAGCGCGGTGGCCAGCCAGAGCAGCAACGTGATCCGGTGGTCGGCCAGCAGCCAGGCGCCGCCGAGGCCGAGCAGCGGGGCGGCGGTGTAGCCGGCGGCGGCGGTGAGGATCATGCCGATGCCGGTCGGGCGGCCGCGGGAGACCGTGAGGCCGCTGGTGTCCGAGTGGAGCCGGATGGACTGCAGCCGGCGGCCGGTGACGAGGGCGATCAGACCGTGGCCGCCCTCGTGGGCGATGGTGATGGCGTTGCGGGACAGCCGCCATATCGCGCGGGGCACGGTGACGAGCAGCGCGGCCACGCCGGTGACGATCACCAGCCACTCTTCCGGGGCGGGCTGCGTGCCGAGGACTTCGTTCATTTTCTGGATCGGCTCCTCAGCGGGGTCGGGGATCGTGGCAGTGTGGCACGTATGTGCGGACGGTATGCAGCGAGTCGTCGGCCCGAGGACCTGGTGGGTGTCTTCGAGGTCGAGAAGTGGGAGCCCGAGGAGACCCTGGCTCCCGACTGGAACGTGGCCCCGACCAAGGAGGTCTACGCGGTCCTGGAACGCCCCCTGAAAGACGCGGATTCACCACGCCCGGTTCGCCAGCTGCGGACATTGAAGTGGGGTCTGGTGCCGTCCTGGTCGAAGTCGCCGGAGGGCGCGGCCAGGATGATCAACGCGCGGGCGGAGACGATCGCCGAGAAGCCGTCGTTCAAGCGGGCCTTCTCCGCGCGGCGGTGCATCCTGCCCGCCGACGGCTATTACGAGTGGGTGACCGGCTCGGGCGAGCGGGACCTGGAGGTCGAGGGAAAGAAGAAGCGGCCGCGGAAGCAGCCGTACTTCGTGACCCCGGCGGACGGCTCGGTCTTCGCGATGGCCGGACTCTACGAGTTCTGGCGCGACCGCACACTGCCCGACGACCACCCGTCGGCGTGGTGGGTGACGTGCTCCGTGATCACGACGGAGGCGGAGAAGGGACCGCTGGGCGTCGCCCCGGAGGCGGGTCCTCACTCGCTCGCGGACATCCACCCCCGGATGCCGCTGATGCTGTCCCCGGACCGCTGGGACGCGTGGCTGGACCCGCGGCACACCGACGTGGAGGACCTGCGCGGGCTGCTTGCGGCCCCGCCGGAGGGCCTGATGCGGGCGTACCCGGTGGCCACGGCGGTCAGCAACGTCCGCAACAACGGCCCGGAGCTCCTGACCGAGCTGGAGGGCCCGGAGGTCGGCACGCTGTTCTGAGCGCCGCCCCGGACGGTCCCGCGCGGCAGGATGGGCGCGTGACCAAGAGCGAGAACGTGACGACCGACGCCGGGGACGCCCGGATCACCTGGCACCCCGGCAAGAAGCCGTGGACGGTCCTGGCCCTCAGCCATGGGGCCGGGGGCGGGATCGAGGCGCGGGACCTCCAGGCCCTCGCCGGGACACTGCCGGCGCAGGGGGTGACGGTGGCGCTCGTCGAGCAGCCGTGGCGGGTCGCCGGGAAGAAGGTGGCGCCCGCGCCGAAGACCCTGGACGTCGGATGGCGCGGGATCTGGCCCGCGCTCACGAAGCCCGGCCTCCCCGTGATCGCCGGAGGCCGCAGCGCCGGCGCCCGGGTCGCCTGCCGGACCGGGAAGGAGCTCGGGGCCGCCGCCGTGCTCGCCCTGAGCTTCCCGCTGCACCCGCCGGGCCGGCCGGAGAGCTCGCGGGCCGACGAACTGCTCGGGACGGGCCTGCCCACTTTGGTCGTCCAGGGCGGCAACGACGCCTTCGGGAAGCCCGAGGAGTTCCCCGAAGGGCCGTACCGACTTGTCGAAGTGCCGTATGGCGATCACAGCTTCGCCGTCGCCAAGCGCGCCCCCGTCACACCGGACGGGACCCTCGAACTCATCGTCGAAGAAGTCACCTCGTGGGTCGCGTCACTCCGGGAATGTTGAGCGTGCGACCACGGTTGTCACGCATGTCGGTGTGAGAGCAAGGAAGAGGGAGTCCGTCGCATGGGTTCGACCATCTGCCCCGAGCGCGCGCAGGCCGCTGACCTCGACTGGACAGTGCTGCCCGCTCCCAAGACCGCCCCTATTCGGGCGGCGGGCGGAGCGGTTCCTCGTCTATCCTCCGAATCGAGCGGGTCCGCATTCGGGTTCGCCGCAGCGCTGGAGGAGGTGGGTCCGGTCACTGGGACCGACACAGGGACCGACGACGGCCCCGAGGAGACGACCGCGGAGCGCAACGCGCGCTTCGAGCGGGACGCCCTCGGATTCCTCGACCAGATGTACTCCGCCGCGCTGCGTATGACGCGCAATCCCGCGGACGCCGAGGACCTGGTGCAGGAGACGTATGCCAAGGCGTACGGCTCGTTCCACCAGTTCCGCGAGGGTACGAATCTGAAGGCGTGGCTGTACCGCATCCTGACCAACACCTTCATCAACTCGTACCGCAAGAAGCAGCGTGAGCCCCAGCGCAGCGCCGCCGAGGAGATCGAGGACTGGCAGCTCGCCCGCGCCGAGTCGCACATGTCGACCGGTCTGCGCTCCGCCGAGTCCCAGGCTCTCGACCACCTGCCGGACTCCGACGTGAAGGAAGCGCTCCAGGCGATCCCCGAGGAATTCCGCATCGCCGTCTATCTCGCGGATGTCGAGGGCTTTGCGTACAAGGAGATCGCGGACATCATGGGTACACCCATCGGTACGGTGATGTCCCGACTGCACCGGGGCCGCCGCCAGTTGCGCGGCATGCTCGAGGACTACGCTCGCGATCGCGGGCTCGTTCCCGCGGGCGCCGGAGAGTCGTCGAACGATCTGAAAGGCTCGGGCTCATGAGCTGCGGAGAGCCGCACGAGACGGATTGCTCAGAGGTCCTGGACCATCTCTACGAGTTCCTCGACCATGAGATGCCCGACAGTGACTGCACCAAGTTCGAGGTGCACTTCGAGGAGTGCTCCCCGTGCCTGGAGAAGTACGGACTGGAGCAGGCGGTGAAGAAGCTCGTCAAGCGTTGCTGCGGCAGTGACGACGTGCCCACCGATCTGCGGGCCAAGGTGATGGGCCGGATCGACCTCATCCGCTCGGGCCAGCTGGTGCCCGAGCAGGACATGGACATCACGGCGACCGTCCAGGAGTGACCGCCGATTCTGCCTGAAGGGCCGTCGCGAGGTGATCGCGGCGGCCCTCATGCGTTCATCAGCTTGTATCACTCGATGGTGCGAATCGGTCGCCGACCGCCCTCACGCGCCGCCCAACTCGCTAGCGTGACAGGCGTGATGGGCGTGATGGCGATTCCACGAGCGGCACGGGTGTACATCGGCTGCGCCCTCCTCGGCGCCGCCGGGTGCGTTCTGTTCACCCTGAGCCCCGGCGCGCAGACCCCCTGGGGCACCGTCGCGCTGCTCGCCGCCCTGTACGCCGGGTGCGAGTTACCCGGCCGCTGCCCGCTGCTCGGCCGGGCGCTGGGCGGCTCGGTGCCCTTGGGAGCCGGATCGTTCTTTCCGGTCCTGCTCGCCTCGGCGCTGCTCCTGCCGCCCTCCGCCGCCGCGCTGACGGCGCTGCCCGGAGCGCTGCTCTCCCGCGTCGAGCAGCGCCCGGCAGGCGTACGCCGGCTGTGGCGGGCCGGTCAGCTCGTGCTCGCCGTCTGGACCGCCTCCCTGGTCGCCGCCGTCCTGAGCTGCGACGACGTCCTCGGCCACGGGACGCACACCCCCGACTTCCCGTACGTCCTGCTGCCGGCCGGGGCCTCCGCGCTCACCTTCTGCCTGGTCCTGACCGCCCTCGACGGCGGAATCCGGACGACGGCCGAGGGCCTCGCCCCGGGCACCGCCTGGCGCGGCCTCTTCGTCCGCGCCCTCGCCCCGCACGCCGTGCACGGGCTCGCCGGGCTGATGATGGCGGTGCTGTGGCGCAGTACGTACGGTCCCGTCGCCGCGCTCTTCGTCCTGCTGCCGATGTACATCTCGTGCTGGATCTTCGCCCAGTACCACCGCGAACGCGCCGCGCACCAGGCGACGATCCGCGCTCTGGTCCAGGCCGTCGACATCAAGGACAAGTACACCCGGGGACACAGCGAACGGGTCGGCCGTGCCTCCGTGCTGATCGCCCGTGAGCTGGGGATGGCGGAGGAGCGCCTGGAGATCCTCCGCTTCGCGGGGATCCTCCATGACGTGGGCAAGCTCGGCGTACCGACCCGGGTGCTGACGAAGGACGGGCCGCTGACACCCGAGGAGCGCCGGATCATCGAACTGCACCCGGAGTACGGACACGAGATGGTCCGGGGCATCGGCTTCCTGGGCGAGGCACGGGCGGCGATCCTGCACCACCACGAGAAGATGGACGGGAGCGGCTACCCGTACGGGCTCAGGGGCGCCCAGATCCCGGAGTTCGCCCGGGTGGTGGCGGTCGCCGACGCCTTCGACGCGATGACGTCGACCCGGTGCTACAGCAGGGCGCGGCCGGTGGGGACGGCGGTGGCGGAGCTGGAGCGGTGCGCGGGCACGCATTTCGACCCGCGGATGGTACGGGCCCTGGTCCGGGCGCTCGACCTTCACGGCTGGCAGACGGCCGTCACGGCCGACGAGCCACCGCTCCCGGCCGCGGGCGTTCCGCCGGCGAGGAGCGCCGGCGCGGGTGACCCGCCCGATCCCGTGCGGAACTCCGGCGCGGGCGACGCGCCCGATCCCGTGCCCCCGGCTCCCGCCCACGTCCGGGCGCCCCGCGCGGACGCCGTCCCGTCCGCCGCCGCTCGCGCCCGCGGCGCCGCGGCCCGCCGCGCAGGCCCCTCGGCGCCGAAGGCCCACGTCCCGCCCGGTGGGCGCGCATGAGGCCCGGGGCGGTCACCGTCGGCGCGGTCCACGGGACCGCGCTCGTCCTCACCGTCGCCGGATTCGCCTCGACGCTCTGGCACGGGATCGACGAGCCCGGTCACGCCCTCGCCTTCGGCGTGCTCATCGCGCTCGGCGAGCTCGCCCGCTGGGGCGCCCCGCCCGTGCTCGGCGAGCTCCGGGGCAGGGAGCCCGCGCCGATCGCCGCCGCCGGAGCCCTCGCGTACGCCCTGCTCGGCGAGAGCGCGGGCCGCATCACCACCCACGGCGTCCTCCAGATCATCGCCGTCGTCGTCGCGGCCGGGCTCGCCGGGATCGTTCCGCACATCGCCCGCGGCAAGGGCCCGGACCTGGACCACCTGGCGCGGCGCATCCTCACCGTCGCCTTCGCCGCCCTCTGCTTCCAGCCGCTCTACAACTCGGGCGGGCTCACCCAGTACCTCGGCCAGGGCCCCTCCTACGCCCTCTACCTGCTGCTTCTGCTCGTCCTCACCGCCCTGTGCGACGCAGTGCTCGGCGCCCTGATGCTCCGGGCCCGCACCCGCTACCCGTACGGCCCTCTCCTGCGCGACGAGCTGCGCGCTCTCCTCGGCATCGGCTCCGCGGTCTGCGCCACCGGCACCGTGATCGCCCTCGGAGTGGCCGCCGCGGGGCTCTGGGCGCTGCCCGTCTTCTGCGTACCGCTGCTGCTCACCCAGGTCTCGTTCCGGCGGTACGCGGCCGTGCGCACCACCAACCGGCAGACCATCGCCTCCCTCGCCCGCGCCACCGAGATCGCCGGCTACACCGCCCCCGGGCACGCCCACCGCGTCGCCGCCCTCAGTGGTGCCGTCGGGCGCGAGCTGGGGCTCTCCGGGTCCGAGCTGGCCGTCCTGGAGTACGCGGCGCTCATGCACGACATCGGGCAGCTCTCCCTCGTCGACCCCGTCCCCGAAGGCGCCACGGCTCTCCTCCCGGCCGAGGAGCAGCGCCGGATCGCCCTCCTCGGCGGCGCGGTCGTCCGTCAGACCGGGGTTCCCGCGGCCGTGGCCGTCGTCGTGGAACGGCAGGCCGATCCGTACCGCGACCAACCCCTGCCCGCCCGGATCGTCCGTACCGTCAACGCCTATGACGACCTCGCGGGCGACAGCGCCGGCGGGGCGCTCGCCGCTCTCGAAAGGCTCCGCCTGTCCACGGCCCGCGACCACCAGCCGAAGGTCGTCGAAACCCTCGCCAGAGTCCTGGCAAGGGGCGGCGTCACCCCTGTCCCTCCTGGGTAACCCATGGGTAATGAGCGCGCGTCCAACCGGGCATGGTTGGATGCGAACAAGAGGGTGAAGCGACCGGCAGGCGGGAATCGTGAGGATCTTCGGGAAGGTACGGCATCGGCCCTCCGCCTCGTGGCGGCAGGCCACCGACCGCGCGTTCACGCTGATCGGTGACGGCCGGTACGAGGACGCGGGCGCGCTGCTCACGCGCGCGGCGGATCTGGAGCCCTGGCTCTCGGAGTCCTGGTTCAACCTGGCGCTGCTGCACAAGTTCCGGCACGACTGGGAGCAGGCGCGGGCCGCCGGGCTGCGCGCCGTCGCGCTCCTCGACAAGGAGACCGGCGCCCCGGACTGGTGGAACGTCGGCATCGCCGCCACCGCGCTCCAGGACTGGCCGCTGGCCCGCCGCGCCTGGCAGGCGTACGGACTGAAGGTGCCCGGGGCCTCCGCGGGGACCGGTGAGCCCGCCGGCATGGAGCTCGGCAGCGCCGCCGTCCGGCTCTCGCCCGAGGGCGAGGCCGAGGTCGTGTGGGGCCGCAGGCTCGACCCGGCCCGTATCGAGGTGCTGTCCATCCCGCTGCCGTCCTCCGGCCGGCGCTGGGGCGAGGTCGTCCTCCACGACGGCGTGCCCAACGGTGAGCGCACCACCACCGCGGGCCCCTCCTACCCCGTCTTCGACGAGATCGAGCTGTGGGCCCCCTCGCCCGTCCCCACCTGGGTGGTCCTCCTGGAGGCCGCCACCGAGGCCGACCGCGACGCCCTGGAGCAGCTCGCCGCGGACGCCGGATTCGCCGCCGAGGACTGGTCCTCGTCGGTCCGACTGCTCTGTCGCGCCTGCTCCGAGTCGACGATGCCCAGCGCCGAGGGCGAGGGCGAACATCTCGACCCCCACGACCACAGCGAACCGGGCCACCCCGGCCCCCTCGGTCACCGCTCGCCCGGCGAGCTCTGGGTCCCCGAACGGGAGTGCGGGATCGCCGCGCCCGTCGGCCTGGTCCGCGGGCTCCTCGACGGCTGGGTGGCTGACAGCCCCGACAGCCGCGAGTGGCGGGATCTCGAAGAGGTCTGCTGAACTGCCCGGATCATGCCCTTAGGCTGTACGGGACCATCGACTGGGGTTCTGAGGAAGGCGTGCGGCGGAATGGCGCAGCAGGAGACTGACGAGCAGATCAACGACGGTTTCGTCGTCGACACGGAGGACTGCGAGGCGCGTGAGCTCGCGTACCGCGAGCGCGGCACGGTGCGCCCGATCACGGTCGTCGGCAACCCGGTGCTCCACAAGGAGTGCAAGGAGGTCACGGAGTTCGGCGACGAGCTCGCCGCGCTGATCGACGACATGTTCGCCAGCCAGAAGGCGGCCGAGGGCGTGGGCCTCGCCGCGAACCAGATCGGTGTGGACCTCAAGGTCTTCGTCTACGACTGCCCCGACGACGAGGGCATGCGGCACACCGGTGTCGTCGTCAACCCGGTGCTCCAGGACCTGCCGGCCGACCGCCGCGTCCTGGACGACTCCAACGAGGGCTGCCTGTCGGTCCCGACCGCGTACGCCTCGCTGGCCCGCCCGGACGTCGCCGAGGTCCACGGCCAGGACGCCCAGGGCAACCCGATCAAGGTCCGCGGCACCGGCTACTTCGCCCGCTGCCTCCAGCACGAGACGGACCACCTGTACGGCTACCTGTACATCGACCGCCTCTCCAAGCGCGACCGCAAGGACGCGCTGCGCCAGATGGAAGAGGGCACCCCGCGCTACGAGACCGTCCCGAACGACTGATCCTCGCTGTCGTACGAGTGCATGACGAAGGGCCCCGCTCCCCCGGAGCGGGGCCCTTCGTTCATCTACGGCCGGGACCTAGAAGTCCTCGTCCAGGTCCACCGAACCCTCGACCGCGACCTGGTAGGCCGACGGGCGGCGCTCGAAGAAGTTCGTCAGCTCCTGGACGCCCTGGAGCTCCATGAACGCGAACGGGTTCTCGGAGCCGTAGACCGGGGCGAAGCCCAGGCGCTGGAGGCGCTGGTCGGCGACGCACTGGAGGTACTCGCGCATGGACTCGGTGTTCATGCCCGGCAGGCCCTCGCCGCACAGGTCGCGGCCGAACTGGAGCTCCGCCTCGACGGCTTCCTTCAGCATGTCGGTGACCTGCTGCTGGAGCGCGTCGTCGAAGAGCTCGGGCTCCTCCTTGCGGACGGTGTCCACGACCTCGAAGGCGAAGTTCATGTGCATCGTCTCGTCGCGGAACACCCAGTTGGTGCCGGTCGCGAGCCCGTGCAGCAGACCGCGGGACCGGAACCAGTACACGTAGGCGAAGGCGCCGTAGAAGAACAGGCCCTCGATGCACGCGGCGAAGCAGATCAGGTTCAGCAGGAAGCGACGGCGGTCGGCCTGCGTCTCCAGCCGGTCGATCTTCTCGACCGAGTCCATCCACTTGAAGCAGAACTGCGCCTTCTCGCGGATGGAGGGGATGTTCTCGACGGCGGCGAACGCGGCGGCGCGGTCGTCCGGGTTGGGCAGGTAGGTGTCGAGCAGCGTCAGATAGAACTGGACGTGCACGGCCTCCTCGAACAGCTGGCGCGAGAGGTACAGCCGCGCCTCGGGGGAGTTGATGTGCTTGTACAGCGTCAGCACGAGGTTGTTGGAGACGATCGAGTCACCGGTCGCGAAGAATGCGACCAGACGGCCGATCATGTGCTGCTCACCCGGCGTCAGCTTGGCGAGGTCGGCGACGTCCGAGTGGAGGTCGACCTCCTCCACCGTCCAGGTGTTCTTGATCGCGTCCCGGTAGCGCTCGTAGAAGTCCGGGTAGCGCATGGGGCGGAGAGTCAGCTCGAAGCCCGGGTCGAGGAGGTTCTTCTGTTCGTTGGAGCTCATTACTGGCAGGCCTCGCAGGACTCGGGGTTCTCAAGGGAGCAGGCGACGGCGTCGGGGTCGGCGACCTGCTGGACGGGGATGGTGGCGGCGGTCGGCGTCGCGGCCTGGGCCGCGCGGGCGATCCGCGTCGCCGGGCGGGAGCGCAGGTAGTACGTCGTCTTCAGGCCCTGCTTCCAGGCGTACGCGTACATCGACGACAGCTTGCCGATCGTCGGCGTCTCCAGGAACAGGTTCAGGGACTGCGACTGGTCGAGGAACGGCGTACGGGCCGCCGCCATGTCGATCAGGCCGCGCTGCGGGATCTCCCACGCCGTGCGGTACAGCTCGCGCACCTCGGCCGGGACCCAGGTGAAGCCGGCCACCGAGCCATTGGACTCGCGCAGCGCCTCACGGGTCTGCGCGTCCCACACGCCGAGCTTCTTCAGCTCGTCGACCAGGTAGGAGTTGACCTGGAGGAACTCGCCGGAGAGCGTCTCGCGCTTGAACAGGTTGGAGACCTGCGGCTCGATGCACTCGTACACGCCCGCGATCGAGGCGATGGTCGCGGTCGGCGCGATGGCGAGGAGGAGGCTGTTGCGCATCCCGACGGCGGCGATCCGCTCGCGCAGCGCGGCCCAGCGCTCGGGCCAGTTGAGCTCGACGTCGTAGTGGTCGGGGTGCAGGACACCGCGGGCCGCGCGGGTCTTGTCCCAGGCCGGCACCGGGCCGTTGCGCTCGGCGAGGTCGGCGGACGCCTCGTACGCGGCGAGCATGATCCGCTCGGCGATACGGGTGGACAGCGCGCGCGCCTCAGGGGAGTCGAAGGGCAGCTTCAGCTGGAAGAAGACGTCCTGGAGACCCATCGCGCCCAGGCCCACCGGGCGCCAGCGGGCGTTGGAGTTGCCGGCCTGCTCGGTCGGGTAGAAGTTGATGTCCACGACCCGGTCGAGGAACGTGACGGCCGTACGGACGGTCGCGTCGAGCCGCTCCCAGTCGATGTCCGAACCGACGACGAAGGCACCGAGGTTGACCGAGCCCAGGTTGCAGACCGCCGTCTCGCCGTCGTCCGTGACCTCCAGGATCTCCGTGCAGAGATTGGAGGAGTGGACCGTGTGGCCCGGCTCGGCCGTCTGGTTGGCCGTACGGTTCGAGGCGTCCTTGAAGGTCATCCAGCCGTTGCCGGTCTGGGCCAGGGTCCGCATCATCCGGCCGTAGAGGTCACGGGCCGGCATGGTCTTGCGGGCCAGGCCCTTCGCCTCGGCGGCCCGGTACGCGGCGTCGAACTCCTCGCCCCACAGGTCGACAAGCTCGGGCACGTCGGCCGGGGAGAACAGCGACCAGTCGGCGTCCGCGTTGACCCGGCGCATGAACTCGTCCGGGATCCAGTGCGCGAGGTTCAGGTTGTGCGTACGGCGCTGGTCCTCGCCCGTGTTGTCACGGAGCTCCAGGAACTCCTCGATGTCCGCGTGCCAGGTCTCCAGGTAGACCGCGGCCGCGCCCTTGCGCCGACCGCCCTGGTTCACGGCGGCGACGGAGGCGTCGAGCGTCTTCAGGAACGGCACGATGCCGTTGGAGTGCCCGTTGGTGCCGCGGATCAGCGAACCGCGGGCGCGGATGCGGGAGTACGAGAGCCCGATGCCACCGGCGTGCTTCGACAGGCGGGCGACCTGGTGGTAGCGGTCGTAGATCGAGTCCAGCTCGTCCAGCGGGGAGTCCAGCAGATAGCAGGAGGACATCTGCGGGTGGCGGGTGCCGGAGTTGAAGAGCGTGGGGGAGGAGGGCAGGTAGTCGAGCCGGCTCATCAGCCCGTACAGCGCCGCGACCTCGTCCAGCGCGTGGGTGGAGTCGTCCTCGGCCAGACCGCAGGCGACGCGCAGCATGAAGTGCTGCGGGGTCTCGATCACCTTGCGGGTGATCGGGTGGCGCAGCAGGTAGCGGGAGAAGAGGGTGCGCAGACCGAAGTAGCCGAAGCGGTCGTCCGCGTCCGCGTCGATGAGCGTGTCCAGCCGCTCGGCGTGCAGCCGGACGAACTCGGCGGTGCGGTCGGCGATCAGGCCCTCGTGGTGACCGACGGCGACCGAGGCGGAGAAGGAGTACGCGCCCTGTCCGGCCGCCTCGTCGGCGATGGTGATCGTCAGGAGCCGGGCTGCGAGCCGGGAGTACGCCGGGTCCTCGGCGATCAGACCGGCGGCCGCCTCCGTGGCCAGCTCGCGCAGCTCGGCCTCGTCCGAACCGGCGTTGCGGCCACGCAGCGCGGCTGCGGCGACCTTGCCGGGGTCGGTGTCGAGGAGATCGGCGGTGACGTCGGTCAGGGTCCGCAGAAGTACGGTCCCGGGTCCGTCGCTCTCGATCGCTACGGCCGGATCGGCGGGCGCGATGGTCACGTGGGGGCTCTCCCTCGCTCGGCTCGGGGCCGGCGGGGGAAGGCGGGCGGCGGCGCGCCCGTACGCAGGGCAGCGCCGCGCCGCGGCCCACTCCGCGAGGCCCGGACGTCTGTGCACCCGGAACGGAAGGACCGGGCGCGCTGTCCACAGGTCTTCGGACTCGGCCGGTGTGCAAGCACACAGAAACCACACCGTTGCGGGACAGTTCCGGATTTGCACCGGATTCCCCTGCGAGGACAGCGAGCACGAGCATACATGTGGGGGGCGCTCCTCGAAGCACCCCCCACATGTTGTGTCGTTGGTGGCTCAGAGCTCCAAGCCGTACGTGTACAGGGGATCCATGTCGGCGAGCGGCTTCCAGTCCCGTTCAGGGGTACGGACGAAGCCCATCCGCTCGTAGATCCGGTGCGCGGAGGCCATGTTCGACTGGGTGGAGAGCACCAGCCGCCGGCATTCCGGGGTCTCCCGGGCCCGCTCCACACAGAACCGTACGAGCGCCTCGCCGACACCTCGGCCCCGGGCGTCCTTCCCCACGGCGAGCATCCGGAACTCGGCCTCTCCCTCGCCCGCGATGTCGGCCCACTCCCCGCCGCCCATGGCGAAGGTCACGCCGCCGAGCACCGTGCCGACGCGGTCCACCGCCACCAGCACCTCCGCCTCGGCGTCCCTCCTGGCCACGTCCCGCAGCAGATGCAGATAGGAGTCGTCCTCGCCGAAGTCGAGATGTCCGTCGTCGAGAAAGGCGCGCGCGGTGATCTCGCCGAGGGCCTCGTACTCCTCGGGCCGTACCGCCCTGATGGTGAAGTCCATGAGTGAAGTCTGCCTCGGGGGTACGGCGAAGGGCCCGGGGTTTCCTCTCGGAGACCCCGGGCCCTCGCGTGTACCGGAACGGTCAGTGACCGGCGCCGACCTTGGGGAGCGTCTTGACGCCGGCGTCGCCCGCGTCCGCCGTGTAGTCCGACGGAGAGGTCTCGTCGATGCCCTCAGGGGCCTTGACGGCCTTCAGGACGAAGGTGAGGACGACGGTGACGATCACGTTGATCACGAAGGCGGTGAGACCGATGTAGCCGATCTCGCCGATGCCCGGGATCTCGGCGGACGAGCCGCCGAAGTGCTTCTGGGTCGGGCTGGCCACGCCGTACGCCGCCGCCGTGCCGTAGACCATGCCGACGGCCCAGCCGGCGAGCAGCGCCCAGCGGTGGAACCAGCGGGTGAACAGACCGCCGACCAGCGCCGGGAGGGTCTGCAGGATCCAGATGCCACCGAGCAGCTGGAAGTTGATCGCCACCGTCTTGTCCATGGTGAGGACGAAGGCCAGCGCTCCGACCTTCACCAGGAGCGACACCAGCTTGGACACCTTGGTCTCCTGCTCCGGCGTGGCGTCCGGCTTCAGGAAGTCCTTGTAGATGTTGCGGGTGAAGAGGTTGGCGGCGGCGATCGACATGATCGCGGCCGGCACCAGCGCGCCGATGCCGATGGCGGCGAAGGCCACGCCCGCGAACCAGTCCGGGAACATGTTCTCGAACAGCTGCGGGATCGCGAGCTGACCGTTGGTCACCTTCACACCGGCGGCGATCGCCATGAAGCCGAGCAGTGCCAGCAGGCCCAGCATCAGCGAGTACAGCGGCAGGATCGTGGTGTTGCGGCGGATCACGTCACGGCTGCGCGAGGAGAGCGTCGCCGTGATCGAGTGCGGGTACATGAAGAGCGCGAGCGCCGAGCCGAGCGCGAGCGTCGCGTAGCCCCACTGGCCCATCTCGCCCGGCACCAGCGCGCCGCGCGGCTTTTCGGTGGCGGGGTTGATCGTCGCGTACGCCTCGCCGGCCTTGGCGAAGATCTCGTCGAAGCCGCCCAGCTTGATCGGGATGTAGATGATCGCCACCGCGATGACGATGTAGATCAGCGTGTCCTTGACGAAGGCGATGAGCGCCGGGGCACGCAGACCCGAGGAGTAGGTGTACGCCGCGAGGACACCGAAGGCGATGAGCAGCGGCAGGTCCTTGATGAACCAGTGCGTGTTCTCGCCGCCGCCCACGCCCATCACGTCCAGGACGGCCTGGATGCCGACCAGCTGGAGCGCGATGTACGGCATGGTGGCGAGGATGCCGGTGACGGCGACCGCGAGCGACAGGCCCTTGGAGCCGAAGCGGCCGCGGACGAAGTCGGAGGTGGTGACGTAGCCGTGCTTGTGCGACACCGACCAGAGGCGGGGCAGGAAGGTGAAGATCAGCGGGTACACGAGGATCGTGTACGGGACGGCGAAGAAGCCGGCCGCGCCCGCCGCGTAGATGGCCGCCGGAACGGCGACGAAGGTGTAGGCGGTGTAGAGGTCGCCGCCGAGCAGGAACCAGGTCACCCAGGTACCGAACGAGCGGCCGCCCAGACCCCATTCGTCGAGGCTGTTCTCGTTCTCGGCTCTGCGCCAGCGCGAGGCGAGGAATCCCATGACCGTGACGGCCAGGAAGAAGAAGATGAAGACGGCGAGTGCGACGCCGTTCACGCCGTCGTTCACTTCGACGCACCTTCCTTGCGGGCGCGCTGGTCACGCTGCCACAGCTTGTAAGCGATCATGGTCAGCGCGGTCGAGATGACGACCCAGGCCATCTGGTACCAGTAGAAGAACGGGATGCCGGCGAAGGTCGGTTCGACCTTCGCGTACGAGCTCACCCAGAGCATCGCCACGAATGGCGCGATCAGACAGAGCGCGACCACCACACGGACCGGTGTGACGACCGGTTGTTTCCCTTGTGTCACTTCAGACATACGGCGACTCCGTCCCCTCGCTGAACACCATGGATCGCATGGATCACCTGCGTAATGCGCGTGAAATCTAGGGGACTGTTTCGCTCCATGGAACCCCCGTCCGAATAACGGACGGGTGTCGATCTGTGCGGCCCGGTCGAGACGACAATGCCCCGACACTCCTCACGGATGTGCCGGGGCATCGGTTCACGCCGAAGTGGCGTGTTCCGCTCAGCCGTTGGGTCGCTGGAGCCTGGCCACGAACTTGTACCGGTCGCCGCGGTAGACCGACCGTACCCACTCGACCGGCTCGCCCTGCGCGTCCAGCGAGTGGCGGGAGAGCATCAGCATCGGCAGGCCGACGTCCGTACCGAGCAGGCCGGCTTCGCGCGGGGTGGCGAGGGAGGTCTCGATGGTCTCCTCGGCCTCGGCCAGATGGACGTCGTACACCTCGGCGAGCGCCGTGTAGAGCGAGGTGTACTTCACCAGCGAACGCCGCAGCGCCGGGAAGCGCTTGGCCGACAGGTGCGTGGTCTCGATCGCCATCGGTTCGCCGCTCGCGAGGCGCAGCCGCTCGATCCGCAGCACGCGCCCGCCGGGCGAGATGTCGAGCAGCCCGGCGAGGGTGTCGTCGGCGGTGACGTACCCGATGTCGAGCAGCTGCGAGGTGGGCTCCAGGCCCTGGGCGCGCATGTCCTCGGTGTACGAGGTGAGCTGGAGCGCCTGCGAGACCTTGGGCTTGGCCACGAAGGTGCCCTTGCCCTGGATGCGTTCCAGCCGACCCTCGACGACCAGCTCCTGCAGGGCCTGGCGCACGGTGGTGCGCGAGGTGTCGAACTCGGCGGCGAGGGTGCGCTCCGGCGGGACCGGTGTGCCGGGCGGCAGGGTCTCCGTCATGTCGAGCAAATGCCGCTTCAGTCGGTAGTACTTGGGTACGCGCGCGGTGCGGGTGGTGACCCCGCTGTCTTTCTCCGTACTGCCCGCGTCCGTGGCCATGGCCTGCCTTCCCGACTCCTGTGCTGCTGCCGTCACCGGCTCCTCCGTCTGTCGCGGCTCACATGGTGGCACGGACCGGTCACGGGTCGTCGCCCTCCCTCAGGTGTCGGTCCGATAACGGACGCGACTGCCCTTCTTATACACCCTTGACACCCCTAAAGGTCTAGGCCAAGCTCCGGGTACTGGTCTAAACCATTAAAGGCCAGGTCCCAGCCCCACGAGCACTACTCGACGTATGTCTTCGCGCGGTGGGGGGGTTGCAGGCATCCCTGAGGAGGGTGGCGTGAAGCGCAAGCTCATCGCGGCGATCGGCGTCGCGGGCATCATGGTCGGTATCGCGGCGTGCGGTTCGGACAAGAGCGGGGACAACGCCGGCGGAGACGCCAAGGAGCTCACCGTCTGGCTGACGGTCGACGCCCAGAACAACTGGCCCGACCTGGTGAAGGCCGCCGACGACGCGGTCACCAAGAAGCACCCGGGCATCAAGATCAAGCACGAGTACTACGGCTGGCCGGACAAGAACACCAAGCTCGACGCGGTGCTCGCCACGGACAAGGCCCCGGACGTTGTCGAGATGGGCAACTCCGAGATGATCAGCTACATGGCCAAGGGCGCCTTCGCCGAGGTCGACGCGTCGAAGTTCGAGAACTCGGACAAGTGGCTCGACGCCCTCAAGGACTCGGTCACCTACAACGGCAAGACCTACGGTGTCCCGTACTACGCCGGTGGCCGCGTGGGCACCTGGCGCAAGGACATCGCCGCCGAGGTCGGCGTCAAGGCCGCCCCGAAGACCTGGGCCGAGCTGACCGCCGCGCTCGACGCCATCCAGAAGAAGAAGGGCGACAAGTTCAGCGCCTGGTACCAGCCGTCGCCCGACTGGTACGCCGCGATGTCCTTCGTCTTCGAGGCCGGCGGCTCCATCGCCAAGCAGGACGGCGAGACCTGGAAGTCGAACCTGTCCTCGGCGGAGTCCCTCAAGGGCCTCAACGAGTACAAGACCATCCTCGACAAGTACATGCACGGCGACAAGACCAAGGACGAGGCCGACCGCCCGGTCGTCTTCGGCCAGGGCAACGCCGCCGCGATGTTCGCCGCCGGCTGGGAGGGCGCCACCGCGGCCGACCCGAAGAGCGACAAGGTCGGCGGGCTGGCGGACAAGCTCGAGAACTTCGTGATGCCCGGCCCGTCCGGCAAGAACCTCCCGGTCTTCCTCGGCGGCTCCGACCTGGCCATCCCGGTCAAGTCCAAGGCGCAGGGCGTCGCGGCCGAGTGGATCAACGCCTTCACCGGCGCCGAGGGCCAGAAGGGCCTCGTCGCCAAGGGCAACCTGCCCAACAACAAGGCGGACCTCGCCCCGCTGAAGAACGACCCGGCCACCACGGTCGCCGCCACGGCCGCCGAGTCCAGCTGGTTCGTCCCGACCGCTCCGGGCTGGGGTCAGGTCGAGAAGGCCCAGATCCTCAAGACGATGCTGATCGACATCGCGAACGGCAAGAAGTCGGTCGAGGCCGCCGCCAAGGACGCGGACGCCGCGATCGACAAGGTCATCAACACCAAGTGACCTATGAGCAGGGCCCCGTCGGTCACGACGACGGGGCCCTGCTTCCCGTACCACGAGAGGGATCGCTGAGGAGCACGGGATGAGTGCCGCAGACACAACCACCGCGAAGGTGCCGCCGGTGCGGCAATCGCCACCATCCGGCCCCGGGGCCGGTGCCCCGAAGCCGGGGAAGAAGCCCACCAACGGCGGAGGCGGAGTCCCCTGGCTCCTGCTCGCGCCATGCCTGCTCGTCCTGCTCCTGGTGCTCGGCTATCCGCTCGTGCGCCTGGTCACCCTCTCCTTCCAGCACTTCGGACAGCCGCAGCTCTGGGGCTTCCAGGAGGCGGAGTCGGCCGGCTTCTCCAACTTCGCCAAGATCCTCGCCGACAGCGAGTTCTGGACCGTCGTCCTGCGCACCGTGATCTTCACGGTCGGCGCGGTCGTCCTCACCATGGTCCTCGGCATGATGATCGCGCTGCTGCTGCAGAAGGTCTCCGGCTGGGTCAAGGCCCTCATCAACATCGCGCTCGTGGCGAGCTGGGGCATGCCCATCATCGTCGCCACCGCCATCTTCAAGTGGCTCTTCGACGCCGACTACGGCGTGCTCAATTGGCTGCTGAGCAGGCTGCCGGGCGTCGACATGATCGGCCACAACTGGTTCGCCAGCGGGCCGCAGGGCCTCGCCGTGATCATGCTGCTCGTCGTCTGGGGCGCCGTGCCCTTCGTCGTCATCACCCTGAGCGCCGGCCTCACCCAGGTCCCCAAGGAGCTCGAAGAGGCCGCCCGCCTCGACGGCGCCGGAGCCTGGGGCGTCTTCCGCTTCGTCACCCTGCCCATCCTCAAGCCGATCATCGTCATGCTGACGACCCTCTCGGTGATCTGGGACATGGGTGTCTTCCCGCAGGTCTACGTGATGCGCAACGGCCACCCCGAGGCCGAGTTCCAGCTGCTCACCACGTACTCGTTCGACAAGGCGTTCGTCGTCAACGACTACGGCACCGGCTCCGCGATCGCGCTCGTCACGGTCGTCCTGCTGCTCGGAGTGGTCGCCGTGTACATGCGTCAGATGCTCAAGATCGGAGAGGTGGAGTGACCACGACCACCGCGGCCCCCGCCGTCACCCGCCGCCGCAAGTCCAAGCTCGGCTGGAACCTCATCGGGCTCTTCGTCGTCGCGACGGTCGGCTTCCCGGTCTACTGGATGCTGAACACGGCGTTCAAGCCGGCCAAGGACGCCATCGACCCCGACCCGCACTTCTTCCCCTCGACCTTCACGCTCGAGAACTTCAAGCGCGCGCTGGAGATCGCGGACTTCTGGGGACCCGTCGGACGCAGCCTGATCGTCTCCTCCGCCGTCGTCCTGATCGGCATCGTCGTCGGCATGCTGGCCGCCCTCGCCATCTCCCGGTTCGCCTTCCGCGGCCGCAAGATCGTGATCGTCGGCATCCTGGCGGTCCAGATGGTCCCGCTGGTCGCGATGATCATCCCGGTCTTCCTCATGCTCAACGACCTCGGCCAGTACGACAGGCTCACCGGCCTGATCATCACCTACCTGACCTTCATCCTCCCCTTCACGGTGTGGACGCTGCGCGGATTCATCGTCAACATCCCCAAGGAGCTGGAGGAGGCGGCCCAGGTCGACGGCTGCACCCGCACCGGCGCCTTCATCCGGGTCGTCTTCCCGCTGCTCGCCCCGGGCATGGTCGCCACTTCCGTCTACGGCTTCATCCAGGCGTGGAACGAGTACCTGTACGCGCTGATGCTGATGAGCCAGCAGAACCAGACGGCCACCGTCTGGCTCTCCAACTTCATCACGAAGAACGGCACGGAGTACGCCCCGATGATGGCGGGCTCCACCATGATGGCCGTCCCCATCGTGATCCTCTTCCTCCTCGTCCAGCGCAAGATGGCCGCCGGCCTGACGGCCGGCGCGGTGAAGGGATAACGCCGCCCCATGACCACACTCGTACGCGCCTCGGACACCCTGACCCGCGACGCGCTCACCGTCCTCCAGCCCGGCTTCGTCGGCACGACGGCGCCCGACTGGCTGCTCCGCAGGATCGGCGAGGGGCTCTCCTCCGTCGGCCTGTTCGGCCGGAACATCGCCTCCCCCGAGCAGCTCGCCCTGCTCACCGCACAGCTGCGGGCCGAGCGTGACGACGTCCTCGTCGCCATAGACGAGGAGGGCGGGGACGTCACCCGCCTGGAGGTGCGGAACGGCTCCTCCTTCCCCGGCAACTACGCCCTGGGCTCCGTCGACGACGTGGACCTCACCCGCGCCGTGGCCGAGGAGCTCGGCCGCCGGCTCGCCGCGTGCGGGGTCGACCTCAACTGGGCGCCCTCGGCCGACGTGAACTCCAACGCCGACAACCCGGTCATCGGCGTCCGGTCCTTCGGCCCCGGCCCCGAACTGGTCGCCCGGCACACCGTGGCGTACGTCGAAGGCCTCCAGGCCGTCGGCGTCGCCGCCTGCACCAAGCACTTCCCCGGGCATGGCGACACCAACGTGGACTCCCACCACGCGATGCCCCGGATCGATGTGGATCTGGACACACTGCACGCCCGTGAGCTGGTACCTTTCCGCGCCGCGATCGCGGCGGGTACCAAAGCGGTGATGAGCGCGCATATCCTGCTCTCCGCGCTCGACCCGGACCGTCCGGCGACCTTGAGCCCGCAGATCCTGACCGGTCTGCTGCGCAAGGAGCTGGGCTTCGACGGGCTGATCGTCACCGATGGCATGGAGATGCAGGCCATCGCGTCGACGTACGGCATCGAGCGTGGATCCGTCCTCGCGATCGCCGCGGGCGCCGACGCCATCTGCGTCGGCGGCGGGCTGGCCGACGAGGACACCGTACTGCGACTGCGCGACGCGCTGGTCGACGCGGTACGAACCGGTGAACTGCCCGAGGAGCGGCTGGCCGACGCCGCGGCGCGTGTACGCGCCCTGGCGGCCTGGACCCAGGCGCACCGGGCCAGGGGGGCTGTGTCGGGGCCGGGCGCGGCAGTGCAGGAGGGGACCGCGCCCGGCACCGAGATCGGGCTGGTCGCCGCCCGCCGGGCCGTGAGGACGACGGGGGAGCGGCCGTACACCCCGATGACCGGCGCTCCCTATGTCGCCGCCTTCACTCCGGTCGCCAACATCGCGGTCGGTGACGAGACGCCGTGGGGTGTCGCGGCGGAGCTGGAGCGGCTGCTGCCCGGCACCGAGACGGGCGCGTACGACCGGCCCGCGGTGGACGCGGTCCTCGCCGCCGCCGGGGAGCGACGGATCGTCGCGGTCGTACGGGACGCCCACCGGCACCCGTGGATGACCGAGGCCCTGGACGCCCTCCTCGCAGCCCGGCCGGACACGGTCGTGGTGGAGATGGGCCTGAACGAGGCGGAGCCCCGCGGCGCCCTCCACATCGCCACGCACGGCGCGGCACGGGTCTGCGGCCGGGCGGCGGCGGAGGCCATCGCCGGACTCTGAGACCGGTACGAGAGGGGCCCGGCACCTGAACCAGGTGCCGGGCCCCTTCGCCGTGGGGACGAAGCCCCGCCGGACACCCCCTAGATGCCCTGCCAGGAGGGCTTGTTGGCGAAGGTGTGGCGGAAGTAGTCCGCGAGCTTCAGCTTGGACGCGGCGGCCTCGTCCACGACGACCGTGGCGTGCGGGTGCAGCTGCAGCGCCGAGGCCGGTACGAGCGCGGCGACCGGGCCCTCGACGGTCTGGGCCACGGCGTCGGCCTTGCCCTCGCCGGTGGCCAGGAGGACCAGGTGGCGGGCCTCCAGGATGGTGCCGATGCCCTGGGTGATGACGTGGTGCGGCACCTGCTCGATGTCGTTGTCGAAGAAGCGCGCGTTGTCGACCCGGGTCTGCTCGGTGAGCGTCTTGATCCGCGTCCGTGAGGCGAGCGAGGAGCACGGCTCGTTGAAGCCGATGTGCCCGTCGGTCCCGATGCCGAGGATCTGCAGGTCCACACCGCCGGCGTCGCGCAGCGCCTGGTCGTAGGCCTCGCAGGCCGCCTGGACGTCCTCCGCCGCACCGTCGGGCCCCATGAAGGCCTCCTGGGAGAGCCCGAGCGGCTCCACGACCTGGCGCAGCACGGTGGAGCGGTACGACTCCGGGTGCCCGGTGGGCAGTCCGACGTACTCGTCCAGCTGAGCGATCCGGGCGCGCGAGGCGTCCACGGAACCGGCCTTGACCTGGGCGATCAAGGCCTCGTAGATGGGCAGCGGAGTCGAACCCGTGGCAACGCCGAGCAGGGCGTCGGGCTTGCGACGCAGAAGGCCGGCGATGCCGTCCGCGATGAGCTCTCCGCCTGCCGTGGCGTCCGGGACGATGACAACTTCCACGCTTTGCCTGCCGATCTGGTGAGGGGCTGGTGAGGGGCCTGGTGGTATAGACCAATCAAAGCTCAATCTAGCAGAGCCGAGGCCGTCCGCTCAGGCCCTTCCAGCCGACGGACGGGACCCTCCCCATCGTCGAACGGCGAGGCCCGAGCAGCCACCGGAGCACCAGCCCCCGTCAGGCGATCGACCCTCCCGTGGCGTCGATCCACTGACCCGTCACCCAGCGCCCGTCGTGCGAGGCCAGGAAGGCCACCACGTCGGCTATGTCCGCGGGTGTGCCGACCTTCCCGAGCGCCGACAGCGCCGCCGCGCCCGCCCACGCCTCTTCGTTCCCCCGCAGCCAGTCCGCGTTGACGTCCGTGTCCACGATCCCCGGCGCCACCGCGTTCACCGTGATGTCCCGCGCGCCCAGCACCTTGGAGAGATAGCGGGTGAAGGTGTCCAGGGCGCTCTTGGACATCGCGTACGCGATCAGTTCCGGCATCATCGCGGCGTGGCTCAGCCCGGTGGAGATGTTGATGACCCGGCCTCCGTCACGCAGCCGCTCGGCACCCCGCTGCGCCAGGAAGAACGGGGCCTTCGTGTTCACCGCGAAGAGCCGGTCGTACTCCGCCTCGTCGATCGTCGTGAACGGCCGCGAGGCCCCGATCCCCGCATTGTTGACCAGGATGTCGAGCCCGTCCGCGTGGGCGTCGAACCGCTCCCACAGCGCCTCCGCGTCCCCCGGCAGCCCCAGCTCCTGGCCGATCGCGAACGCCTCGCCGCCGGCTGCCTCGATCGCCGCGACCGTCTCCTTCGCCGCCGCCTCGTTGGCCCCGTAGTGCACTGCCACCCGCGCGCCGTCCCGGCCGAGCCGCTCCGCGATACCCCGCCCGATGCCCCGGCTGCCGCCCGTGACCAGTGCCGTCTTCCCCTTGAGCGCACCCATCGGACGCCCCCCTCACTTTCATAGCGGTCGTTACAGAAACAACCGTACCACCGTTCCGTAACGGCCGCTATAGAATGTGTCCCATGACGACCAAGCAGCGCGGCCGACCCCGCTCCTTCGACCGCCTCACGGCGCTGGAGCAGGCCACGATGGCGTTCTGGGAGCACGGGTACGAGACCACCTCCGTCTCCGACCTCACCCGCGCCATGGGCATCAGCGCGCCCAGCCTCTACGCGGCCTTCGGCGACAAGAAGGCCCTGTTCGAGGAGGTCGTGCAGGCGTACGCCGTCAGTTACGGCGCGTACGGCGGCCTGGCGTTCGAGGAGGAGTCGACGGCGCGCGGGGCGTTCGGCCGGATGCTCGTGGAGGCGGCGGACGTCTTCACCGACCCGTCCCATCCGCGCGGCTGCCTGATGATCTCCGCGGCGATCAACTGCTCGACCCCGGAGGTCGAGCAGGCCCTGCGCGAGCGGCGCAACAGCAATCTGGCGTCCTTCGAGGCCCGGATCCGGCAGGGCGTCGACGCGGGCGAGCTCCCGGCGGACACCGACGCGTGCGCGCTCGCCCGGCTGTACGGAGCGGTCATCCAGGGCATGTCCCAGCAGTCCAGGGACGGTGCGACCAGGGCGGAGCTGGAGGCGGTGGCGGAGGCGGCGATGCTGGCGTGGCCGGCGCCGGCGCCGGCGCAGAACTGAAGCGAGGGGCCGATCGGGCCCAGGAAACACCCGCGGGCTACGGCGCCCGACGGGACCCTCAACCCGTCCGGCACCGCAGCCCGGAGTTGCCCGGCCGGGGGTGTGCGGTCCCTCGGCCGTATGGGAGGTCTCGGCGCAGTCAGGGCAGAGAGCGCCGGGTACCTCGTCCACCCTCCTGTGCGGGGAGGGCGGAGGTCTTCATGTAATGGTGCCCTGCCATTGTGGACTAGACCATTCTCGTCTGTCCATCCACATGGACACGGTGTTTCCCGGCCCATCCTCCAACACGAACGCCGGGAGATCCAGGTTCATCGCGTCTCAATTCCGCAGGTACGCTCGCACCTGTGCCCTCCATGAACGACCTCGTCCGCCAGCACACCGCTCTGAGTGAGTCCGACCTCGAGTGGCTCCACCTGCTGGTCTCGGAGTGGCAGCTGCTCTCCGACCTCTCCTTCGCGGACCTCGTGCTCTGGGTTCCCACCCTCGACGGCACGCGGTACGTCTCCGTCGCCCAGATGCGGCCCAACACCGGCCCCACCTCCTACCAGGACGACATGGTCGGCCACCTCGTCCCGCGCGGCCGCCGCCCGCTCCTCGACGCCGCCCTCGACGAGGGCCGGATCGTGCGCGAGGGCGACCCCGAGTGGCGCGAGGAGGTCCCGGTACGGGTCGAGTCCATCCCCGTACGCCGCGAGGGCCGCGTCCTCGGCGTCATCGCCCGCAACACCAATCTGCTCACCGTGCGGACCCCGTCCCGGCTGGAGCTCACCTACCTCCAGTCCGCCTCGGACCTGGCCCAGATGATCGCCGCCGGCAGCTTCCCCTTCCCCGGCGAAGCGGTCGACATGGACGCCTCGCCGCGCGCCGGCGACGGCCTGATCCGGCTCGACGCCGACGGCATCGTCCAGTACGCCTCGCCCAACGCCCTCTCCGCGTACCACCGGCTCGGCCTCGCCGCCGACCTCGTCGGTCAGCACCTCGGCCAGATCACCGCCGAACTCGCCCCGTCCCGCGGCCCCGTCGACGAGGCCCTGGTCAAACTGGCCTCCGGCTACGCCCCCCGCGAGGCCGAGGTCGAGGGCAACGGCGGTGTGATCCAGCTGCGGGCGATCCCGCTCAAGCCCAAGGGCACCCGCATCGGTTCGCTCGTACTGCTGCGGGACGTCACCGAACTGCGTCGCCGCGAGCGCGAGTTGATCACCAAGGACGCGACCATCCGGGAGATCCACCACCGGGTGAAGAACAACCTCCAGACGGTGGCCGCGCTGCTGCGCCTCCAGGCGCGCCGGATGGACTCCGACCGCGGACGCGAGGCTCTCAACGAGGCCGTGCGCAGGGTCGGTTCGATCGCCATCGTGCACGAGACGCTCTCCCAGAACCTGGACGAGCGGGTGGAGTTCGACGAGATCGCCGACCGGGTGATCGCGATGGTGGCCGAAATCTCGCCGGGCAAGGTGACCTGCCGGCGTAACGGCCGCTTCGGCATCCTCGACGCCGAGGTGGCCACCCCGCTGTCCATGGTCCTCACCGAAGTGCTGCAGAACGCCCTGGAGCACGCCTTCGCGCCGGGGGAGCAGGGCACGGTCGAGGTCACGGCCGTCCGCGGCGAACCCCGCGCCGACGCCCGACTGCTGATCACCGTCCGGGACGACGGCCGCGGTCTGCCCGAGGGCTTCGACCCGCAGCGCGCCGGCAACCTCGGTCTGCAGATCGTGCGGACCCTGGTCGAGGGGGAGTTGGGCGGCACGTTCGACATGCAGCCGGGTGCGGAGCGCGGGACCAAGGTCGTGCTCGACATCCCCGTACAGCCGCAGAAGTAGGCACGCGCGGGGCACGGAAGGTGTGAACACAGCAGCGAGCCCCGGACCGAAGAGATCGGTCCGGGGCTCGAATGCTGTGGGTTACTGCTGCGCGCTGCGGCTCGGGGGCGGTGATTGCGTACGCGATGTACGCGCCGCTTGCCTCAGGCTTTCAGGGTGCTCAGGCGCTGGCGTTGCGCGCCCGGTTGCGAGCGGCACGGCGCTTCATTGCGCGGCGCTCGTCCTCGCTGAGGCCACCCCAGACGCCGGAGTCCTGGCCGGACTCGAGCGCCCACTGCAGGCACTGCTCCATGACGGGGCAGCGGCGGCAGACGGCCTTGGCTTCCTCGATCTGCAGCAGCGCAGGACCGGTGTTGCCGATGGGGAAGAACAGCTCGGGGTCTTCCTCACGACAAACGGCGTTGTGACGCCAGTCCATGGCTGCTACCTCTCTAGGGTGTTACAAGCTGGTTGCTTGTGAATGTGAACGCTTTCACGAATCCCCCCGTAAGTGAAGGGCCGACTGCCAGATGAACTGGTGTGGTCCTTGGACTGAGGAGGGGTTCTGGCTCTCAGTGGAGGCCGGTGTTGCGGGCCGTCCCGATCGCCAAGAAGAGACTCGCAAACCTCGGCAGCGGATACAACCCCTTCCCGAAAGTTTTTTTTGATTCCTCGGTGTCGACTAGGTCACAGCCGTACTTCTAAGGGGTGGATGCCAGCCTAAACGTTCGAGTGAAAGGACTTTGGGCCCTTCCACTCACACAATCACACGCAGTGCACGGCGAACGCCTGTGAACGTCACGCTCGTACGCAGTCCGAGGTGGTCTCCGTCCATCTGCAGAGGCAGTGGAACCTTCGAATGCAAGGTGAAGTCGGTCAGGTCGTGCAGAGACAGGGCGTGCTTGCCGTGGGGGCCCCGCTCGGGGGACGAAGTGAGCAGCTGGGTGGCGTACCGGGCCACCGCGGGGGTCGAGAGCCGGCTCAGTCCGAGGACGTCCAGGGCGGTCTCGAAGGATGCCTCCGGGGACGCGTACACCGGGCGATTGCCCAGGTAGGTCCAGGGGGAGGTGTTGCAGATTATCGACAGGACCAGACCCTCGACCGGGTCCTGCCCGGGGCGGTCCAGGGAGATCGTGCCGTGCCGCCGGTTCGACTCACCCAGGAACTGGCGGACCACCTGGCGCAGGTACAGCGCGTGGGTCGAACGCTTCCCGCGCTCCCGCTGCTGTTCGACTCGCCCGATGACACTGGCGTCGAAACCGAAGCCGGCACAGAAGGTGAACCAGCGGGCCGGCACCCCCTCGTCGTCCGTCCCCGGGGTCCCGGAGGCGAGCCCGAGGCTCACTGTGCGTGCCCGGCGCTCACGGAGCGCGTCGAGCAGTGCGCCGGTCGCCTCGACGGCGTCGTTCGGCAGACCCAGCGCGCGGGCGAAGACATTCGTCGACCCGCCGGGCACCACCGCGAGACCGGGGAGCCGGTCCGGGTCCGGCCCGTCGTGCAGCAGCCCGTTCACGACCTCGTTCACCGTGCCGTCGCCACCCAGGGCGACGACCATGTCGATGTCGTCGGAGTCCGCGGCCCGGCGGCCGAGGTCGCGGGCGTGGCCGCGGTACTCGGTGGTGACGGCCTCCAGCTTCATCTCGCTCGCCAGCGCGTGGATGAGAACGTCACGCGTGCGCGCACTGGTGGTGGTGGCTGCCGGATTGACCACGAGAAGTGCGCGCATGGCCGCCAGCGTACCTACCCGGCGGTACCGATCCCAGTCGCGGCCACCTGCCGGACAGCTCCGCAGCGGGCCCCGGCTACCCTGCCGGGTATGAGCAGTACGGAGCAGACTCCCCGCCCTGTCCGGTTGACGGCCGCCGCCGCGGTGGCCGGTATCGAGGCCCTCGCGCTGGTGATCGGGGGCGTGTACGTGCTCGTGACCGGGCTCACCGGCAACCCCGACAGCTTGACCCAGGCGGTCACCGGCGGGGCGACGCTGATCGCGCTCGGCGTGATCCCGGGGGCGGCGGCACGCGGTCTGCTGCTGCGCCGGGGATGGAGCCGCGGCCCCGCGATCATCACCCAGATCCTGGCCCTGCCGGTCGCCTGGCAGCTCCTCCAGGCGAACAGCGCCATGATCCCGGCCGGCATCGCCCTCGCGGTCCTCGCCGTGACCGGCCTCGTCCTCCTGGTGAACCCGGCGACGACCGAGGCCCTGGGCATCGGCCGTCGCGGCGAGGCGTAACGCCCGCGTCGGGCTCTGCGGCGGGCCTTCGGCCCGCCGGTGGTGACTACTCCTCCACGAGGAGCTTCTCCCGGAGCTGCGCCAGCGTGCGGGCCAGCAGTCGGGAGACGTGCATCTGCGAGATGCCGACCTCCTGCGCGATCTGCGACTGTGTCATGTTGCCGAAGAAGCGCAGCAGCAGGATCCGCTTCTCCCGGGGCGGCAGGTCCTCCAGGAGAGGCTTGAGCGACTCGCGGTACTCGACGCCCTCCAGGGCCTCGTCCTCCGCACCCAGCGTGTCCGCGACCGCCGGCGACTCGTCGTCCGTGTCCGGGACGTCCAGCGAGAGCGTCGAGTAGGCGTTCGCCGACTCCAGGCCCTCCAGGACCTCCTCCTCCGAGATCCCGAGCCGCTCCGCCAGCTCGTGCACCGTCGGCGAGCGGCCGTGCAGCTGGGAGAGCTCCGCCGTCGCCGTCGTCAGCGAGAGCCGCAGCTCCTGCAGACGGCGCGGCACCCGGACCGCCCAGCCCTTGTCCCGGAAGTGGCGCTTGATCTCGCCGACGACCGTCGGAGTCGCGTACGTCGAGAACTCGACGCCCCGCTCCGGGTCGAACCGGTCCACCGACTTGATCAGGCCGATCGTCGCCACCTGCGTCAGGTCGTCGAGCGGCTCGCCCCGATTGCGGAAGCGCCGGGCCAGGTGCTCTACCAGCGGCAGATGCATCCGTACCAGCTGATTGCGCAGCTCCGCCTTCTCGGCAGAGCCCTCCGGGAGCTTGCGCAACTCGATGAAGAGCGCGCGCGCTCCGCTCCGGTCGTGCGGATCGCGCGGCTCGGGGGTCTCCAGAACCTCCCGGACGCCCTGGTGCGCCTCCGGAGCCCTCTGGGACTCGTGTGTCTCCGGAGTCTCCTGGGACTCGTGAGCTTCCGGAGCCTCCCGGGACTCGTGCGCCTCCGGAGCCTCCCGCGGCTCGGAAACCTCGTTGTGCTGCTGGTGCTCGCTCATGTGGACCGCCTGCTCCGTAGCGACCTCGACCTCGACCTCCGGATGCGGCCGCGCCTGCTGCTCAGGGATGCCGGCCGTCGCGTCCCCGCTCCTCACGCCGGGCCTGGCCCCGCGCCGCGCTGTTTGTACAGGCTGATGGAGACCGTGCGGTCCTCCGCCACGGACGACTCGACCTTCCCGGCCAGTGCGGAGAGCACGGTCCACGCGAAGGTGTCCCGCTCCGGTGCCCGCCCGTCGGTCGTCGGGGCCGACACCGTCACGTCGAGCGAGTCGTCGACCAGGCGGAAGACGCAGCTCAGTACGGACCCCGGTACGGCCTGCTGGAGCAGGATGGCGCACGCCTCGTCGACCGCGATCCGCAAGTCCTCGATCTCGTCGAGGGTGAAGTCCAAGCGCGCCGCGAGACCGGCCGTGGCCGTACGCAGCACGGACAGGTAGGCACCCGCAGCGGGCAGCCGGACTTCCACGAAGTCCTGGGTCCCGGGCTCGCCTGCGATCTGGGACACCCTCACCTCCAAGGTGGCACAAGCTCATTCGGGGCCCGAGGGGAGAAAGCCCCCCGAACCGGGCGGTGCGCAGTCGGTTGCGCAATCCGCCGTGACGCTATCGCGATCCATCCTGCCGTGTCGCCGTGGGTCCTTGGCGGGACCCCGCCCCCGTCTGTCACTCATGGTAAGGCCACGAGTACGGACAGTGGCTAGGGGTCTGCGGGGCCCAATTGCGCGGCGACCGGCAGTCGATCGCCGGGGTGTCGTACCCAGCCCTCAGACGATCGAACCGTCCACGAAGCACCAGCGCCAGCGTTCGTTCGGCTCGAAGGTCCGCATCACGGGGTGCCCGGTGGTCGAGAAGTGCCCGGTCGCGTGCCGCCCCGACGAGGAGTCGCAGCACCCCACGTGCCCGCAGCTGAGGCAGAGCCGCAGCTGGACGGGGTGGGTGCCGTCGGCCAGGCACTCGGGACAGGTGTCGGTCAGCGGCGCCGGTTCGGGGCGCGGCATGTCGGCAACGTGAGGGCACTCGCTCATGATGGCCAGGTTACGTGGTGGAACGAGACGGGGACGGGGCCGAGGGATGGACGCACTGCAGTTGGTGGGACTCGTCGCGGCGAGCGCCGTGGTGGCGGGCCTGGCCCGCCGGACACCCGTACCGGCGCCGCTGCTTCTGGTGGCCGTCGGTCTCGCCGCGTCGTACGTCCCCGGGGTCCCGGACTACACCCTCGACCCGCACATCATCCTTCCGCTCATCCTGCCCCCGCTCCTCTACACGGCGGCGGTGGACTCCTCGTACCTCGATCTGCGGGCCAACATCCGGCCCGTCGCCCTGCTCTCGGTCGGGTACGTCCTGTTCGCCACCGTGGCCGTCGGCTGGCTCGCGTACGTCCTTGTCCCGGACCTGCCGCTGACCGCCGCTCTCGTCCTGGGCGCGGTCGTCGCGCCGCCGGACGCGGTCGCGGCGACCGCGATCGCCCGCAAGCTGGGGCTGCCGAACCGGATCACCACCATCCTCCAGGGCGAGTCCCTGGTGAACGACGCCACCGCCATCACCGCCTACAAGGTCGCGCTCGCCGCGGCGGTCGGGGAAGGCATCAGCTGGGCGGGCGGCATCGGCGAGTTCGCGCTCGCGGCGATCGGCGGGATCGGCGTCGGTCTCGTCCTGATGGTCCCCATCCACTGGCTCCGCTGCCGGCTCGGCGAGGCCCTGCTGCAGAACACCCTCTCGCTGCTGATCCCCTTCATCGCCTACGCGGCGGCGGAGGAGGTCGGCGCCTCCGGAGTCCTCGCGGTGGTCGTCGTCGGCCTCTTCCTCGGACACCGCAACTGGCAGGTGGACTTCGCGACCCGCCTCCAGGAGGAGGCCGTGTGGAAGATGGTCGCCTTCATCCTGGAGTCCGCCGTCTTCGCCCTGATCGGGCTGCAGTTGCCGTACGTCGTCCAGGGCCTCGGGCGGTACGGGATCGCCGAAGCGATCTGGTACGCCGTAGGCGTGTTCGTCGCGGTGGTCGTGGTCCGGTTCGTCTGGGTCTACCCGGCCACCTTCCTGCCCCGATGGCTGTCCGAACGCATCAGGGAGCGCGAACCGGGGGTGGACTGGAAGGCGCCGCTGATCGTCGGCTGGGCGGGGATGAGAGGTGTCGTCTCCCTCGCCATCGCCTTCTCGATCCCGATGACGACGGACGGCGTGGAGTTCCCCGCACGCAACCTCGTCCTCTTCCTCACCTTCACGACCGTGATCGGGACGCTCGTCGTCCAGGGCCTCACGCTGCCGCCGCTCATCAGGATCCTGAAGCTGCCGGGCCGCGACACGTACCAGGAGACCCTGGCGGAGGCCCAGGCCCAGAGCGAGGCGTCCCGCGCCGCGGAGGAGCGTCTCGACGCCCTGCTGAGCGACGAGAGCAACGCCCTGCCCCAGCCGCTGGCCGAACGGCTCCGCACGGTCCTGGAACGGCGCCGCAACGCGGTGTGGGAACGCCTCGGCGCGGTCAACGAGGTCACCGGGGAGACGGTGGACGACACCTACCGGCGGCTGGCGCGAGAGATGATCGACGCCGAGCGCGAGGTCTTCGTGCAGCTCCGGGACGAGCGCCGCATCGACGACGAGATGCTGCGCACCCTGCTGCGCCGACTGGACCTGGAGGAGGCGGCGGCCTACCGCGAGGAGACCGGCTGAGGTCAGGACGGGGTGCCCGTGACCACCGCCGCGACGGTCGTGCCCGGGGCGAACGCGCCCTCCTCGGCCAGGACGACAAGTCCGTAGAGCATTTTGGCCACATACAGCCGCTCGATGGCGAGTCCATGCCGCGCTTCGAAGTCGTGCGCGAACGCGTCGAGGGCGGGGGTCGTACGGGCGTAACCGCCGCCGTGGAAGCGCTCGTCGAGGCTCCAGTCGCCGCGTGGGCCCCCGAAGGCGGCGCGTTGGAGGGCGCGTATCTCGTCGCCCAGGAAGCCGCCTCTGAGGACCGGGACGCCGAGGGCCCTCTGTCCGGGGCCCAGACCGGCCGCCAGGCCCGCCAGCGTGCCTCCTGTGCCGCAGGGGACGGCGACCACGTCGGCGGCCCCGCGCAGTTCGCGTCCGAGCTCCACGCAGCCCTCCACGGCGAGGGCGTTGCTGCCGCCCTCGGGGACGACGTACGGGGCGTCCATGGCGGCCCCCGCAGCATGGGTCGCCTCCGCCGCCAGCCCCAGGATGCGCGCCAGCACCGTCGGATCCGTCTTGGCCCGGTACGTGGACCGGTCCACGAACACCAGCCGCATCCCGTCCGCCGCGCACCGCGCCAGCGAGGGGTTCAGTGGGCGGCCGGCCAGCTCGTCCCCTCGTACGACCCCGATCGTGCCGAAGCCGAGCAGTCGGCCGGCGGCCGCCGTGGCGCGCAGATGGTTCGAGTACGCACCGCCGAAGGTGAGCACAGGGCGGCCGTCGGCCTCGCGCAGATTGAGCGCCAGCTTGCGCCACTTGTTGCCCGGCAGGTCCGGATGGATCAGATCGTCGCGCTTGAGCAACAGCCGCAGGCCCCGGCGGGTGAACCGCTCGTCCTCGACCGGCTCCAAGGGGGACGGGAGCCGGGGCCGCAGCCGGGAGAGGTCGAACGCGTTCACCCGGCCATTGTCTACCGAAGGCGTTCCGCGATCCGCTCCCGCATCGAGGCCATGGTGAAGCCGCGCGGATCCACCTTGCCCGGCTGCCACTCCAGGTGGCCGATGACGGAGCGGTGGGTCCAGCCGTGCACCCGGCACACGGCTGCCGCGGCCTTCTCGATCGCCTCCAGCTGGACCTTCGGCCACGGGTCCTTGCCGTCCCCGAGGTTCTCGCACTCGAAGCCGTAGAAGTGGCGGTTGCCGTCCGTCGTGGCCTCGTTGTCCGGTGGGAGGCGCTGCTCGGCGATGACCGCGCGCAGGACGTCGTCGTCTCCGGCCCCGGCGTGATTGGCGCGGCCGTAGCCGACCAGGTGGACCCTGCCGTCCTTGGCGATCACGCCGTGACAGAGCGGCCCGGGCAGGGTGCTGTGGCCGTCCCTGCAGAGCCGGACGGTGTTCGCGGTGCCCCGGGTGACGGTGTGATGGATCATCACGCCGTGGACGGGGCCCCAGGGGCCCTTGTGGTTGCGGTTGTGTGTGCGCCAGTCGCCGACCTGGACGACCGTCAGGCCCTCGTCGCGCAATGCGTCGAGGAACCTGCTCGCGGACATGGGTGGGGCCATGACCGACTCCTTCGGATGAGCGGAACGGGACGGAACCGCTTACCGGAGTACCGGAGTCCTCGGCTCCGGGCCACCCGTTCGGGCTGTGTTCGAGCCGATCCGGACACTGCGCCACGAGGGGGACGGAGGCGTGCTGTTCGAGTGGAAACCGGGTGACATGCCCAGTCGGAGGTGATCCACTCCCACTCATTTGTGTAATGGCGCGGGCACTCTCCGTGCTGAAAGGCTTCCTCTCGCAGCTCAGTCATATCGAGAGGGAGTTCCATGTCCGTTGGTTCGGTTGGCGACGAGGTCCGCGCGGAACAGGCAAGCCCGCAGCAGAGTCTCGGTACCGCCGCCGCGCGGAACCTGGCGACCACCACCAAGTCGGCCCCGCAGATGCAGGAGATCACCTCCCGGTGGCTGCTGCGGACGCTGCCGTGGGTGCAGGTCCAGGGCGGTACGTACCGGGTGAACCGGAGGCTCAGCTACTCCGTGGGTGACGGCCGCGTCACCTTCGTGCAGACCGGAGAGCGTGTCGCGGTGATCCCCGCCGAGCTCGGCGAACTCCCGGCGCTGCGCGGCTACGAGGACGAGGAGGCGCTCACCGAGCTCGCGTCGCGGTGCCGCCAGCGCCAGTACACGCCGGGAGAGGTGATCGCCACCGCCGGCGAGCCCACCGACCGCGTGCACCTCCTCGCGCACGGCAAGGTCGAGCAGATCGGCGAGGGGCCGTACGGCGACGAGGCGATCCTCGGAGTCCTCGCCGACGGCGCCTACTTCGGCGACAGCTCGCTGACCCACGAGGACGCCACCTGGGAGTGGACCGCTCGCGCGGCCACCACCTGCACGGTCCTCGAGCTCACCCGGGACGACGTGCGCAACCTCGCCGAGCGGGCCGGGTCGCTCGCCGCCCACCTCGCGGGCGTGGCCGCTCTGCCCCACCAGCGCACCAACAAGTACGGCGAGGCCGAGATCGACCTCTCCGCCGGCCATGTCGGCGAGGCGGTCGTCCCGCACACGTACGTGGACTACGACGCCTCCCCGCGCGAGTACGAACTGTCCGTCGCGCAGACCGTGCTGAAGGTCCACAGCCGCGTCGCCGACCTGTACAACCAGCCGATGAACCAGACCGAGCAGCAGTTGCGGCTCACGGTCGAGGCGCTGCGTGAGCGCCAGGAGCACGAGCTCATCAACAACCGGGAGTTCGGTCTCCTCTCCAACTGCGACTACGGACAGCGGCTCCAGCCGCACGACGGCGTGCCCAGCCCGGACGACATGGACGAGCTCCTCTCGCGCCGCCGGGGCTCCAAGATGTTCCTCGCCCACCCGCGCGCCATCGCCGCCTTCGGGCGCGAGTGCAACCGGCGCGGCCTCGTCCCCGAGTCCATCGAGATCAACGGCAACCGGATCCCGACCTGGCGCGGGGTGCCGATCTACCCGTGCAACAAGATCCCGGTCTCCGACGCCCGGACCACGTCGATCATCTGTATGCGTACGGGCGAGTCCGACCAGGGCGTGATCGGCCTCCACCAGACGGGCATCCCGGACGAGATCGAGCCGAGCCTGTCCGTCCGCTTCATGGGGATCGACGAGCAGGCGATCATCTCCTACCTGGTCACGGCCTACTACTCGGCGGCGATCCTCGTGCCCGACGCGCTGGGAGTCCTGGAGAACGTGGAGGTCAGCCGCTGGCGCTGATCTCGCCGATCCGGCGAACCGGAGACTCGCCGATCCAGGGCGGGGGGCCGCGCCGACGGCCCCCCGCCCCGGATCGGCCGACCGTGCCGGTGCGCTGTACGCGGGGGCGGGCGAGGAGGAGGTCGCGGCGATGGACGCCTTCGGCCGGGAGGCCGGGCTCGCCTTCCAGCTCACGCGGGGGACCTGCCGGCCCTCGCCGAGTTCGTGACCCGCCGCACCCGCTGAGGGTCAGGCCTCCGGGACGATGCGGTACACCACGGTCTCGATGAGGGAGTCCAGCTCCCGGTCGTCGTGCAGGCCGGGGACCGTGAAGTGGTCGAGCAGCAGCCCGGTGAGGGCGAAGTAGAGCAGCCGCACGGTGTCCGCGTCGCCCGGCATCCCGGCGGCGAGGTGCAGGCGGATGTTCTCGTCGAGGTCGCCGCGCAGTACGTCGGTGAGCCGGGCGCGCAGTTCGGGGCGGCGGGTGGCCTCCAGCCGGAGCTCGAAGAGGCCCAGGTAGCAGCTGCGCTCGGCAGCCATCCGCCGGGCGAGCCAGCGCATCAGTTCCACGACCAGCTCGCGGCTGGGCTCGGGCAGCATGGCCGTGTCCACGGAGCCGGGCTCCGGGGTGAGACGGACGAAGATCCGTTCCCCGACCTGGGAGAGCAGCTGGTCCCGGTCCGTGAAGTAGTTGGACGAGGTGCCCGTGGGGACGTCGGCACGGGCGTCGACCGCCCGGAAGGTCAGCCCACGGGCGCCTTCGTCCGCGAGCACCTCGATCGCCGCGTCGAGCAGGGCCGTACGCCGCTCGGGATTCCTCGCCATCCGGGTTCCTTCCGTTCTCTTCGACTCTCGTCGAACTTAGGGCTTGCGCAACCACTACAGATGAAGCACTATAGCCGTCGTGGTTGTGATCGCAGCCCGCACACAAGAGACAAAGAGGACCGGTTTGCGCAAGCTCACCTACTTCATCGCCTGCTCCATCGACGGCTTCATCGGTGACCCGAAGGGCGATGCCACGTCCACGTACGCCTACGTGGCCGGGGAATTCCTGGAGTACTTGAAGTCCGAGTACCCGGAGACCGTCGCCGCCCCTGCGTGGCCCGTGCTCGGCATCGAGCCCGGCACCGAGATCCGCCGCTTCGACACCGCGATCCAGGGCCTGAACTCGTACCGGATCGGCCTGGACGTCGGCATCACCAGCCCCTACTCCCACCTGCGGGAGCTCGTCGCGACCCGCTCGCTCGGCGAGTCGCCCGACCCCAACGTCGAGCTGATCGCCGACGACCTGGTCGGCCGGGTCCGCGAACTGAAGGCCGAGGAGAGCCCGCTCGACATCTGGCTCTGCGGCGGCTCCACGATCGCCGGCGAACTCATCGACGAGATCGACGAGCTGATCATCAAGACGTACCCGCAGGTCTTCGGCTCCGGTATGCCGATGTTCGGCGCCGGCTTCGAGCCCCGCGACTTCGAACTCGGCGCGGTGCGCGCCTTCGACAACGGCGTGCTCGTTCGTACGTACACCAGGAAGCGGTGACAAGTGGGGCGCCCTACCCTGGGAGGTATGGGCAGCCAAACCCCGCGTACGGTACGGGACCCGCAGGCCACGCCCACATGCCAGGCCTGCGGACAGTCCCTCGGCATCGTCGCGAAGCGGCACAAGGTCCTGGGGGCCTGGGTGCCGGAGTGGGAAGTGCAGCCGTGCCGCAACCCGCGGTGCGAGCTGTACATCAACCCCGAGGGCGCCGACCGGGACGACGACGCTCCTGAGGAAGCCCGGGACGGAGCTCCCGAGGGTGGTGCGGAAGCCACTAGCACGCACGTGACCGGCAAGAACGGCGAGACCGGGAGAAGTCCGGCCCCGGGGTGACCGGACGCGCGAAGGAGCCGGTCAGACCGCTACAGTCCGCGCATGTCATCGGAGTCGTCAGAAGTCTGGACCGGTTGGTACCGGGACCGCAGCGGCGCGGAAGCGATCGTGATCACGGCCGGCGGGAGCCAGGTGTCCACCCGCATCAGGGGAGTCGAGTACACGGGCGCGACCTTCGCCGCCCTGCGCGCGACGGACGAGGGCGGCGAGGCCCTCACCGGTTGTGTCCTGGAGTGGGACCTGCCGCTCCCCGTCGTCATGGACGGCGCCATGCAGCAGGCCACCCTCGGCTGTCTGCTGACGCTCGGTGAGCGCGCGGACCTGAGCCTGACGCTGCACTACGGCGGCGCCGCCTTCGAATCGGGCATCGCCGGGGGCGACTTCGACGAGGCCCTGGAGCGGGTGAGGCGCCAGCTCCCGGCCGGGGCGGAGTTCGGCCGCAAGCTCCTCCAGGCCGCCTGACGCAGGGGACGGGGGAGCGGGGCAGGGCGGGACGCAGGCGCGCGGGCGGGGTGCTTCACGGCCGTCTCGTGGGGCGCACGGCGGTCCGGTGAGGCGTACGCGTCTGATGAGGTGCGGCGCTCGGGGCGCCGGCGCTGTCAGGCGAGGCCGTTCCACCCCCAGCGCGGGGTGGGGCCGGGTTCGCCGAGATCCGTGCCCGGCTCCGCGGCCGAGACATCCTTGGCGATCCTGGTACCCCAATCGAAGTACTCCACCACCCGGCGGCGCAGCAGCTCGTCGTCCGGCAGCTCCTTCTCCACCGCCGCGGTCATCAGCTCCATCCAGCGCAGCCGCTGCTCCTCCGTGATGGCGAGCCCGAGGTGGGCGCGGAGCAGTGCCTGATGGCCGCCCAGTTCCGCCGTGAAGTCGGCGGGTCCCGAGAACACCTCCGCCAGCCAGACGGCGACATGCTCGACATGGGCGGAGGTGAAGTCGGCGAAGACGGGTGCGAGGAGAGGGTCGGCCAGGACCGCCTCGTAGAACGTGTCGGACAGCCGGCGCAGCGCGTCGGCGCCGCCCACGGCCTCGTACAGGGTGTTCGTGTGCTCGGCGGTCATGGGACGCCTCCGGTGTCCGGGATGTGTGCTCCCAGCTTTCACACAACTCGGCCCGGATCCAAGGATGTTCGCTCTCGGCGGGGCGAACGGTCGCAACCGTCCGCCCCGCCGGGAGCGGGTGGGATCAGAAGGACTTGAAGGCCGTGGCGAGACCGTTGCGCCACAGCTGGTCGACGCGTGCCCGCTCCTGGGCGTTGGGCTGGGCGTTCTGGCAGGAGGTGCCCGGGCCGCCGCCGGACATCAGCTCGCTGCACGGGCCCGAGTAGTGGTCGGGGAGGCCGAGGACGTGCCCGGTCTCGTGGGCGGTGACGCGGGTGGAGTTGTACTGCTGGTTCTGCCGGTAGTCGAGGAAGATGTAGCCGTTGCCGTGCCCGTCGGTGCTGGCGTACGAACCGCGCGAGTCATTGCCCTCGTAGTAGCGGAAGTCGGGGTTGCTGCCCTCCACCAGCCGTACGTTGACCACCGAGCTGTTCCATATCTGGGTGCTGCGGGATATCTGGGTGCGGAAGCTCGGGGCGTTGGCGGCGCTGTACACGACGGTGACGGCGGCCGCTCCGGGGTTGGCGGCCCGCTTCTTCGCCACGGACTTCATCACGGCGTCGTGGAACGCCTTGGTCGCCTTGGCGTCCTCGGCGGACCCGGCGTACGCCGCGTAGCCGGAGGGCGCGGCGGTGGAGTCGACGGGCGCGGCAGAGGCGGTGGGGGCGCCCAGTGCGGCGGCGAGACCGAGGCCGAGGGTGGCGGCGAGCGAGGCGGTGAGGACCTTGGGGTGTCTCATGGGGGGTGGCTCCTCCTGGTCGGTTGGAGAGAGTGTCGGGGGAGCCGGGGCCGGTGCGGATGATGGCAGCAGGGGATAGCGCGAAGGCATCACCACCTGATGGGGACGAGTCTGAACTCCCCTCGAAATAAAGGGAATTGGTGTGACGAGGGTGTCTGGTGCGACCCCGGGTGCGGCCCTACCCTCGGGGCATGGAGCTGGAGGTGAGACATCTGCGCGTGCTCTGCGCCATCGCGGACACGGGCAGTCTGCACAAGGCGGCGCGGCAACTGGGCATGAGTCAGCCGTCGTTGACGACCCAGCTGCGCCGGATCGAGAACGCCCTCGGTGCGGAGCTCTTCGCGCGCGGCCGCACCGGCTGCCGCCCGACACCGCTGGGCCGCTCGGTCCTCAGCAGGGCGCGCCCGCTCGTCGACCAGATGGCCGCGCTGATCTACGAGACCAGGGCCGCGGCGGCCCGCACCGACGGGCCGCGGCTGCGGGTCGGTTCGACAGCGAGCAGGGCCCTGCCGGGCTGGCTGCGCCGGCTGCGCCAGGGCCTCCCGGGCACGGACATCGCGCTCCACATGGACGTCTCCGCCAACGCCCTGCTGCGGTCGGTCGCGGTGGGGCAGCTGGACGTGGCGTTCGTCCACGAGGTCGAGGGATGCCCGCTGCGGGTGCCGGACGGCCTGCTGGCGCGGGTCCTGGTCGAGCGGGAGCCGCAGTTCGTCTCGATGGCCCAGGACCATCCGGCCGCCGCGCTGCCCGTGGTGGAGCTGGCGGACCTCGCCGAGGACCGCTGGATGGTCGACCCGACGGTGGACGGCGAGTGGGACGGGCTGCGGCGCGTCCTGAGCGAGGCCGGTATCGACCCCCCGCTGCTGCACGGCGACTACCACACGGCTGCGTCCTTGATCGTTCTCGGCGAGGCGGTGGCACCTTGCCAGCCGACATCGTTGCCACGCGAGGACATGGCGATCAGGCCGCTCCGGGACGACCCGTTGGCGGTACGTCTGCTCCTCTACGCCCGCGACGGGGCGCTGCTCGACCCGCTGTACGACGACCTGGCGGCGGCCTACCGGGAGGCGGCGCTGCGGGCGGCGCCGTACCGGCAGTGGCTGCGCCGGCACGGGATGTCGGTGGGGCCGGGCATGATGACGGTATGAAGGATCTTGTGGACGAGACGGCGGCGAGGAGCGTGCACGCGACCGAGGCCGTCGAGGGGAAGCTCCGTTGACCGCCGCACGCGTACGGCACGCCCGCCGGGAGGACCTCGACCGGGTGGCGGAGCTGGCCGCGGAGCACGCCGCGTACGAGAAGGCCGCGCCCCCGGCCCCGGGCCTCGCGGACCGCCTCGCCCGTCTCCTTTTCGGCCCCGAACCGCCCCGCCTGCGCTGCCTCGTGGCCGAACTCCCTGACGGCCGCCTCGCGGGTTACGCCACGTGTGCCCCCGAACTCTCCACCTGGGACGGCGCCGAGTACCTCCACATGGACTGCCTCTACCTCTCCGCGACGGACCGCGGCCTGGGCCTGGGCCCGCTCTTCATGGAGGCCCTGCGCGCGGAGGCCCAGGCACTCGGCCTGACGGAGATCCAGTGGCAGACCCCGACCTGGAACGAGGGGGCGATCCGCTTCTACGACCGCCTGGGCGCCACGCCGAAGCAGAAGCTCCGCTACACCCTTCCGGTGGAGCCCGCCGCGTGACTCGGCCGCGCATCGCGCAAGCCGAAGGGGCCCGTCCGGGATTGCCGGGCGGGCCCCTTCGGGCGGTGCTTTGCGCGAGGAAGGTCAGGCCTTCTTCGTCTCCCAGAAGATCCGGTCGACCTCGGCGATGAGCTCCAGCGCCTTCTCGCCCGTCTTCGGGTCCGTCGACGCCTTGGCGGCCGAGAGGGCCTTCAGGGTGTCGTTGATGAGCTGGTGCAGCTCCGGGTACTTCTCGAAGTGCGGGGGCTTGAAGTAGTCGCTCCACAGCACCGAGATGTGGTGCTTCGCGAGCTCCGCGCGCTGCTCCTTGATGACCGTGGCACGCGCGCGGAAGTGCGCGTCCTCGTTGGCCTGGTACTTCTCCTGGACGGCCTTGACCGACTCGGCCTCGATCCGGGCCTGGGCCGGGTCGTAGACACCGCAGGGGAGGTCGCAGTGGGCGCTGACCTTCACCTTGGGGGCAAACAGGCGGGAGAGCATTGAGCTGTCCTTCCTCGTGATCGTCTTCTCAGGTGGGAGATTACTCCCCGAGAAGGCTGTTTTCGCGAGCGCCCCCTGGGGCTTAGGACAAAAGTCCAGGGTGACCATGGGACTCGTGTACGAGTGGACGATCGGATCGGGAGGTGCCGGATGACGGAGGCGGGGCGGGAGCCGGGTCGGGGGTCCGGGCCGTTGTTCGGGATCGCCGAGGTGACGGGGGTGTCCATGGTGCCCACGCTGCTCCACGGCGACCAGCTCCTCGTGCACTACGGCGGACGGCTGCGGCCCGGGAGCGTGGCCGTCCTGCGTCACCCGCTCCAGCAGGACCTGCTCATCGTCAAGCGTCTGATCGAGCGACAGGACGCCGGCTGGTGGGTGCTCGGGGACAACCCGGCCGCAGAGGGCGACAGCCGCGTCTTCGGCGCCGTACCGGCCGAGCTGGTGCTGGGGCGCGTACGGGTCAGGTACCGGCCCGTCACCCCCGGGCGTCAGCGCTCGGTCGCTGTGGTGCTCTCCTGGCTGTTCTCCGCGCTCAGGCCGGTCCGGTCCGACCGTTCGGCCTCCAGGCGCTTGCGGGCCCGGTAGGCGGCCACGTTGGCGCGGGTCGCGCAGCGGTCCGAGCAGTAGCGGCGGGAGCGGTTGGTCGAGGTGTCGAGGTAGGCGTTGCGGCAGGGGGACGCCTGGCAGAGGCCGAGCCGGTCGGCGCCGAACTCCGTGAGGTGGAAGGCGAGACCCATCGCCGCGATCGCCGCGTATCCCGCGGTCGCGTTCGAGGGGTGGTCGGCGAGATGCATGTGCCAGCGCGGATGGCCCTCGTCGTCCAGGTAGTCGTGACCGGAGATCTGCGGGCTGACCGGGAACTCCAGGAGCAGCGAGTTCAGCAGGTCCACCGCCTGGGTGTGGTCCCCCTCGTCCGCCGCGGTGAAGACCGCCCGCAGCCGGCCGCGTACCGAGCGGAAGCGCGTGACGTCGGCGTCCGTCGCGCGCCGGGCCATCTGGGAGGCCGCGCCGAAGAGCTCCCGGACCGCCTCGACCGAGGTGAGGGAGTCCTTGTTGCGGGCCGGCTCCTCGGTGTTGACCAGACGCACGGCGTAATCCGAGTAATAGGCCAGTTCCACTTGTAGTCCTTACGGCGGAGGTCTAGTGTCGGGGTGCGGAGGGGGGTAATGGATGTTTCCCCTCCGAGGGTATTACGGAGAGGGTGGAGGAAGCGATGACGGACGCGGCGACGACCGGAACCGACTGGGCGGCCTGGCAGCAGAGCTGGGACCGTCAGCAGGAGTGGTACATGCCGGACCGCGAGGAGCGGTTCCGCGTGATGCTCGACATGGTCGAGGCCGTGGTGGGGCCGGAGCCCCGCGTCCTGGACCTGGCGTGCGGTACTGGGAGTATTACGGATCGGCTGCTCAAGCGGTTCCCGAAGGCGACCAGCGTCGGTGTCGACCTCGACCCCGCCCTGCTCGCCATCGCCGAGGGGTACTTCGCCGGCGACGAGCGCGTCACCTTCGTGACCGCCGACCTCAAGGACCCGGAGTGGGTCACCGGGCTTCCGCACGACTCGTACGACGCCGTGCTCACCGCCACCGCGCTGCACTGGCTCCACACCGAGCCGCTCACCGCGCTGTACGGGCAGCTCGCCGGCCTCGTCCGGGACGGCGGCGTCTTCATGAACGCCGACCACATGATCGACGAGACCACCCCCCGGATCAACGCCGTCGAGCGCGCCCACCGCCACGCCGCCATGGACCGCGCCAAGGCCGCCGGCGCCCTCGACTGGGCGGAGTGGTGGGCCGTGGCCGCCAAGGACCCGGTCCTCGCCGAACCCACCGCCCGCCGCTTCGAGATCTACGGCGAGCACGCCGACGGCGACACGCCGTCCTCCCGCCGCCACGCCGAGATCCTCTGCGCGGCGGGCTTCGCGGAGGCCCGGCCGGTCTGGGCCTCGCCCTCGGACACCCTCGTGCTGGCCGTGAAGTAGCGCGTACGAGGAAGAGCTGGCGCGTACGAGGAAGGGGCGGTACGGGATCCCGTACCGCCCCTTCCTCGCCGTATCGGCTGCTACAGCACCTTGGACAGGAATGCCTTGGTGCGGTCGTGCTGGGGGTTGCCCAGGACGTCGCGGGGGTGGCCGGATTCGACCACGACGCCGCCGTCCATGAAGACGAGGTTGTCGCCGACCTCGCGGGCGAAGCCCATCTCGTGGGTGACGACGATCATCGTCATGCCGTCCTCGGCGAGGTCGCGCATGACGTCCAGGACGTCACCCACGAGCTCGGGGTCGAGGGCGGAGGTGGGCTCGTCGAAGAGCATCAGCTTGGGTTCCATCGCCAGCGCGCGGGCGATGGCGACGCGCTGCTGCTGGCCGCCGGAGAGCTGCGTGGGGTAGTTCCCGGCCTTGTCGGCCAGGCCGACCCGGTCCAGCAGGCGCTCGGCGCGCTCGCGGGCGACGGCCTTGGACTCGCCCTTCACCTGGATCGGCGCCTCCATGACATTGGCCAGGGCCGTCATGTGCGGGAACAGGTTGAAGCGCTGGAAGACCATGCCGATGTCCCGGCGCTGGGCCGCGACCTCGCTGTCCTTCAGCTCGTAGAGCTTGTCGCCCTTCTGGCGGTAGCCCACCAGCTGGCCGTCGACGGACAGCCGGCCGCCGTCGACGCGCTCCAGGTGGTTGATGCACCGCAGGAACGTCGACTTGCCGGAACCGGACGGACCGACCAGACAGAACACCTCACGGGGAGCGACCTCGAGGTCGATACCGCGCAGGATGTGCGCCGCGCCGTAGGACTTGTGGACGCCCTCGGCCTTCACCATCGCGCTCATCCCGACACCTCCGAACGCTTGAACATGTTCAGGTTAGCGCGGATGCGCTGCAGCGGGGTCGGCGGCAGGCTGCGCAGAGAACCACGGGCGAAGCGGCGCTCCAGGTAGTACTGGCCGACGCTGAAGATGCTGGTCAGGACCAGGTACCAGATGGAGGCCACGAACAGCATCTCCATCACGGCGCCCGACGTGGCTCCGATGTTCGTCGAGGCCCGCAGGAGCTCGGTGTACTGCACGGCCGAGACCAGCGACGAGGTCTTCAGCAAGTTGATGAACTCGTTGCCCGTCGGCGGCACGATCACCCGCATCGCCTGCGGAAGAACGATCCGGCGCATGGTCTTCGTCTGCGACATGCCGATCGCGTGCGCCGCCTCGGTCTGCCCCTCGTCGACCGACTGGATGCCGGCCCGGACGATCTCCGCCATGTAGGCGCCCTCGTTGAGGCCGAGACCCAGGAGCGCGACCATGAACGGCGTCATGACGTCCACGGTCTCGTTCTTGTAGATCGGTCCGAGGTTGATGTACTCGAAGATCAGCGACAGGTTGAACCAGACCAGCAGCTGGACGTAGACCGGCGTGCCGCGGAAGAACCAGATGTAGAGCCAGGCGACCGCGCCGGTCACCGGGTTCTTCGAGAGCCGCATCACCGCGAAGACGACGCCGAGGACGAGGCCCAGCGCCATGGAGGCGACGCTGATGATGACCGTGTTCCCCAGGCCCTCGAGAACCGAGGAGTCGAAGAGCTTGTCCCAGACCGTGGCCCAGATGACGTTGCCCTGGGAGAAGGCGTAGACGAGCCAGCCGAGCAGCGCGACGACGACGACGGCGCTGATCCAGCGGCCGACGTGCCTCACGGGAATTGCCTTGATCGCCTCGTACGAAGTACCTGAGGCGCCGGGTCCGACCGGCGAGTCGGCCGGACCCTTGTCGATCTTGTCAGTCACAATGACTGCCCTTCAGCGGAGCGTGGAGGTCACTTGCCGGCGTTGATGGTCGCCGACTTGACGGCGCTGTCCGTGACGTCCCACTTCTTCAGGACGTCGCCGTAGGAGCCGTCCTTGATGATCGCGTCGAGGGCTTCCTTTACGGCGTCACGCAGCTGCGTTTCGTCCTTGGAGACGCCGATGCCGAAGAGGCCGACGTCGCTCTGGCTGCCGGTGACCTCGAAGTCGTTGCCGCCGCCCGAGGTCTTCGCGATGTACGCGGCGACCGGGTAGTCGTTCAGGTCGGCGACGGCGCCGCCGGCCTTGACGCGGGTCTGGGCCTCGGCGTCGGTGTCGAACGCCTGGATCGTGAGCTTGTTCGAGCCACACTTCTCAGCCTGCGCCTTGAAGGTGTCCTCGTAGATGGTGCCGCGCTGGACGGCGACCGTCTTGCCGCAGAGGTCGTCGAGGGATTTGATGTTCTGCGGGTTGCCCTTCTTGACAAGCAGGGAGACGCCGGAGCTGAAGTAGTCGACGAAGTCGATGCCCGTGCCGATCTTCTTGCCGTTGTCGTCCAGGCCCTCCTGGCGCTTCTTGTTGTCCGTGATCGAGGACATGATCAGGTCCTGGCGACCCGTCTCCAGCGAGGTGATCAGGCCGTCGAAGGTGCCGGACGTGAACTGGAACTTCACACCCAGCTGCTTGGAGAGCGCCTCGGCGATGTCGGGGTCGACACCGACGATCTTGCCGCCCTCGGTGAACTCCATCGGGGCGTACGCGGCGTCCGTGCCGACCTTGATGACGCCGGCCTTCTGGATGTCGGCGGGCAGCTTGGAGAAGAGCGGGGCGGTGCCGCCGGTCTTCGTGCCCTCGGTGGTCGAGCCGCCCTCGGTCTGGTCACCGCAAGCGGTCAGCAGCATGGAGCCGGCGACCGCGATGGCGGCGACCGCGGCAAGACGGGAGGTGCGGGTCTTGGCGGTCGTGCGGCGCGTGGAGCGTGCGGTCATGGTCGGGTTCCTCCGGCGTATGAGGGAGTTGCCATAGGCCGCGCACGCACCTTCGGGTGTCGCGACCTCGTGTGATTACGGGCATCTTGCCATTCGGACTACCTGAATCGGGCAGCTCCGCATGTCAAAATCGGATAACGGGTGACCCCCGAATCACGACAGGCCGGTACATCAGGGCCGGACCTTCTTCGGAGATACCGCTCTACTACCGGAAAATCTCCGGTCTATCTCGCCATTCGGACGATACGAAGGCCACGATCCGGTGTACGGCATAGCGTGTCCGGACATTCGATGATGCGCCTGCTCCGCGCAAGGTGCCAATGCGGCCGTATGAGTCGCATCACCGCTCCGAATTGGACTCGTCTACGGTGTCGTACGTCCGGTAAGAAGGATCCTTACACCCCTCATCCGGGGCTCAGGGCGCGTTGTGCGGCGCGCCCGCGCGGTTGCCAGACAAGGCGACCGCGGGACCCGCCCACCCCTCCTCAACCAGGAGTGGCCACCCTCAAATGAAGAAGACTTAAGGGGTCAACCCAATGGCAGCGGAGATCGTCAATCCTCGCAGCGACAGCGGCACGGAAGGGGCTCAGGAGCCCTTCGATCCGGCCTTCGCGCTGCACCGCGGCGGCAAGATGGCCATCTCGGCCACGGTGCCGCTGCGCGACAAGGACGACCTGTCCCTCGCGTACACGCCCGGCGTCGCCAAGGTGTGCACCGCGATTGCCGAGCACCCGGAACTGGTCCACGACTACACCTGGAAGTCCCAGGTCGTCGCGGTCGTGACCGACGGTACGGCGGTGCTCGGACTCGGCGACATCGGCCCGGAGGCGTCGCTTCCGGTCATGGAGGGGAAGGCCATCCTCTTCAAGCAGTTCGGTGGCGTGGACGCGGTGCCGATCGCGCTCGCCACCACCGACACCGACGAGATCGTGGAGACCGTCGTCCGGCTCGCCCCCTCCTTCGGGGGAGTGAACCTGGAGGACATCTCGGCGCCGCGGTGCTTCGAGATCGAGCGCAAGCTTCAGGAGCGCCTCGACATCCCCGTCTTCCACGACGACCAGCACGGCACGGCCGTGGTCACCCTCGCCGCGCTCCGCAACGCGGCGAAGCTGACCGGCCGCACCCTCGGTGACCTGCGCGGAGTCATCTCCGGCGCCGGCGCGGCCGGGGTTGCCATCGCCAAGTTCCTGCTTGAGGCGGGGCTCGGCGACGTGGCCGTCGCGGACCGCAAGGGCATCGTCAGCGTGGACCGGGAGGACCTCACCCCGGTCAAGCGCGAGCTCGCGGAGATCACCAACAAGGCGGGCCTCAGCGGCTCCCTGGAGACCGCCCTGGCCGGCGCGGACGTCTTCATCGGCGTCTCCGGCGGTACGGTCCCGGAGGCCGCGGTCGCGTCCATGGCGCCGAACGCGTTCGTGTTCGCCATGGCCAACCCGAACCCCGAGGTTCACCCCGACGTCGCGCACAAGTACGCGGCCGTCGTGGCGACCGGTCGTTCGGACTACCCGAACCAGATCAACAACGTGCTCGCGTTCCCCGGCATCTTCGCGGGCGCCCTCCAGGTCCGGGCCTCCCGGATCACCGAGGGCATGAAGATCGCCGCGGCCAACGCGATCGCGGACGTGGTCGCCGACGAGCTCTCCGCCGACTGCGTGATCCCGTCGCCGTTCGACGAGCGGGTGGCGCCGGCCGTCTCGGCCGCTGTCGCCGCCGCGGCCCGCGCCGAGGGCGTGGCACGCCGCTGACGCGTCGCGCACCCCGTGAAGGGCCCCGTTCCTGGTCTCAGGGCGGGGCCCTTCCGCATGCCCCGGCCGGGTGGCGCGGCGGGGCTGATCCGTGTGCCCCTCCCGGGCGGCACGACGGGCCCTCCCGTGTGCCCCTCGCGGGCGGCGCGACGGGGCTGATCCGTGTGCCCCTCGCGGGCGGCGCGGCAGGGACGTGCGTCACAGCGGTGTGCGGTTCCGCCTCGGGCCCGGTGACCCTACGCTCATGGTCATGTTCGCTGCCTACGCCGCCCGAATCGACCGCGACCAGCCGCTGAACGGCCTTGAGCTGGGGGAACGGCCCGAGCCCGAGGTGCGGGCCGGGTGGACCACCGTCACCGTCAAGGCCGCCTCCCTCAACCACCACGACCTGTGGTCGCTGCGCGGTGTGGGGCTGCCCGAAGAGAAGCTGCCGATGATCCTCGGCTGCGACGCCGCCGGTATCGACGAGCACGGCAACGAGGTCGTCCTGCACTCGGTCATCGGCCAGACCGGCCACGGCGTCGAGCCCGACGAGCCGCGCTCCATCCTGACCGAGCGCTACCAGGGCACCTTCGCCGAGCGCGTCACCGTGCCCTCCTGGAACGTGCTCCCCAAGCCCAAGGAGCTCTCCTTCGAGGAGGCCGCCTGCCTCCCGACCGCCTGGCTCACCGCGTACCGGATGCTCTTCACCAACGCCGGGGTGCGCCCCGGTGACTCGATCCTCGTGCAGGGCGCGGGCGGCGGTGTCGCCACCGCCGCGATCGTCCTCGGCAAGGCCGCCGGTCTGCGCGTCTTCGCCACCAGCCGCGACGAGGCCAAGCGCAAGCGCGCCGTCGAGCTCGGCGCCGTCGAGGCGTACGAGCCGGGCGCGCGGCTGCCGAAGCGCGTGGACGCGGTCATCGAGACCGTCGGCGCCGCCACCTGGTCGCACTCGGTCAAGTCGCTGCGGCCCGGCGGCACCCTGGTCATCTCGGGCGCGACCAGCGGCGACCGCCCCTCGCACGCCGAGCTGACCCGGATCTTCTTCCTGGAGCTGAAGGTCGTCGGCTCGACCATGGGCTCGAAGGACGAGCTGGAGGACCTGCTGTCGTTCTGTGCGGCCGCGGGTGTACGGCCGGTGATCGACGAGGTTCTGCCGCTGGACCGGGCCCGTGAGGGCTTCGAGAAGATGGCCTCGGGCGAGCTCTTCGGGAAGATCGTCCTGACAAACACTTGATGCATCGTCAGATCTGCTGATGGGATCTCCGGCACTGCGCCCACACCGTCGTGCCGGAGGTTCCCTTGTTGCGAACGACCCTTGCCACAGGCGCCGTTGTCGCCGTGCTCCTCGCTCCCACGGCCGCCCGTGCCGACACCGGCGCCGCCATACCCGTCCTCACCGACGAACGCGGCCGCGCGCTCACCCTGCGCGGCTGGAACGTCGAGGACAAGGCGAACCGTGGCGAGAAGGCCCTCAGCGCCATCACCGAACGGCACTTCCGCGACATGCGCGCCAAGGGCTTCAACTTCGCCCGGCTGCTCGTCTTCTGGGACGACCTGGAACCGCGGCAGGGCCAGTACAGCCAGAGCTATCTGCGGAAGATCGAGCGCATCCTGGACTGGGCGGAGAAGTACGACGTCCATGTCCTCATCGACGCCCACCAGGACGTCTTCGGGCCGGCGTTCGGCCACCGGGGAGTGCCCGCCTGGGCGACCAGGACGGACGGGCTGCCCTTCACCCCGCACCCCGACGACTGGTTCGCCGAGTACTTCGAGCCCGCGGTGCAGCGGGCCTTCACGCATCTCTACGAGGACGAGGACCTGCGGCGCGCCCAGGCGCGGATGTGGCAGGTCCTCGCCGACCGCTTCGAGGTCCATCCGGCCGTCCTCGGCTACGACCTGATCAACGAGCCGATGGGGGAGCTGCGCGAGGGCGAGGAGCTGCCGACGGCCGCCCGGAGGATCGAGCGTGAGCAGCTGACGCCGATGTACAACCGGCTGGCGGACGCGGTCCGTTCGGTGGACCGGGACCGCTGGATCTTCGTCGAGCCCACGCCGATCGTCGGCGAGGGCGTGCCGACGGGCCTCGGGAGGATCGACGACCCGAAGGTCGTCTACGCCCCGCACTTCTACAACACCGCCATGGAGGCGGGCGCCGACTACGACCCGGCGGCCGGCTGGATCGAGACGTACGAGCAGGCCGTGACGGAGTACCCCAAGGAGTACAAGGTCCCGGTGGTCGTGGGGGAGTGGGGGCCGCTCAACAACTCCCTGCCGAACATGAACCGCTTCTACCGGGACGCGATGGCCTCCCTCGGCCGGTACGGAAGCGGGTGGGCCGGCTACGTGTGGTGCTACGGGGGTGGGTACTGCGCCGTGGACGGCGCCGGGACCTTCCGTACGAACAAGGAGGAGACGGCGCAGCCGTACGCGGAGGCGGTCGCGGGCGACGTGCGCACCTCCGCGTACGACTCCGGGACCGGGGTCTACCGGCTGGAGTACGACTCCGGGCGGCGCGGCTCCCGGGTGACGGAGCTGGCCCTTCCCCCGGGCGCCTGGCGGGTGGCGGCCCGCGGGAAGGCGGTCGTGCTCCGCAAGGACGCGGGCCGGGCGTGGGTGGTGGCCGCGCCGGGAGCCCGGGTGACGGTGACCGTCACCCGGGGCTGACTTCGCGGGCGACCGTCGTGTGGCGGGGTGGCAGCCCCGCCACGGACGGGTCCCGCGCCGGGGCGACGGGCTTGCTTCCCACTGCCCCGTGCCGGATCAGCGGGCCTGCTTGTCGCTCCGGTGCAGCAGCGCGGTGATGTGCGCCGCTGCCGTGGACAGCTGGCGGCGGGTGTCCGCCAGCTGGGTCGCCGTCACCCCGTGGTCGCGGGCCGCGTCGCGGATGTCGTCCCGGAAGCGGTCCAGGAGCCGGTCCAGATCGCGGGCCGGGTCGCCCGTGGACTCGGCGTCGGCGGCCCATTCCGGGACCGTCTCGTCGGCGGCCGCCCGGTCGGAGCCGGTCGCGTCCGTCGCGGTGGGTGCGGTGGGTGCGGTGGGTGCGGTCGGCGCGGAAGGCGCGGCCGGCGCGGTCGGGTCGGGCGCCGACGCCTTGGGGTGCGTCGTGCCCGAGACCAGGCCGCCCAGCTGGGCCGTAATGTCTGAGATGCCTTCCCAGACACCCTTCGGCCAGTCGCCGCGCGCGAACCGGTCCTGGACCTCGTCCTGGACCTGCTTGGCGATCCGCTGGAACTCCTTGGCCTGTCGGCGCGCGGACTGTGCCTCCGCGCGGGCCTGGCGGGTCTGCTCCCGCCATTCCTGCTTGGCGCGGCGCAGTTCCTCCTTGGCGTCGGCGAACGAGGAGTCCTTGCGCCGGGTCTCGCTCGCCGCCGCGCGCATCTCGCTGCGCAGCTTGCCCGCCGCTCCGCGCACGTCGTCACGGATCTCGGCGGCCAGCTCGGAGACCGAGTCGCGGATCTCCAGCTCCAGATCGGCCAGTTCGCCGCCGCGGCCGGCGAGCTCCGCACGGCCCGCGTCGGTGATCGAGTACACCTTGCGGCCACCCTCGGTGGCGTGCGTGACCAGGCCCTCGGCCTCCAGCTTGGCCAGCCGCGGATAGACCGTGCCGGCAGAGGGGGCGTACAGGCCCTGGAAGCGCTCCTCCAGGAGCCTGATCACTTCGTAGCCGTGGCGGGGGGCCTCGTCGAGGAGCTTGAGGAGGTAGAGGCGCAGTCGGCCGTGGGCGAAGACGGGCGGCATGTCACAGCACCTTTCCGGTGGAGGCGGCTTCGAAGTCGTCGGACGCGGCCGCGTCCGGGCGGCGGAGCAGGGCGATCGAGCCGGAGACCGTCGTCGCCTTGAGCGTGCCGCGGCCGGCCCCGAGCGTGCCGGTGATGCTCTTGGTGCCCCACTGCCCGGAGACCCGCAGGTCGTCGAAGGCGTTGGAGACGGACCCGCTCGTCGTGTTCGCCTCGACGCGGGCGTCCGCCGGGTGCGGGAGCCGGATGGCGACCTCGCCGGACACACTGGTCAGCCGGATGTCGGCGGGCGGGCCGTCCAGGTCGGTGGTGTCGAGGTCGATCACCATGTCCCCGCTGATGGTGTCGGCCTTCACGGAGGCGCCCGCGGCCTCGATGACCGTCACGTCGCCGGTCACGGAGTTCACGCGCAGCGCGCCGGTGACGGACTGGGCCTCCAGGCTGCCGGAGATGCTCTCGGCGTGGACCGGACCGGAGAGCCCGACGAGCGTGGTGTCGCCCGTGACGCCCCGGACGTCCGTACGTCCCTTGATGCCGGAGATCACCGCGCCGGCCCCGATCACGCCCACCTCGACGTCCGCGCCGGCCGGGACGGCCACGGAGACCACGGCATGGCGCCGGTGCCCCACACGGTCGAGCCACTTGAGGATGCCCTTCCATTGCAGGTCCTCATAGGTGACCGTCAGCGTCGAACCCTCCTGGGTCACGACCAGCGGCGGGCCGTCGATGGAGGAGACCTCCAGGCGGGCGGTCGGCTCGTCGGTGCCCACGACATTCACCGTGCCTCCGACGATGCGCACCCGGAGTCGCGCCACGGGGTCGGTCAGCGTGAGTTTCGTCGGCTCGGCCACGGACCACTCTGTCATCGTGCTGACCTCCCGCATCGGGGACGCAACATATCGCGTCTCTTGATGAACACGATATATCGCGGTGCTGGGAAGTCAACCCCGTTCCTCGGTGGTTCGTGAGGGCATTCACCCTCGTACATGGACAAATTGACCTAGCGTAGGGCCATGAACGCGACATCCGGACCGCGCCCCGTCGGGGCGCTGCTGCTCTGCCGCGCCGAGCCCGCGGCCGTCCGCCCGCCGGCCCAGCTGCTGCGGGAGCAGCTGCTCCTCGCCCCGGCCGGAACGGACTGGAGCGTCATCGTCCCGGAGGGAAAGCCCTGGCTCCACGGCGGCGAACCCGTCGAACGGGTCGTCACCGGCTGGGCCACCGCGTTGGCCGTCTCCGCCGCCACCTGGCCCGTCCTCGCGCTCTGGTGGGACGCGGACCGGGCCGGCTACACCCTCGCCGCCGGATTCCGCCGCACCGTCGGCTACACCTGGCTCGCGGACGGCACCCCGGTCGGGGAGGACGAGGCCATGCGCACGTTCGCGGCCCGTCTCGCCCTCGACCCCGTCCTGGACGTCCAGGCCCTGGAGCCGCTCACCGAATCCGACAAGGAGGCCGACGCCCACTCCAGGCTCATCGGCCTCACGGCGATCCTCACCCGTACCGGCCTCGTCCTGCCCACCGGGCTCAACCCCGGCGAGAGCGCCGACCGGCTCCGCTCGGTGGCCCTGGCCCAGGGCGCCGAACAGCTCGAATGGCACGGCTGGCGCGATGCCGTACGCGCCGAACTCGACGCCGTGGAGGGCGGTCGGCTCGGCCCGTACATGCGCAGCCCGTACATGCGTGGCCCCAAGGCCCGGCTGCTCTGCGCGGTCCAGCTCGGGGCGGGGGTGCCTCTGCTCGCCTGGGGCATCGGCCGCCGCAGCGGCGGCTGGGCGGCGGCCGGGGCGCTGCTCGTCGCGCACGGGGCGCTGGGCCTGGCCTACGACCGGCTGCGCGGTCAGTGACCCGGGAGAGGGGTGCTACTCACCCGGCGCCGACCGGCGCCCCCCGGGTCACTCGTCCTCGTCCTCGTCGTCGTCCAGACGGGCCAGCCAGGTCGCGAGGCGCTCGACCGGCACCTCGAAGTCGGGGTTGAGATCGACGAACGTCCGCAGCTGCTCGGCGAGCCACTCGAAGGTGACCTCCTCCTCGCCGCGCCGCTTCTCCAGTTCCTCGATGCCACGGTCAGTGAAGTACATGCGATCAGGATAGGCCGTGGGCCTGACGGGCCCCTCGCGCTTGTCGGTGCCAGGGACTAGCCTTCTTCATCATCGTTTCGGGGAGCGGGGGGGGCCGCTGTGACGCATGGGATCGCTCGTGTACGACTGGACGACGGAACACCGGTGTGGGCCAGGATCAGCGAACCGGCCGAACTGGAACGGGGTGGCGGCTTCCAGGACACCGGCATCGGCGACCGGGTGGTCTCCATGGCCGGCGGACTCACCGATGTCGTCCGCGGAGTCGTCGGCTCGCTGCGGGCCGGACTCTCCCCGCAGGCGCCGGTCGAGGTCGCGGTCACCTTCGGTATCGAACTGTCCGCGCAGGCGGGCAAGGTGATCAGCGTCCTGGCCGAGGGCGGCGGCACGGCCTCGATCTCGGTCTCCCTGACCTGGACCGAACCGGGCCCGGCACCGGCCCCGGACCCGGACGCCTCGGACCCGGACGCCTCGGACCCGGCACACGCGCCCGCTCCGGCACGCGTTCCCGGACCCGCGCCGGCGCCCGACACCGGGCCGCACCACCGCCCGGCGGCCGATGGCGCCGTATGAGCGCCTTCGAATCCCTCGTGCGCCCCGCACTGGTACGCATCGCGGCTCCCGGGGACGGGTATGACCCGCACGGCGACCGGTACTGGGGCACCGGCTTCTTCATCGCCCCCGGCTGGGTGCTGACCTGCGCCCATGTCGTGGCCAAGGGGGGAAGCGCGGTGTGGAGAGGCGAGCGGGCCGTCGGCATCGTCTGGGACGGCGGCGTGACGACCGGCGAGGTCGCCCTGGCGAGCCCGCGCCCCGCCGTGCCCGAACAGGAGCTCGACGGCTGGGACTTCCCGGACCTCGCGCTCGTCCGCGTCCCCGACGTCCAGGACGTGAGCTGCGTACGGCTCAGTGAGCGGATGCCCGTGATCGCCGAGCCGATCCCGGTCAGTCTGCACGGCTGGTCCCGGGAGACCGGCCGGCTCGGGATCCGTGACGCGGTCGGCGAGATCCACGGCGTCGACGGCGAGGCCCTCCTGCTGCGGGGGACGCAGCCCGTGAAGGGGCTCTCCGGCGGACCGGTGGTCGACCTCGACCGCGCGGCCGTCATCGGGCTCAACAAGGGACGGGGCGCGGACGAGGGCGCCGCCGTCCCCATCACCTCGCTGCGGCAGCTCTACCGCGCGCGTGGCGGCCGGCTGCTCTCCGACGTCATCCGGGAGCACGACCGGCACCACCTCGCGCGCTACCGCTCGCTCTCCGCCGAGTCCGACTGGACCAGGGCGCAGATCAGACACCGGCCCCCCACCACCCAGGGCCTCGACCCCGGAAGCCGCATCCATCTGTACGGTCGGCTCGCCGAACTGCCCCCGCCCACCGGGCCCGGCGATGTGCTGCACCTCGTCGACGAGGTCAGGGAGCGGATGGTGGGACTGAACGTCCGCCCCCTGCTCGAAGCCACCCCGCACACCTGGCGCGAGGGCGTCGGACTGCTCCAGGAACTCCACGAACCGAACCAGGAGTCGGCCTCCGACCTCAGTCCGAACGCCGTGCTCGTGTACGCGGCCACGGTCGCCCGGCACGTCAGGGAGCGGCACGGCGACAGCGCGGCGATCCGGAGCCTGGGCTCGTGGGTCACCGACGCCGCGGCCCAGACGCCGCTCGTCGTCCGGCAGACGATCGGCGGGCTGCTCGGCCACGGCCGGCACGGTGGACCGCGTGCGGTCCGGGAGGCCGGTTCACGGGCCGACGTCCTGATCGAGATCGACACCCCGCCCTACGGAAAGCGGTTCCCCTGGCGGGTGAAGCTGCTCTTCGACGGGCACACGATCAGGCCGGTGGACGGGAACGACGAGGGAGTCGAGCGGGAACAGCTCTACGAGACCCTGCGGCAGCCGCTCGCCGAAGCGCTGGCCCAGGGTGACTACGGCGAACATCTGGCCGCCGTCGAGGCCCTGTTGCCACGCGAGCTCTTCGACGAACCTCTCGACACCTGGCGGCTCTCGCCCGACGACGAACTCTTCGACGAACGCTCGCTGCCTCTCGGCCAGCGCCGGATCGTCGTCATCCGGGACCGGGCCCGAAACGAGCGGCCGCCGGCGCCCGAATGGCACAAGCGGTGGCGGACGGCAGGACTCGGGCCCCTCAAGGCGGTTCCGCTGCGAGCCGAGACGCTCGGCGCGGGGCGGGACGCGCACACGCCGCGCATCCGTCGGGAGACCCCGCGGCAGGCGTGGGTACGTCTCTCCGAGGCGGAGGACGGCTCCGTGCCCGTCTTCTGCGGTCAGGTGGGAAGCGGCGAAGGCCTCAAGGCGATGGCCGCCGCACTCGCCGCCGGTCACCCGATCGCCCTGTGGCGGAGCGGTGCCCATGACCACGCGGACTGCGTCGAGTTCCACGAGCGGGCCGGCCGGCTGCTCGCCGAGGCCGCCAGGGCCGAAAGGCTGCACGCGCCGGTTCTCTCGCTCCGGAAGCGCGTGGCCGCCGACGCGGACGCCGACACCGATGCGTACGACGACTTCGATCCGGACCCGGACATGAACGCGGCGACGAACGCGACGGCATGCACCGGCGCGGGCACCGACACAGGGACGGACGACGACGCGGGCGCCCACGCCGGTGACGACCCGCCGGCCCGTTCCGAGCACGCCTGGGCGTCGACTCTCGCCGTTCTGTTCGACCCGCCCGACCGCCCCCCGCGCGAAGATCCACTCCAAGGTCCCCCGATGCTCGGCGAGGAGGCCTGGTGACCTCGCGAACACCGGGACAAATCGACCGGAATTCGAGTCGGCGGCGCCTGTGTACGGGCGGTAGTTTCGTCGCGCCGGGCCATGACACCACAGCCAGGAGGAGTCCATCGTGAACGATTGGCGGATCTACCGTGGTGCCGGCCACCCGCATGACGAGATACGGCGGTTGCCCGCCCCGCCGCCCTGGCGGGACTTCTCGACCGGAGGGGCCGACGACACGCTCGCCGGTCGTGACCGGCGGCTCGGCGTGCGCCGTCGCCTGGTCCAGAACCACCACCCCAGGCCCGCCGAGACCGACGCCGTCAACGCGGCCCTCTATCTGCGCCGGCCGCTCCTGGTCACCGGCAACCCCGGCACGGGTAAATCCACCCTGGCCCATGCCGTCGCCCACGAACTTGGCCTCGGCCGTGTGCTGCGCTGGCCGATCGTCAGCCGGTCCACCCTCCAGGACGGGCTCTACCGCTACGACGCCATCGGCCGGCTCCAGGACGTCCAACTGGAGCGCGTCCAGGCGGGATCGACGGTGCCCGCCGCGACCCCGGCCGGCATCGGCTCGTACATCCGGCTCGGACCGCTCGGCACCGCGCTGCTCCCCTCCGCGCAGCCCCGCGTCCTGCTCATCGACGAGCTCGACAAGAGCGACCTGGATCTGCCGAACGACCTGCTGAACGCCCTGGAGGAGGGCGAGTTCGCCATCCCCGAGCTGGAGCGGCTGGCCGACCGGGAGCCGGTGGTCGAGGTCCTCGACGACGACGGCCGCAAGGTGCCCGTCCAGGGCGGGCGCATCCGCTGCTCGACCTTCCCGTTCATCGTCCTCACCTCCAACGGCGAACGGGACTTCCCGGCCGCCCTGTTGCGCCGCTGCATCCGCCTGGAGCTGGAACCGCCGGGCGAGGAACAGCTGGGCGCCATGATCGAGGCCCACCTCGGGCCGGATGCCGCCGCAGGAGAGGAGGGCCTGGTCAGCCGCTTCCTGAACCGCGACCCCGGCGAGGTCATCGCCACCGACCAGCTCCTGAACGCGATCTACCTGACCCAGCACGCCCCGCGCACCGAGCGGGTGACCCGGGAACGCATCGCGGACATGCTCATGCAGCCGCTCGATCAGCCGAGGTGATGGCCGGATGCACCGGATGCATCTGGAAGAGCTCACCCGCCGACTGCGGGCCGGCGGCCATGAGCCGACGGCCGAGGAGGTCGCGGACGCCGTCTGGCTCGCCCAGTGGCTGCCGAGTGCTTCCCCGGATCCGGCGGGCCCCGCGGCGGACCGGTCGGGGGGCCCGTCGGGGGGCCCGTTACGCCCCGAGGAGCAGACGGAGGGGCGAAATCCAGCCATCGACGGCGGCGATGCGGCCGGTGCCCGTAACCCTCCCGGTACGGGCATCGGTGACGAAGGGGACCGGGAGCCCGGCACCGGCGCCGACGGCGGAACGCGGCCCGTCCGTGCCTCCGACACCGTAGGCCTCTCGCTGTATGCCCGCCCCCGGGACCCCGGCGACGGCGAGGCGTTCCGTCGTCGTACGGACCGGAGCAGGAATCTGCCCGTCCGCGCGCCCGGCGCCAACGCCCTGCCCGGCCTCCTCGGACTCCAGAAGGCACTCCGCCCGCTACGGCACTACGCGCACTTCCCGCTCCGGCCCGGCGAGGGTCTCCTCGACGAGGAGGCCACGGCCGAACGCAGCGCCGCCGCAGGCATGCTCACCCCCGTCCTACGCCCCGCCGCCGGCCGCCGCCCCGACATCCAGCTCCTCATGGACACCGGCCCCGCCATGGTCGTCTGGAGCCGGATGGTGGAGGAGCTGCGCCAGGCCTGCCAGCAGTCCGGCGCCTTCCGCGACGTCCGGGTCCACCGGCTGTACGACACGGGCGAGGGCCCGCCGCGGGTCACCACCACCTCGGGGGCCGACGGGCGGCCCCGGCTGCGCCCGGGCGACCAGCTCCACGACCCCACCGGCCGCCGGCTCACCCTGATCGTCAGCGACTGCGTCGGCCCGCTCTGGCAGCGCGGCGCCGCGCAGCGACTCATCCACCAGTGGCCCCGGCAGTCCCCGCTCGCACTCGTCCAGCCGCTGCCCCCGAGGCTCTGGCCGCGTACCGCCCTGTCAGTCGAGCCGGGCCTGTTGCTGCGACCTTCGGCACCCGGCGGACACACCGGCTTCCAGCCCGACGAGGAGTCCTGGGAGCCGGTCGCCGCCGACACGCGCGCGGTGCCCGTGCTCACGCCCACGCCCGAGGCGTTCGCCTCCTGGGCGCGGCTCCATGCCGGCCACGGCTCCGGTGCGATCCGGGGCTGGGCGGCCGGCATCGCCCCCGAGGTGCTGCGCGCGGCCGCGCCGGACGCCGGCCCCGGCCGGGCCCGTGTCCCGCGCAGCGACGAGGAACTGCTGCGCGCCTTCACGGCCGGTGCCTCGCCCGGCGCCGTGCGGCTCGCCGTCCATCTCGCCGCCGCCCCGCTCGCCCTTCCCGTCATGCAGCTCGTGCAGCGCGCGATGCTGCCCGACACCGGCCCCATGGAGCTCGCAGAGGTCCTGCTCAGCGGTCTGCTGCGGCAACTGCCCGGCCCTTCCCCCTATCCGTGCTTCAGCTATCCGCCCGGCGTCCAGCAGCACCTCCTCGGCTCCCTGGACCGCAGCGCCGCCGCGCTCGTGCTCAAGCACTGCTCCGAGTACGTGGAGCGCAATTTCGGCCAGGGGATGCGCAACTTCCCGGCGCTCGCGGCGGCCGGACTGGCCGGCCGGCCCACCGACGACCCGGCAGCCGTGCCCGGCACGGTGGAGGAGACCGACGAACCCACAGGCCCGGTGGGCACGGAGCCCGAACTCTTCGCCCGTATCCCCGCGCGCGTGCTCCGCTTCTACCACCCCGACCTGATCACCCCCGACCCGCTCGCCGCGGCGCGACGGCTGCTCGAGCAGTGGCGCAGCCAGTCCGACCCCTCGCTGCTGATCCGGGCCCGCCAACAGGCCGAGGCCGCACTGTCGGACCATCCCGTCGAGGCCGGGATCCTGCTCGGACGCGTGCTGTACGCGGAGTCCGGCACCGCCGCCGTCCAGGGCACCGAACGCCGCCACGAACTGCTCACCCGCGCGCTGACCGAACTGGAACGGGCCGCGGAACTCGCCGGGCAGGGCGGTGCGCAGTGGGCCGAGGCCCGGCTCGAACAGGCCGTGGCTCACCACGGGTTGTGGCGCCACACCGCCGACGCCCGGCACCTGGACGAGGCCCTCGCCGCGCTGACGGGGGACGTGCCGGACTGGCCCGAGGCCCACCACCACACCCTCCACCTGCGCCGCGGACGGCTGCTCCTCGCGCGCGGCGACGGACCGGCGGCGGCGGCCGAGCTCACCACCGCGCTCTCCCTCCGGGAGAGCGGCCCCGCGCTCCTCGACCTGGCCGACGCCCTGCACCTGGCCGGCGCAGACCCGGCCGAGATCACCCCCGTACTCGACCGGGCGGGAGAGCTCCTCGGCGACGGCTCGGCCCTGCGGCTGCGCTGGACGCGGGCGCGCGCCCGGCTGTACGACACGGCCGGCGACGGACCGGCCGCGGACGCCGCCTACGAGGAGGCCACCCTGCTCGCCCCCGCCGACAGCGAGCAGCGCGGACGGATCCTGATGACCTGGGGCGAGTCCCTGATGCGCCGCGCCGCGGCCACCCCCGGTCAGGCCCCCGTCGACCGGGCCGAGAGCGTGCTGCGCGAGGCCCTCACCCGCCTTCCGGCCGGGGCGCCGGCCCGGGCCCGGGCCCGGATCCTGATCGGCAGCGTGCTGGCTCTGCGCTTCCATCGGGCCGGGTTCCTGCCCGACCTGTACGAGAGCCGCCACCTCCTGGAACAGGCCGCCCGTACCACCCGGGACATCGCCCTGCGCTCCGAGGTGTGGCTGCAACTGGGACGGGTGAGACTGGAGTTGAGCGAGTCGGCCAGGGACGGTGTCCTCGGTGACGCGCTCACGGCCTACGAACGGGCCTGGGAGGACGCCCGGTCCGCCCATGGAGACACGCCCGGCACGGTCACCGGCGCGCGTGCGTTGCACGCGCAGGCGGCGGTCCTGTGGCTCATGGGCCGCACGGGCGGGGCGAGGAGTGTGCTTCGGGCGTCGGCCGAGCAGTGGCAGCGGCTGACGGCCGCGCTGGTGGAGGTGGACTGGAGCGACGTCGAACGGACCAGGGCGCTCCTCGCGGAGGTGAGCAGGGATCAGGGTCCGCCGCAGGCCCGGCTCTCCGGCGAGGACCGCCGCCGGATCGCGCCGCCGTGGTGGGCGTGGAGCGACACGGCCGACTAGACCGCCGGAGAGGCGCTACGAGAACGGCTGGATAACGGGGGCGTGAATGGGCGCAGTTGAGTCGAACGGGTTTCTGACTTCCTGGCGTCGGGAAGAACCGCTCCGCCGCTACGACCGTGGGGGACTGGCGTCGGTGGGGAGGAGCCGAGCGTGTTGGAGCACATGGAGTGGGTTGCCGGCGTCGACAAGGGCGAGGGCCGCCCACCGCACCTGCCCGATCTCGCGGCCGTCGACCTGCGCACACTGCGCTTCATGGACGATCCGGAGCTGGCGGTGGCCGTCGAGCGGGTCCTGTGGCAGCCCCGGGATCTCGCCGAGTCCTGGAACGAGGGCGCACTCGTCGACAACTGCACATCGGGCGGCGGTCATTGACCGCCCAGGCCGTCTCCACCGCTTGTTTCCGGTCAGAAGCGGACGAGCGTCCGCTGTCCGGCCGGGGAGGCGAGGATGACCCTCGCCCCGCCGCACGCCGCGGCCTTCGCGGAGCTGGCCCGCACCCGCTCCGCGACCCGTAGCGCCTCCCTGCTGCGCTCCACCCTGCACGCCCGTCGCCTGGTGCTGCTCAAGGCCCTGTCGGTGCGTGTCCATCGGCACCGTGAGGCCGTCGACGCGGCCGTGTTCCAACGCTTCGCCGAATCCTGGCAGCTGCTGGAGCGGGTCGAACAACGCCGCCCCGATGTGGTCCGCGACCTGCTCGACTACCCCACGACCGGCACCTGGCTGGCCACCGCGCTCATGGAGCCGCTCGGGCCGGGCCTCGTCCGGCATCTCGCCCGGCTCGACATCCTCGCCGTCACGGCCGCCCTGCGGTCCGGCTCGCCCCTCGACGTCACCCTCGACGCCCCGGGCGGGTTCCTCTCGCTGCCCGGTGTCGGACGGCTGCGGGCGGGAGGCGCCGGTCGCGTCCGGATCCGGGCCCGGTCCCGTACCGTACGGATCCGTTCGGAGGGCCTGACGCACCGGCCGCCCGTCGTCCTGGTGCTCTCCGACCGGCGGACCGGCGCGCTGACCGGATGGGGGCCCGGCTGGACCGGGCTGCGCGTCCTGAGCGGCTCGGCCGCCCGCCTCGACGACCTCGACCCCTACCGGGTACCGCCCGGCGGTATCGGCAGCCCGGCCCGTGCGGGATCGGACCACGCGGTGACCGACCGGGCGGCCTGGTCCGCCTGTTGGCGATCCGCTCAGGACCTCCTGGTGCGCACCGACCCGGCCAGGGCGGCCGAGGTGCGCCGCGCGGTCCACGCGCTCGTGCCGCTGGTCCCTCATGGCCCGGGCTCCTCGGGGGCCACGCTGAGCGTCGCTCCCGGCGCCGTGCTGACCTCGCTGCCCTCCGGGGCGCAGGACATGGCCGAGACTCTGGTCCACGAGGTCCACCACAGCAAACTGGCCACGCTGCACGAGTTCGTACCGCTGTACCTGCCGGGACGGGCCGCAGTGCACCGGGTCGGCTGGCGGTCCGATCCAAGGCCCATCGCGGGCGTGCTCCACGGGGCCTACGCCCATCTGGCCCTGACCGATCTGTGGCGGCGCGCGGCCACGGCCGAGGGGGTGTCCACACCCTGGCGGACCAGTGCGGGGCAGCAGTTCGACCGTTTCCACGATCAGGTGGATGAGGCTCTGGCGATCCTGCTTGAATCAGATGAACTGACCAGTGAGGGGCGGGAGTTCGTCCATCAAATGAGGCTGCACCACGCGAGCCTGGGCGCGGCCCCGAGGGCGGCTGGGTAACACTGTGCCAAGGGCGCATGACACTGCGTTGCGTGGCAGCGGGACGGGAGACGTACAGATGGCGGAACAGCGGTCGGGTGGCGGCGCAGCGGCGGAGTACGGAGGAAGGGCCACGCCTGGGCATGTCCTCGTGGTCTTCCCCGGCTACCACCGCCCGTGGTCGGCCTGGATCGGCCAGCGCCTCGAAGCCCACGGGGTGCGCACCACGGCCCTGCGCTGGGACCCCCCGCGCGAGTCGGCGCTGGAGGACTCCCTCGGCGACCTGCTGCTCGCCCGCGGGCAGGTCCTGCTCGTCCTCGACGACTGGTTCTTCCAGCTCGGCCCCCGCGCCGCCGGCGAATGGAACGACGTGCTGCGCGGCTTCGTCGCCGCCAACGCCGAACGGTTCGCCGCCGTCAACCTGACCAACCGCACGCTCCTCCCGGCCACCGCCGTCCTCGAACCGGTCAGCCTCTGGGGCGTCGGCGAGGAGGAGGCGGAGGCGCGGCTGCTCAGCAGGCTCGGCATCGAACCGCGCCGCTCGGCGGGCCGCCGCGTCCCGGCCGGGGCGCTGGTGCGCTACCCGGAGACGCCGCCCGACATCTGGGGCGAGGTCCCGCGCCGCAACCCCCGCTTCACCGGCCGAGACGACCTGCTCACCGAGCTACAGGAACGGCTGATGGACGCCGAGCGCGGCAGCGCCGCCTGCACCCTGCTCGGCATGTCCGGCATCGGCAAGACCCAGATCGCCGCCGAGTACGCCCACCGCTTCAGCCCCGACTACGACGTCATCTGGTGGGTCAACTCCGACGACCGCAACATCCAGCGCGACCGCTTCGGCGAACTCGCCACCGAACTGCGTCTGCCCACCGGCAACGACCCCGGTGAGCGCATCCGCGCCGTCCGCGAAGCCCTGCGCCGCGGCGACCCGCACAGCCGCTGGCTGATCATCTTCGACGGCTGGGACGACACCGACGGCGCCAACGTGCTGCTGCCCCAGGGCCCCGGCCATGTGCTCATCACCTCCCGCAACCGCGGCTGGGGCGACCACACCGACATCCTCGAAGTCCCCAGCTTCGACCGTGCCGAGTCCACCGCCTACCTCATGCGCCGCGCCCCGCACATCTCCGCGCCCGAGGCCGACGAGGTCGCCGCCGAGTTCGGCGACGTGCCCCTGCCGCTCGTCCAGGCCGCCGCCTGGCTCGGCGAGTCCGGCATGGAGGTTCCCGAGTATCTGCGCATGGTCCGCGACGGACGGCTCTCCACCGTCGACGAGCCCTCCGGCGACGGCTTCCCCAACGCCTCCCTCACCTCCTGGTCGATACTGATCAACCGGCTCCGACGCGCCCAGCCGCAGGCCATCGACGTCCTCAGCCTGTGTGCCTCCTTCGCCCCCGGCCGCATCCCCCTCGGTATCGTGCGCGCCTTTCCGCAGGCGGACCTCCCCGAGGACCTCCGCTGGATGGTCACCGACCTGCCCGCCTGGACCCGCGCCCTGGACACCCTTGTCAATTACTCGGTGCTCAGCCGCGAGTCACGCGGGCCGGTCACCAACGTCGAGGTGGGGCCGCACCAGGAGTCCGTGCACATGCACCGGCTCGTCCACGACATCGTCGCCCGGCTCACCGACGGCGAACACCGCGAGGCCCACCGCAAGGCCGTCCGTACCCTCCTCGCCGAGGCCGACCCCGGCAACCCCATGGACAGCCGGCACTGGCCCCGGTATGCCGAACTCCTGCCGCACCTGGAGCCGTCCGGCGCCCTCGCCAGCCGGAACCCGCGCGTCCAGACCGCCGTGCTCAACTGCCTGCGCTACTGCTTCCGCAGCTCCGAGCACCGAGCCGGAATCCGCCTGGCGGAGAAGATCCGGGACCACTGGTCCAGGTTCATGGACCCGGTCAGCCCCGAGATGCTGGAACTCACCACGCAGGAGAGCTACATCCTGCGCGCCTTCGGCCGGTTCCGGGACGCGTACGAACTCGACATCGCCGTCCGTGACCGGCTGAACGCCGCCGAGACCAGGGACGAGCTGGGCTCCCTCCGGTCCGCCGTCTCCATCGCCAGCGACCTGCGCTTCCTCGGCCAGTACCAGGAGTCGGAACGGATCCAGCGCGAGGCGTACATGGAGGCCCAACGGCTCCTCGGCGAGAACGAGTTCCTCACCCTCGTCGCCGGTCACAACCTCGGCGTCGTGCTGCGCATGCTCGGCCGGTACCGGGAGGCGTACGACCAGGACGTCGCCTCGCTGGCCCGCAGCGAGAACGTGCTCCGCACCCGGCACGCCCACACCCTCAACTCCAGCAACGCCGTCGCCCAGGACCTGCGCCTGCTCGGCAACTACCGGGAGGCGCTCGCCCGCCAGGAGGCCAACGTACGGGTGCACGTCCAGGTCCTCGGGCCGCAGCACCTGCAGACCCTCTACGCCCGCGCCCAGCTCGCGCTCTGCCGCCGCCGTGAGGGCGGCTTCCAGCAGGACCTCGGAGCCACCATGGCCAGCCTGCTCGAACAGCAGGAGCAGGTGCACGGCCGCGCCCACTACTCCACGCTCTCCTCCATCAACAACTACGCCAACTACCTGCGCGAGCACGGCGACCTGGACCATGCCAGGGAGCTCAGCAGCGAGGCCGAGGCCGGCTACCGTACGCTCCTCGGCCCCGCCCACCCCGTCGCCACCGGCGTCCTCGCCAACACCGCGCTCGTCATGCAGGCCTCCGGCGAACGCGCCGACGCCCTGGCCATGCTGGAGGGCGCGCTCGCCGGTCTGACCGCCTCCCTCGGCCCCGATCACCCCTGGGCCCTCGGCTGCGCCCTCAACGCCACCGCCGCCCGCAACTTCAACGGACGGGTCGCCGACGCCGCCGAACTCAGCCGGGAGACCCTGCGCCGCGCCCGGCACACGCTCGGCAACGAGCACCCGCTCACCCTGTCCTGCCAGGTGGCGCTCGCCACCGACCTGCGCGGTCTGCGCGAGGTCGAGGAGGCGGGGAAGCTGGAGGAGGACGCCCTGCTCACCCTCACCAGGACCCTGGGCGCCCAGCATCCGCACACCCTGTCGGCGCGCCAGCGCAACCGCCCCTACTGGGACTTCGAGGCCAACCTCGGCTGACCCCGGACACGCCGGAGGCCCGGCACCCCTCGCGGGGTGCCGGGCCTCCGTGCGTACCGGTACAGCGGGTCAGGCGTCGAAGACCTCGTTGACCAGCTGCTGCTGCTCGGCCTGGTGGCGCTTGGCCGAGCCGACCGCCGGGGACGAGGAGTGCGGACGCGAGATCCGACGCAGGCGCTCGCCGTGCGGGATGTCGGCGCCGACCGCCAGGTCCAGGTGGTCGATCAGGTTCAGCGCGATGAACGGCCACGCACCCTGGTTCGCCGGCTCCTCCTGCGCCCACAGGTACTTCTCGGCGTTCGGGTACTTGGCGATCTCGGCCTGGAGCTCGGCACCCGGCAGCGGGTACAGGCGCTCCAGACGGATGATCGCCGTGTCCGTGACACCGCGCTTCTGCCGCTCGGCCTCCAGGTCGTAGTAGACCTTGCCGGCGCAGAAGACGACCTTGCGGACGTCGGCCGGGTTGACGGAGTCGTCGCCGATCACCGGGCGGAAGCCGCCGGTGGTGAACTCCTCCACCTTCGACGCCGCGGCCTTCAGACGCAGCATCGACTTCGGGGTGAAGACGATGAGCGGCTTGTGGTGCGGGTTGTGGACCTGCCAGCGCAGCAGGTGGAAGTAGTTTGACGGCAGGGTCGGCATGGCGATCGTCATGTTGTCCTGCGCGCACATCTGGAGGAAGCGCTCCGGGCGCGCGGACGAGTGGTCCGGTCCCTGGCCCTCGTAGCCGTGCGGCAGGAGCAGCGTGACGCCGGAGGTCTGGCCCCACTTCTGCTCGGCCGAGGAGATGAACTCGTCGACGACGGTCTGCGCGCCGTTGACGAAGTCACCGAACTGGGCCTCCCAGATGACCAGGGAGTCCGGGCGGGCCAGCGAGTAGCCGTACTCGAAGCCCATCGCCGCGTACTCGCTGAGCAGCGAGTCGTAGACGTTGTAGTGGGCCTGGTCCTCGGCCAGGTAGAGCAGCGGGGTGTAGTCCTCGCCGGTCTCCTGGTCCACCAGGACCGCGTGCCGCTGACCGAAGGTGCCGCGGCGGGAGTCCTGGCCGGACAGCCGGACCGGGGTGCCCTCCATCAGCAGCGAGCCGAGGGCGAGGGTCTCGCCGAAGCCCCAGTCGATGGTGCCGTCGTCGACGGAGGCCGCGCGGCGCTGCATCTGCGGCATCAGACGCGGGTGGACCGTGATCCGCTCCGGGATGTTGACCTGCGACTCGGCGATCCGCTTCACGACCTCCTGGGAGACCGCGGTGGTGACGGCGACCGGGAACTCTGGCTGGGCGTCCGGGACGTGCGCCGGGGCCGGCGCCGAGGTGGCCTCGCGGACCTCCGCGAAGACCTTCTCCAGCTGGCCCTGGAAGTCCTGGAGCGCCTGCTCCGCCTCTTCCAGCGTGATGTCGCCGCGACCGATCAGCGACTCGGTGTACAGCTTGCGCACCGAACGCTTCTTGTCGATCAGGTTGTACATCTGCGGGTTGGTGAACTGCGGGTTGTCGCCCTCGTTGTGACCGCGGCGGCGGTAGCAGATGAGGTCGATCACGACGTCCTTGTTGAACGTCTGGCGGAACTCGAAGGCGAGCCGCGCGACGCGGACCACGGCCTCCGGGTCGTCGCCGTTCACGTGGAAGATCGGCGCCTCGATCATGCGGGCCACGTCGGTCGCGTACATCGAGGAACGCGAGGACTCCGGGGCGGCGGTGAAGCCGACCTGGTTGTTGATGACGATGTGGACCGTGCCGCCGGTGCGGTAGCCGCGCAGCTGCGACATGTTCAGCGTCTCGGCGACCACACCCTGGCCGGCGAAGGCCGCGTCACCGTGCAGGGCGACGGGGAGGACGGTGAAGTCCGTGCCGCCCTTGTTGATGACGTCCTGCTTGGCGCGGACGACACCCTCCAGGACCGGGTCGACCGCCTCCAGGTGCGAGGGGTTGGCGGCGAGCGAGACCTTGATCTGCTCGCCGTCCAGGCCGGTGAAGGTGCCCTGGGCGCCCAAGTGGTACTTCACGTCGCCGGAGCCGTGCATCGACTTCGGGTCGAGGTTGCCCTCGAACTCGCGGAAGATCTGCGCGTACGACTTGCCCACGATGTTCGCGAGGACGTTCAGGCGGCCGCGGTGGGCCATGCCGATGACGACCTCGTCCAGGCGGGACTCGGCGGCGGAGTCGATGACCGCGTCGAGCAGCGGGATGACGGACTCGCCGCCCTCCAGGGAGAACCGCTTCTGACCGACGTACTTGGTCTGCAGGAAGGTCTCGAAGGCCTCGGCCGCGTTCAGGCGGCGCAGGATCCGCAGCTGCTCCTCGCGCTCCGGCTTGGAGTGCGAGCGCTCCACACGGTCCTGGATCCACTTGCGCTGCTTCGGGTCCTGGATGTGCATGAACTCGACGCCGGTGGTGCGGCAGTACGAGTCGCGCAGCACGCCGAGGATGTCGCGGAGCTTCATCATCGACTTGCCGGCGAAGCCGCCGACCGCGAACTCACGCTCGAGGTCCCACAGGGTGAGGCCGTGCTCGGTGATGTCCAGGTCGGGGTGCTTGCGCTGGCGGTACTCCAGCGGGTCGGTGTCGGCCATGACGTGGCCGCGGACCCGGTAGGAGTGGATCAGCTCGAAGACGCGGGCGGCCTTGGTGACGTCGTCGTCGTGCGAGGCGTCGATGTCCTTGAGCCAGCGGACCGGCTCGTAGGGGATCCGCAGGGCCTTGAAGATGTCGTCGTAGAAGCCCTCCTCGCCGAGGAGGTAGTTCGCGACGACCCGCAGGAACTCGCCGGAGGCGGCACCCTGGATGACCCGGTGGTCGTACGTCGAGGTCAGGGTCATGACCTTGGAGATGCCCAGCTTGTTCAGGGTGTCCTGGGAGGTGCCCTGGAACTCGGCCGGGTAGTCCATCGAGCCGACGCCCATGATCACGGACTGTCCGGGCATCAGACGCGGCACGGAGTGGACGGTACCGAGGCCGCCGGGGTTGGTCAGCGAGACCGTGACGCCGGTGAAGTCCTCCATCGTCAGCTTGCCGACGCGGGCGCGCTTGACGATGTCCTCGTAGGCCTGCCAGAACTCGAAGAAGTTCAGCGTCTCGGCCTTCTTGATGCCCGCGACGACGAGCTGGCGGTCGCCGTTCGGCTTCACCAGGTCGATCGCGAGACCGAAGTTCACGTGCTCCGGCTTGACCAGGGTCGGCTTGCCGTCCTTCTCCGCGAAGGAGTAGTTCATCGACGGCATGGCCTTGATCGCCTGCACCATCGCGTAGCCGATGAGGTGCGTGAAGGAGATCTTCCCGCCCCGGGCGCGCTTCAGGTGGTTGTTGATCACGATCCGGTTGTCGAAGAGCAGCTTCACCGGGACGGCGCGGACGGACGTGGCCGTCGGCACCTCCAGCGAGGCGTTCATGTTCTTCGCGACGGCGGCGGCGGGGCCGCGCAGCGTGATCAGCTCGGGACCGACGGCAGCGGGGGCCGGGGCCGCGGGGGCCTTGGCGGCGGGCGCGGCCTTCGCGGGCGCCGGAGCGGCGGCGGGCTTCGCCGGAGCCGGAGCCGGAGCCGGGGCCGGAGCGGCCGGGGCGGCGGGCGCCGGGGCGGCGGCCGGGGCGGCAGGCGTGGCCTGTGCGGGGCCCGCCTGCGGCGCGACCGGAGCGGTGGCGGCCGGGGCGGCCGGAGTCTCCGTGGCACCGGGCTTGTAGTCGGCGAAGAAGTCCCACCAGGCACGATCGACCGAATTCGGGTCCTGGAGGTACTGCTGGTAGATCTCGTCGACGAGCCACTCATTGGCACCAAAGGCGGTCGCAGGGTTTTGACCCTGCCCGTCTTGGTCGGTGGAGGTACTCGAGTTACTGGGGGACTGAGACGACACGGCGGTAACCGCCCTCTTCCGCTTCACAAGGTGATGGACAGCGGAAATAAAGGCTACGCCTCCCTGGCCGAGAGGTGCAGGCCGGGCGCTCCAACGTCGCGCAAGTCACACTTGACGCAGTGTTTCGGGGCTGGGAATGGCGGGAAACAAGCGTGGTTCTGCCCTCTCGCGGGTAGGCGAGAGCCGGGCTGCCATCCGCTCCGGGGGACAACCCTGATCACGTCCTGATGTGTCTCGGTCAGGTCCTGTCCGGTCCTACCCATCCACACGCAGAACGTGCGCTTCCGGTTCGACCCTACGTCAATCCCGCGCCGGAAGGCTTCCCGGAAGAGTGACCTGGATCCGGCAGCCGCGTGACGATTCGGCCACTCCGATCTCCCCGCCGTGCAGATCCACCGCCCAGCGGGCGATCGCCAGTCCGAGCCCCGTACCGCCGTCGCTGCCCGGACCGGGCTGGGCCGGCACCTGGCCACGGTTGAACCGCTCGAAGACCGTGTGCCGCAGCGCCTCCGGGATGCCGGGGCCCTCGTCCTCGACCTCGAGCGCCAGGGAGTCCGGCCACGGCCCGCGCCTGGCCCGTACGGTCACGCGGCCGTGCGGCGGCGAGTGCTTCACCGCGTTGTCGATGAGGTTCGCCATCACCTGGTGCAGCCGCTCCGCGTCCGCGTGCGCGGTCAGCTCGGGCGGCGACACATCGAGGTGCAGATGGACGTCCGTACGGTTGTGCAGGCCGGACGTGGAGGAGAGGCCGCGCTGGGACGCGGCCAGATTGGCCTCCCGGAGCACTCCCGAGAGGTACGGCCACACCTCGAAACGTCGTGCCTTGAGCGTGACGACACCGTTGTCAAGACGTGACAGGTCGAGCAGGGTCTCCACCAGCCGGCCGAGCCGCTCGGACTGCTTCAGTGCCGTCCGCATGGTCTCCGGATCGGCCTCGGAGACCCCGTCCACGACGTTCTCCAGGACCGCGCGGAGCGCGGCGATGGGGGTGCGCAGCTCGTGCGAGACATTGGCGACCAGCTCCTTGCGGTTCCGGTCGACGGCCTCCAGGTCGTCCGCCATGCGGTTGATCGTCGAGGCGAGGTCGCCCAGTTCGTCGCGGCGGTCCGCGCCGCGCACACGGCGGCTGAAGTCGCCGCGTGAGATCGACCCCGCCACGGTGGTCATCTCGTCCAGCGGCGCCGTCAGGGACTGCGCCACGAACTGGGTGATCAGGAGGGTCGCGATCATCGCGAAGATCGTGATGTAGCGGAACTCCGTGGAGGTGCGTATCGCCACCAGGGCCAGGCCCGAGGTGAGCAGGACCGCCCCGACGACCAGCGTTCCCAGCTTGGTCTTGATCGAGATCAGGATCCGGCGCCTGCCGCGGCGCTCGGGGCGCGGCCCCCGTCGGCTCATGGCGCCGGGGTCTCCAGCGCGTATCCGACGCCATGGACCGTACGGATCCGCTCCGCCCCGATCTTCCGGCGCAGCGCCTTGATGTGGCTGTCCACGGTCCGGGTGCCCGAGGCGTCCGCCCAGTCCCAGACCTCCGCGAGCAGCTGCTCACGGGAGAGGACCGCACGCGGGGTGTTCGCCAGGCAGACCAGCAGATCGAACTCGGTCGGCGTCAGGTGCACGTCCTCGGCCCTGACGCGGACCCGCCGCTGCGCGTGGTCGATCTCGAGCTCGCCGAGCCGCAGGATCCCGCTGCGCGGGGTCACGGCGGCCAGCGCGGCCCGCTCCACCCGGCGCAGCAGCACGTGCACCCGGGCTGCCAGCTCGCGCATCGAGAACGGCTTGGTCATGTAGTCGTCGGCGCCGACGCCGAGGCCGACCAGCATGTCCGTCTCGTCGTCCCGTGCCGTGAGCATCAGGACCGGGACCGGCCGCTGGGCCTGGACCCGGCGGCACACCTCCAGGCCGTCGAAGCCCGGCAGCATCACGTCGAGCACCATCAGGTCCGGCTGCCACGCCTCGGCCGCGTCGACCGCGGCCGGGCCGTCCGTCGCCGTCTGGACGAGGAACCCCTCGGCCCGCAGCCGCGCGGAGATCGCATCCACGATCGTCGTGTCGTCCTCGACGACCAGCACTCGCCGCTGCGCACCCGGAGTGGGCGCCGCACCGTGGTGAGTGGTGTGTGTCTGCTCCATTGCCCCGCCTCGCATCGCTGGTGTCGCCAGCAGCCTAGAGGCACCGGGAGCGTCCAGGCTATCCAGGCCGGATGGCAAGGTGCACCACGTCAGGGACGCCCCGGGCAACCGGGATCTCTTCCGTCCGTACCCCGCTGAATCCGGCATTCCGCAAGGACGCTTCGAAATCGGCGGAGGGTCGAGCGGACCACACGGCGAGGATCCCGCCGGGGTTGAGCCGGTCCGCGCAGGCCGCCAATCCCTCGGCGGAGTACAGGCTTTGGTTGCCCTCGGTGACGGTCCAGTCGGGCCCGTTGTCGATGTCCAGACAGAGGGCGTCGTAGGTGTCGGTCGAGGTGTGGACGTACTCGATCAGGTCCGTGTGCAGGATCACGTTCCGCGGGTCGGCCAGAGCCCGGCCGGAGATCGCGGCCAGCGGCCCTTCGCGGTGCCAGTCGATGATCGCCTGCTCGCGCTCGACGACCGTGATCCGGCCCCAGCGGGGGTCTGCGGAGGCGTGGGCGAGCGAGAAGCCGACGCCGAGGCCGCCGATCAGCACGGATGGGGATGCCCCCTGAGCCTTCGGCCAGGGGGCATCCCCATCTCGCTTCGCTCGTCCGCCGAGGGCGTCCATCGCCGCGTCGATCAGAAGCCGTTCCGAACGGCCGTCGGAGGTGTCCATCAGGAAGGTGCCGTTGGCGATGATCTCGAAGTGCTCGTCGCGTCGGCGCAACACGACCTCTCCGTACGGACCCTCGCGGCGGTCGAGGGTGACAGGGCTGGACATGTTCACTCACTCCCGGTCTCGGCAGACGGTTGTCCCGGCCATCCTTGCGGGCGGGGGCGGCCGGGACAAACGGATACCGGGGGCACGGGGTTGACGGTCCTCGGGTTACGACGAGAGACCGTGCCCGTGCGGGAAGACCGGATCCACCGTGTCGTTCGGGACGTCCGGGCGGGCCGCCGCCACCGCAGCCATCGAGCGCGGCAGTTCGAAGGGAAGCCTGCCCTCCGCCTTCGCCCGTCCGAAGGCCACGTCGAGCAGCGCCTCGTCGCTCGCGCCGTAGTCGGCGATCAACGCCGCCGCGTGCTCGGCGATCTCCGGGAGGACGGCCGGCCGCTCCAGGTTGACGCAGACCACCGTCGGAACCGTCGCGAGCAGCGAGAGGATCCGGGCCAGTTCGGGCTCCGCGAAGGCGAGCGAGCCGGAGTGGAAGAAGGATTCGAAGCGGTTCGGGCGCTCCTCGTACGGGGTACGCAGCCGCAGCACGGCGAGGTCGGCCTCCGCCGGGGTGGTCACGACGTCCCCGTACGCCGCCGCGACGGCCGCGTCGACGTTCTCCACGTACAGCTTCGGGCGCCCCGAGAGCGGCAGCGGCCCGTCCGTGAGGACCGTGAGCGAGCGGCGCTGGGCCGCCGCGCCCGCCGCCTTGAAGTCGGCGCGGCCGACCGTCTCGGCCGCCTCGTCCGGGTCGACGTACCGGCGCTCGTCGAAGAGCCCGAGCACGAACTTCTCACGCAGCAGCCGCCGTACGGACTCGTCGATGCGCGCCTCGGAGATCCGGCCCGACCCGACCAGCTCCACGATCACCTCGGGGCTCTGCTCGCCGCCGAACTGGTCCGAGCCCGCCTCCAGCGACTTCGCCGCCCGCTCGGCGACGCTCAGGTGCTCCACGCCCCACGCCCGTGCCTCGTGCGGCTCACCGAAGATCACCGAGTCCGTCAGCAGCCCCCAGTCGGTGCAGACGATCCCGGTGAAGCCCAGCTCCTCCCGCAGCAGCCCGGTCACCACACCTTTGTTGAAGCCGAAGCCGACCTCTTCCCAGTCGGTGCCGATCGGCTGGCCGTAGTACGGCATCATCTGCGAGCAGCCGGCGGCGATGGCGGCCTTGAAGGGCTCCAGGTGGTGGTCGCGCATCCCGCCCGGGTAGATCTGCTCCTTGCCGTGCGGGAAGTGCGGGTCCTCGCCGTCCTTCTGCGGCCCGCCGCCGGGGAAGTGCTTGACCATGGCCGCCACCGAGTCAGGACCCAGCGCCTCGCCCTGCAGGCCGCGGACGTACGCCTGGACGAGTTCGCAGGTCAGCTTGGCGTCCGAGCCGAAGGTGCCGGTCTGGCGGGCCCAGCGGGGCTCGGTGGCGAGGTCGATCTGCGGGTGGAGAGCCGTACGGAAGCCGACCGCGAGGTACTCGCGGCGGACGGTGTCGGCGAAGCGGAACACCAGCTCCGGGTCGCCGATCGCGGCCAGCCCCAGCGCCTCGGGCCAGGCGGAGAACGCACCGGCGTTGAAGGAGGCGCCGACGTTGTCCGTGAAGGCGTGGCGGGGGTCGGTGGAGAGCGAGACCGGGATGCCGAGCCGGGTGTTCGCGGCCATCTCCTGGACCGCGTTGTGCCACATGGCCATCTCGCGGGCGCCGTAGGTGCCGAGCAGGTTGAAGTGGCTGAGATGGCGGTCCTCGACGAGCTCCGGGGTGGTGAACGGCAGCATCGAGCCGTCCGTCTCGGTCACCGGCGTGCCGTCCCCGTTCATCATCAGCATGGAGTGGAAGAGCTGGCCGGCCTTCTCCTCCAGGGTCATCCGGGCGAGCAGGTCCTCGACGCGCTCGGCGACGGGGCGGGTGGCGTCCTGGTACGGGTGCATGTCGGGGCTCCTGGGGGTTACTTGACCGAGCGGATTAACTGGACGGCGACCGCGCCGAGGACGCAGGCCGCACCGCCGAAGAGGAAGACCGCGCCGTCGTTCCCGCCGCCCCCGATCGCGAGCATCGATCACGGGCCGACAGCGGAGTCGGCCTGGGCGCCCTCAGGCTAAAGGTGAAAACCGAGTGACCACTAGGTTTCTTGAATGTGTCCTGGGTCACAGGTCGAAAGGGGTGATTCGGGCACGCCTTAAGGTGGTCCCCATGCCGGAGAACAAGGGCCGAACACCCCGCAGAACCGCAGGCAGGGGCAGCTACGCGGTAGGAGACGCGCGCCGCCTGAAGATCCTGGACATCGCCGTCGAGCACTTCGGACTGTGGGGCTTCCACGCCTCCTCGCTCGCGCGGATCGCGAACGACTGCGGGATCACCCAGGGCGGTCTGCTGCACCACTTCCGCAGCAAGGAGGACCTCCTGCTCTCCGTCCTCGCCCAGAGCGAGCAGCATGACGTCGAGCGTCTCTTCGCCGACGAGCCGGAGTCGTACGCCGCCTACCTGGAGACCGTCGTCGGTCTCGTCGAGGACAACACCCGCCGCCCCGGCATCGTGCGGATGTTCAACGTCCTGGTCGGCGAGTCCGGCAACGTCGGCCACCCCGCGCACCAGTACTTCAAGGAGCGCTACGAGCGCGTGCTCGGGCACACCGTCGACCTCATGGAGGCGGCGGTACGGCGGGGGGAGCTGAAGGCGGGCATCGACTGCCGGGCCGTGGGGCAGGAGCAACTGGCCATGATGGACGGCCTGCAGATCCAATGGGCCCTGGACCCGGCCTCGATGGACATGCCGGCCCGCGTACGGGCCTTCCTGGACCGGCAGTTGCGCGAACTCTCGACGACGGGCGAGGGGCTGCCGGGGGCGTCGGCCTGAGGCGGCCGGCCCGACGAGCGGTTCCCGCGCAGGCCGAGGCGTACGCGGGTGTGTGCCGTCAGGTTCGTACGGGACGGGCTCCGCGGAACGCGTAGAGCGCCGTGCCTCCGGCGAACGCGCCCAGCGCCACCGCCCAGGCACCGGCCTGTGGACCCGGCTGCATGGCCCAGGCCCACAGCGCCGCCCCACCCCCCGGCGCGGACGGCGCCGCCACGTAGACCGAGCCGACGTACACCGTCATCGGCAGCCAACTCGGCCGGGCGCCGATCAGCGCCGCCGCCGCGGCCGTGACCCCGACCGCGCCCAGGGTGTTGCGGACGATCGCGGGCCCGCCGAACTCCTCCGGGTGACCCGGCACGGAGAGCGCCAGCAGGGCGACGGCCAGGGCGGTCAGGGCGAGGACGTGCGCGGCCCGGCGCAGGGGCCATGGACGGGGCGCCGTACGGTCCAGCTCGTCGCTCGCGGTGTACAGGCTCGTCCCGATCGCCGACGCGGCCAGCAGCGGGCCGAGGACGACGACCGGCACCCGGGCGGTGTGGTCGAAGGCCGACTGGGACTGGAGCCAGGACGCCGACCAGGCGGCCGCCGCGGCCGTGCCGAGCACGGCGGCGACGGTGGCCGGGAGTGCGCGCGAGCGGACGTAGAGGGCGAAGCCGGCGCCGAGGAGGCTCACGGGACCGGCACCTCCTCGGGGCGACAGCGGTCCGCCGTCAAGTAGCGGGCGAGGTAGTCCCGTTGGGCGGTCGTGGACTTGGCGCGCAGGGTGTCGAGGTGGCGCTGCGCGGCCGGGCCGACGGGAACCCCGTAGTCCTCGGGTGTCGGCGCCAGCCACTCCGACACGGCGAGATGGATCTCGGCGGCCCGCTCGGCGCGCGGTCCCGTGACGTCCGCGGAGGCGCAGATGTCCGAGAACAGCCACTGGACGGCCGAGTTGAGGTACAGGTCCGGGTTCCTGAGCCGGCCCCGTGCCGAGTCCATCATGTGGTCGGGCAGCTCGACCTCCCCCGCGCCGGGGCCGCTCGACCCGCCGACCCAGCGGACCGGGGCTCCCGGCAGCCCGCGCAGCCGCTCGTTGAGCGGTGCGAGCGAGCGGGAGATGTCCGGCAGCAGTGTGCGGTCGAGGGCGTTCACGCAGACCTTGGGCGTTCCGTCGTCGCAGACGAGACGGGTCGCCTCCGGGTCCGGGCGCCACGGGCCGTCGGCGGGCAGCCGGAGCACCGGCACGGCGGCGGCGACTGCCGCGGCGAGCGGGAGCAGGGCGAGCAGCCGCAGCCGCGCGGGGCGGGCGGCGTACGCCAGGAGGGCCGCCAGGGCGATGCCGCCGGTCCAGACGGCCGAGGTCGGGGCGAACCACCACACGGGCTCCTCCCAGGGGGAGGCGTGCTCGGCGGCCGGGCTGAGCCAGCGGGCGGGGCTCACGGTGTACGAGCCGATCGCGAGCCCGATGTAACCGACCACCGCGAGCAGCGGTGCCGTCAGCCGCCACCGGACCAGCAGACCGACGAGATGGCCGAGGGTGCCCAGGGCGGCGAGCGCGACCGCGTCGGCGGCCACGAGCTCGAGGTACGGCCGGCCGCCGCCGACGTACGGCCAGGTCGCGAGCAGGCACACCGTCGCGGCGAGGAACAGTCCGGCGGTCGGCCAGAGCGCGGAGGGGGCGACGGCGAGCAGCGTACGGCGCAGCCGGCCGCGCGGGACGGAACGGAGCAGCTCCGGTGTCCCGCGGCGCCACTCCCGGCCGCCCTGCCAGCAGCCGGCAGCGAGCGTGAGAGGCCCCGCGAGAAGCCCGGTGGCGGCGTGCAGCATGTCGGTGGCATCGGTCCAGCGGCCCTGCCAGGCGGGCGCCTTGGCGTACATCGTCACGAGGAGCGTGACCGCCACGGCCGCACCGGCCCAGGGACCGGCGCCGCGCCGCAGTTCGGTACGGACGACGGATGTGCGGGGCGGGCGGACGGCCGCGCGGGGTGGTGCGGCGGTCGCGGTCACAGGACGTCCTCGGGGGAGACGGGGGGAGCGGGCGTGGCGGGCGTGGCGGGCGTGGCAGGCGTGGCGGCGTCCGGCGCGGGCTGGGTCGGGGTCGGGCGCGCGGGCGGTGGGTGTGGGCCGCTCGCCGTCGGGGCGCCCGGAGCCGAGACGCCCGTCGGTGCGCGGTGGGCGCGCAGGGCCGCCGTGTATCCGCGCTCGATCGCGTTGGCCGACTCCCCGGCCCCCGAGATCCCCGATTCCTCGCCCAGGGCGGTGAGTTCAGCAGTCGTGCCCCGGAAGGCGACACGGCCCGACTCGATCAGCGTGACCTCCGAACAGGCCGCTGCCACGTCCTCCACCAGATGGGTGGAGACGATCACCGTGGAGGACGCGCCGATCTCCCGCAGGAGTGTCCTGAACTCGACCCGCTGCTCGGGGTCGAGCCCCGCCGTCGGCTCGTCGAGGAGGAGCAACTCCGGTTCGTTCACGATGGCCTGGGCGATCCCGGCCCGCCGGACCATGCCCCCGGACAGCGTCTTGAGCCGGGCGTCGATGCGGTCGGCCAGGCCCACCCGCTCCACGGCGCGCTCCACGGCGGCCGGGGCGCGGTCCGCCGGCATCTCCTTGAGCCAGGCCACGTACGCCACGAACTCGCGGACCGTGAAGCCCGGGTAGTACCCGAACTCCTGGGGCAGGTATCCCAGTCGGCGGCGGATCTCCGACCGTTCGCGGTGGGCCCCCGCGTCCCGGCCCAGGAGCTCCACCCGACCGTCCGACGGGGCGGCCACGGTCGCGAGGACCCGGATGAGGGAGGTCTTGCCCGCGCCGTTCGGGCCGAGCAGGCCGTGGATGCCGGGGCCGAGGGTCAGGTCGAGGCGGTCGAGCGCGACGGTGCGGCGGTGCCGGACGGTCAGTCCGCTCGCCGCGACCGTCGTGAGCGCGGAGGTGGGCGCGCCCTGCGCACTCCGTACGGTCCGTGTGCTGGGTGTGGTCACCGGGTCTCCAGGTGGTCGAAGGAACGGCGTCGCAGGGCCAGCAGGCCCGCGCAGACGGCGGCGGCCGCGGCCCAACCGCCCTGTGTGGCAGGGCCCGAGAAGTAGCGGGCCAGCTCGGCGGTGGCTTCCGGCCGGCCGAGCACCGGCCCGGTCACCGCGAGCAGCCAGCCGCCGGCCAGCGTGGCCGAGGCCGCCCGGCACCCCACGAACGAACCGAGGGCGAGGGCCGCCAGTGTCAGCGCGAGCGCCGGCAGCAGCCAGGCCGCGGCGCCCGGCACGCCGGTGACCGGCGGCAGCACGGCCCCGGCCGCGGTCAGTACCGGCACGCACACGCCCAACACCGCCGCAGCCCGGGTGAGCAGCAGGCGCAGTCCGCCGGAGGGCGTCGCCACGCCGATCTCGTACATCGGGTCGGCGTGACGTCCGTACGAGACGGCCACTCCGGCGAGCGGCAGCATCGGGGCGACGGCGAGCAGCACCGGCCGCGCTTCCCGGAATCCGGCGCCGTACGCGAGACCGACGGCGGCGGCGACCACGACGAGCACCGCCACCAGCCATGCCCCGCGCAGCGCGGGGCCGACGGCCCAGAGCACGCGCGCCCAACGGGAGGCGGGGGAGAGGCCCTGCCCGCCGCTTCCGAGGCTCAGGCGCACACCCAGGCGCCGGGGCGCGCGGCCTCGGCCGGCGGCCGCCTCCGCGCGTACCGTCTCCAGGAGCGAAGCCCGTACGTCCGCGAGGACCGGACCCGAGCTCCCTGTGCGGACCGCCGCGGAGACACGGACCGCGCAGCCTCCGCACACCTCGACATGCTTCTCCAGGGACCACGCGTCGGGTTCGGCCGCCGAACCCGACGCGTACTGAGCGGCCAGCGAATCGGTCACGTGCCACGGCGCTGTCATGCGGTGCCTCCCAGGGCGTGCGGGCCGAGGGCGGCCCGCAGTTCGCGACGGGCCCGCAGGGCGCGGGTCTTCACCGTGCCCTCCGGTATCCCCAGCAGCCGGGCCGTCTCGCGGGTGGTCAGGCCGTCGACGACGGTGGCCCGCAGGACCTCGCGCAACTCGGGCGAGATCCGGTCGAGCGCGGCGCCGACGTCCCCGTACTCCAGACCCGCGAGGACCCGGTCCTCGGCGGAGGGGGCGGGGGCGATCGGTTCGGGCGCGGCGCGCTCCGCACGGGCCCGGGCGCGCTGGGCGTCGACCAGGCGGCGCGCGGCGACGACCCACAGCCAGCCGCCGGCCTCACCCCGGCCGCGGTGGGAACCGGCGGAGCGCCAGACCGTGACGAACGTGTCCTGGAGGACCTCCCGTACGGTCTCGTCGTCCGCGCAACGCCGGGCCAGCCGCGCGTGCAGCCATCCGGCGTGCCGGTCGTACAGCACGGCCAGCGCCTCGGCATCCCCGCGGGCGACGGCGCGCAACAGCGCGGAGTCGTCCCGCTCTTCTCCCCGTTCGGGGCGCAACAGTCTCACGCCCCACTATCGCTCGGAGGACGGTCGGCGGTTCACGCCGTGGCCGAGGGCGAGGCCGGGGAGGGCTCAGGGGCTGGTCGGGGGGCCGCCGTCGGGGAGGGCCGAGAAGACCCGCTGCAGCGCGGGCGAGCGGTCGCCGTCTGCGCTGACGACGACCCGGTAGTCGTACGTGACCACGTAAGTGAAGCCGTCGTACACCGGCTTTCCGGACGGTCGCGCGGGCACCTTCGCGTAGGCCGGGTCCTCCAACGCCGTGCGCAGCTCCGCGACTTCGGCGGGTGTCATGCGGCCGTTGCGCGGGGGTCCGGTGCCGGAGCGGGTCGTGTAGCTGCCGTCGTAGTGGACGGTCAGCTGGTTGTCGACGCCCGCGAGACCCCCACTGACCTTCACCGTCACGAGGACCTCGCGCGGACCGTGCTCCGTGTCCTTCGTCACGGTCCCCTCCGAACTCGTCGGGACGGGCGGGGCGGTGCCCCCGCTGCCGGTCGGCATCGGATTCGTCGTGCCGCCCTGGGTCCCGTCCTGCGTCGCGACCGGGGGTTTCGGGGTGTCCTGGCCGCCGCACCCGGCCACCGTCATCACCGGGAGCAGCACGATCGACGCGGCCCGGATCCGCCCCGCGTACCGCCTCTTGCGCACCATGTCCCCGAGCGTCACATCCCTGAGCACCATGGGTCCGAGCATCCCCTCAGCCGAGCCGATTGACCAGGGCCGCGTGCAGGGCGTCGAGCCGGGGGCCGTGCGGTCCGCCGCGTACCGCGAGGTCGACGGCGTCGACACAGGCGCGGCACCGTTCGAGGTGGGCCTCGGCGTGGCCGAGGACATCGCGGGAGAGCTCCCCACGGGCGTACGCGGCCACCCAGGCATTTGGGAGATGGCGGCGGTCGGCGCCGGGCGCCGTGGGGGCCGGGCCGGTCATGGGGGCGAGAGCTCGGACATGCGAGGCTCGCGGACGCTGCACTGCTGGAGGTAGCGCAGCTCGATCACCTCGACTGAACGTGCGGGGTGGGCACGGAGGTTGCAGTTCCGCGCACCGTTCCTTCACACAACGCGGAGCACCGGGTGGACCGGGGGCGCGCGGTGCGCATCCTTGCGCCTGTCGGCCCCGGCATCGGACCACGCGGCCGGCGCCGTCAAACGCCCCGGACGATGCCCGTCAGCGGGCCCTCGTGGCGCCAGCCCAGGGAGTCGTAGAGGGCCAGACCGTCCCTCGTCGCCGACAGGACGCCCGTCACCGCTCCCGCCTGCGCGCCCGCCGCCTCGAGGGTGCGCATGACGTTGGCGCCCAGGCCGCGGCGGCGGTGGTCCGGGTGGGTCTCGATCTGGTCGGCGACCGCCGTCGGGCCCGTCGGCGCCAGCTGGCCGCGGGCGGCGAGCGTGCCGTCCGGCGCCACGATCCGGACCCGTATCACCCCGTCCCGGGTCTCCGTCGTCCGCGCGTACCCCTCCGGCGCCGGCGGCCGCGCGCCGGCGTCCAGTGCCTTGGTCATCATGAAGCCGGGATCGTCCGGGACGGTCCACCCCGGGGTGATCCACTCCGCTACCTCCTCCGGCCCTGCCATCACCTTGAGCCACGCGTTCGGCTCGGTGATCTCCGCACAGAGCTTGCCCACGGACACCGCGTCCGGCGCCGGCAGCACATGTCGGAAGACGTGCGTCGGCAGGCCCACGTCGATCCGGTAGCCCCAGGGCTCGACGACGGCGGACGGGGTGCCGCGCGAGACGGTCCAGCCCGCCACCCACGCAGATGTAATAGACGACATATCCATGGAGGTATTACACGGCATTCTCCACCTGGGTGGGAGGGCGATCGCTCAGAGCGAACGCAGGCAGGGGAACATTCGGCGGCTCACGTGCATTGAGTCCACATAGCTCAACTTGACTGCCGAAGGGGAGATCATGGCTTCGACGTCCTCACCGCTCACTCTGCCTGTGCTGCCGCTCGACGACGAGGTCGTGCTGCCCGGAATGGTGGTGCCGCTGGACCTGTCCGACAACGACGTACGCGCGGCGGTCGAGGCGGCGCAGGCCGCCGCCCGCTCCGATACGGGCAAGCCCAGGGTGCTCCTCGTGCCCCGCATCGACGGGACGTACGCCGGGACCGGCGTCCTCGGCACCGTCGAGCAGGTCGGCCGGCTGTCCGACGGCGACCCCGGCGCGCTCATCCGCGGCCGCGGCCGCGTGCGGATCGGCGCCGGTACGACCGGCCCGGGCGCCGCCCTGTGGGTCGAGGGCAGCGTCGTCGACGAGACCGTGCCCGATCCGCTGCCCGGTGCCGTGACCGAACTGGTCAAGGAGTACAAGGCGCTGGCCACCAGTTGGCTGAAGAAGCGCGGCGCCTGGCAGGTCGTGGACCGGGTCCAGCAGATCGACGGCGTCTCCGCGCTCGCCGACAACTCCGGCTACTCCCCCTTCCTCACCGTCGAGCAGAAGGTCGAACTCCTCGAGACCGCCGACCCCGTCGCCCGCCTCAAGCTCGCCACGGCGCAGCTGCGCGAGCACCTGGCCGAGCAGGACGTGGCCGAGAGCATCGCGAAGGACGTCCAGGAGGGCGTCGACAAGCAGCAGCGCGAGTTCCTGTTGCGGCGCCAGCTGGAAGCCGTACGCAAGGAGCTGCGCGACCTCAACGGCGAGACGGAGGGCGACGAGTCCGACGACTACCGGGCCCGCGTCGAGGCCGCCGACCTGCCGTCGAGCGTGCGCGAGGCGGCCCTCAAGGAGGTCGAGAAGCTGGAGCGGTCCAGCGACCAGTCCCCGGAGGGCTCCTGGATCCGCACCTGGCTCGACACCGTCCTCGAACTGCCGTGGAACGAGCGAACCGATGACGGCGCGACCCAGTACGACATCCAGGGCGCGAAGGCCGTCCTCGACGCCGAGCACGCGGGCCTGGAGGACGTGAAGGAGCGGATCACCGAGTACCTGGCGGTGCGCAAGCGGCGCGCCGAGCGCGGGCTCGGGGTCGTCGGCGGCCGCCGCGGCGGCGCCGTCCTGGCACTCGTCGGCCCGCCCGGCGTCGGCAAGACCTCGCTCGGCGAGTCCGTCGCGCACGCGATGGGACGGAAGTTCGTGCGGGTCGCGCTCGGCGGCGTACGGGACGAGGCGGAGATCCGCGGCCACCGGCGTACGTACGTCGGTGCGCTGCCCGGCCGGATCGTCCGGGCGATCAAGGAGGCCGGGTCGATGAACCCGGTGGTCCTGCTCGACGAGATCGACAAGGTCGGCTCCGACTACCGGGGCGACCCGGCGGCCGCACTCCTGGAGGTCCTGGACCCGGCGCAGAACCACACCTTCCGGGACCACTACCTGGAGGTCGAACTGGACCTCTCCGACGTCGTCTTCCTGGCGACGGCGAACGTCCTGGAAGCCATCCCGGAGGCGTTGCTCGACCGCATGGAGCTGGTCAGGCTCGACGGGTACACGGAGGACGAGAAGGTCGTCATCGCCCGTGACCACCTGCTGCCCAGGCAGCTGGAGCGGGCGGGTCTGGAGCCGGGCGAGGTGGTCCTGGAGGACGTGTCGCTGCGGAAGCTGGCGGGGGAGTACACCCGGGAGGCGGGAGTACGGAACCTGGAGCGGTCCATCGCACGGCTGCTGCGGAAGGTCGCGGCGCAGCACGAACTGGGCGACCGGGAGCTGCCGTTCACGGTCGGTGTGGACGATCTGCGCGGGCTGATCGGCCGCCCGCACCACGTGCCGGAGTCCGCCCAGGACCCGGCCGAGCGGCGCACCGCGGTGCCGGGCGTGGCGACCGGACTCGCGGTCACCGGCGCCGGCGGCGACGTGCTCTTCGTCGAGGCTTCGCTCGCCGACCCGGAGACCGGCGCGGCCGGTCTCACCCTCACCGGCCAGCTGGGCGACGTGATGAAGGAGTCCGCGCAGATCGCGCTCTCCTTCCTCCGCTCGCACGGCGCGGAGCTGGAGCTGCCCGTGACCGGCCTGAAGGACCGGGGCGCGCACATCCACTTCCCGGCGGGCGCGGTCCCGAAGGACGGCCCGAGCGCGGGCATCACGATGACGACCGCACTGGCCTCGCTGCTCTCCGGCCGCCTGGTCCGCACGGACGTGGCGATGACCGGCGAGGTCTCCCTGACCGGCCGGGTCCTTCCGATCGGTGGCCTGAAGCAGAAGCTCCTGGCGGCCCACCGGGCGGGCATCACGACGGTCGTGATCCCGAAGCGCAACGAGGCCGACCTGGACGACGTCCCGGCGGAGATTCTGGAGAAGCTGGAGGTCCACCCGGTCACGGACGTCCGCCAGGTCCTGGAGATCGCCCTGGCCCCGGCGGAGGTCGCGGTGAGCGTGGCGGCCTGAGTTCCTCGCGACGAAGTGGGGTGCCCTTCATGGGGCACCCCACTTCGTCGTGCCTCGGGCCTGCCCGTACGTCAGCCGTTCCGGCGCCGCGCCAGCAGCAGGCTGCCCGCTCCGAAGGCCGCCAGGGCTCCCGCGCCCGCGAGGGCCAGGGGGAGTGGGGAGGAGGGCGTCCGCGCGGATTCGGCGGAGAGGGCGGGGGCCTGTTCGTCGCCGCCGTGGCCCGCGTGGCTCACCGTGGAGCGGTCGGCGCCCGCGGCGATCTTCGCCTCGCTCGGGGCCGAGGCCGCCGTCGCACCACCGCCGAAGGTGACGTCCGAGCAGCTGTAGAAGGCCTCCGGGCTGTCGTTGCGCTGCCAGACCTTGTAGACGATGTGGCGGCCGGTGCGGGCCGGCAGGGTGCCGGTGAAGTTGTAGAAGCCGTCGGTCGCCGTGCGGGCGGTGGCGTAGGTGGCCACGGGCGTCGCGTCCAGGTCCGACCACTTCAGGGGCTGGGTCGGGTCGAAGCCCTGCTTGGTGATGTAGACCGTCATCGTGCCGGAGTGCGGCGCCGTCACCCGTACCTTGAAGTCGAAGGAACCGGCCCCGACCGCCGTGGCCGGCCAGTCCGTGCGGGCCCAGTCGAGCGCCCGGTACTTCTCGCGGTTGGCCGAGCAGAGCTTGCCGTCCGGGATGAGCAGCTGGTGCTGTCCGTCCGCGTTGGCGATGTTCACCTCGTTCCAGTCGTACAGCGGCTGGGTGCCGGAGTCGGCCACCAGGTCCTTGCACACCTGCGACTTCGGCGTCTCGGGGCCTTCCGCGTAACAGGCCGCCACCCGGCTCACCGGGTTGAAGACGGCGCCGTGGGCTCCGGCGGTGGAGGGGGTGAGGGGGATCAGCGCGGCCGCGGACAGAGTGACGGCTGCTGCGGTGCGACGGTGCGAGGGCATGGCGGGGCTCTCTCTCGTGCGTGGGGGAGTACGGGACGAGCAACGAGCGGGCCGCATACGGAAGTTGAATGCCGTACGCGTCGCTCCGAGCCTCGCATTGGTCCATACCAATGGGCAAGGGGGCGGGCGCAGAAAGGCGAAGTGGCCGACACCGTACGGACCCGTGCATGGCTCCGGCCCCGCACCTTGCCCACCGGGCAGGATGCGGGGCCGAAGTCGTTGCGGCGGATTCCGCGGGAGACGGGGCTCGGCTCAGCCGTTCGCCAGCGCCTGGACCCGCGAGAGGTCGCCGTTGAAGTGGTTGTGGTCGCCGACCGTCGGGCCGGTCGAGGTGTACTGCCACATCGTGTAGTACGGCCAGCCGGCCGGGAGCGTGCCGACCGTCGACGCGTACCGCGCGATCCACAGCGGGTTGCTCGCGCCGAAGCCCGCGTAGTTGCCTGTGCACTGCGTCCACCAGCTCGTCGCCGTGTAGATCACGGCGTCACGGCCGGTCCGGGCCTTGTAGCGGTTGAGGAAGTCCCGGATCCACGTGACCATCGCGGACTGCGACTTGCCGTAACAGGTCGCTCCGTAGGGGTTCCACTCGATGTCCAGCGCGCCCGGCAGCGTCCTGCCGTCCTTGGACCAGCCGCCGCCGTTGTTGACGAAGTAGTCGGCCTGCGCCGTGCCCGTCGTCGTGTCCGGGGTGGCGAAGTGGTACGCGCCGCGGATCATGCCGACGTTGTACGAGCCGTTGTATTGCTGCGCGAAGTAGGGATTCTTGTAGTAGGTGCCCTCCGTCGCCTTGACGTAGGCCCACTTCACCCCGCTGTTCCACAGGGTCGACCAGGCCACGTTCCCCTGGTGGCTGGAGACGTCCACACCTTCTGTCTGGACGGCCCGGGGCGTGCCGGGTGTGCCGCTCTGGCCGTCGTGCTCGATGACGCCCATTCCCATGTGGGCGGAGCCGCGTGGGGGCACGGCCTCGGTGTCGGCCGCGTTCGCCGCACCGGGGAGGGAGAGGGGCAGAAGGAGGGCCAGGGCCGCGAGGGCGACGCCGGCGAGGGTCTTTCCGGATCTGTGCACGGGCATTGCGTGCCTCCGAAAGGCGGTGGGGGTGAGACATGACCTGGTGTGGACATGTCAGCGAAGCCGCTGGGGAAGACGCTACGCACGTAGACCGGCCCGACGGAAGGGGGCCTGGGTGCTGCCGTTGGTCTACGCCTGCGAAATACTGGGGGAGCTGCGGCGATGGCCGCGGCCGAAAGAAACTTTCAGCGACCGGAAAGCGTGCGAGGGGTGCTGACGTGCACGGAAGCGGTACGGGGAGTGAAGGCGAGCCCACCGGGTCGTCGACGCGGAGTGGTGTGGACCAGGAATTCCTCGCCCTGGAACGCGAACTGGCGGTCTTTCTGCGCCGCGCCCGCTCCCAGTCCGGCGAGATGGCCCGCGAGGTCCACCCCGAACTGGAGCCCGCCGCCTACGGCCTGTTCGTACGGCTCGACGACGCCGGCCCGCAGCGCGCCACCGACCTCGCGGGCTACTTCGGCGTCGGCAAGGCGACGATGAGCCGCCAGCTGCGCGCCCTGGAGGAGCTCGGCCTCGTCGCCCGCGACCCCGACCCGGCCGACGGGCGTGCCTCGCTCGTCCGGCTGACGGAGGAGGGCCGCAACCGCTTCCGGCGCGTACGGGACGCACGGCGCGGGCGGTACGTCCGCAAGCTCGCGGACTGGGACCGCGGCGAGGTCGCCGAACTGGCCCGCCTGCTCCACCAGCTGAACGCCCGCGCGGAGAGCTGAGGGGCCCTCAAAGAAGGGCGTAGGCGGCCGTCGCGTCGTCGTGGCGCTTCCAGCGGGTGGCGCCGCCCGCCGCCTCGTCCGCCGCCTCCCGTGCACGGACCCGCGCGAGCAGGCCGTGCGGGCCCTCCTTCCTGAGCACCTCGAAGCAGTCCGTCCAGTCGCCCTCCGCGAACAGGTCCACCCATCGCGTCGCCCCGTCGGTGAGCGCCGCCAGGGCTCGTACCGCCGCCCGGGGACTCGTCCCCGTCACCGCGCGCCGCGCCACCTCCGGGTCCGCCGCCGCCGTGAAGAAGCCGCCCTCCTGGTTGCGCAGACGGTCCGTCGCCGCCAGGGAGCGACGGATCTCGTCCGGGATCCGGTCCAGACGATCGTCGAGCACCGCCCGTACCGAGCCGTCCGGCGCCTCGAGGAGCAGCGCGGAGTCCGAGAGGACCAGATGCTCGACCGAGGTCGCGTTCCAGCGGGCCATCGCGACCGTCGCCTGGGGAGTACGCACGTGAGAAAGGTCACAGGTGTCCCGGTGGGTGTCCGCGGTGCGCCGGATTGCCAAGGCCAGGATCTCGGACAGTGTCATGTCGGGGCGCGAAGCGGACAGTTCGGTCAAAGCCCCACCGAGTCGAGCGGTGAACCAGGGCACGTCGTGCACACAGCCGTCGTCGCCGGCCGGTGGTGTGACCCCGTCGAGCACCACGACCGTCCCGCCCCCTCCGTACCCGGGGAGAGCCGTCGCCACCCAGTCCTCATTAGGGCGTTCGGGGCTGCCGGGGAGGGTGGTCGCTTCGGTGCGCATGATCCCCAGTCTGCCCCGACGCCGGGAAGCCTGCATCACTCCTTCACTGCGCCTCCAGATGGCCGGATCTGGCCTGTACCAACCCTCCAAGGGGCGGGCATGAGGCGGAAGGAAGTCCTCCGGGAAGCTGCGGGCGGGCATCCTGCCAAAGCCCGCACGGAAGATCCAACCGGCACACCGCACAAGCCTGTGAAGGCCCTCGCGCGAAGTTGTTCGCCAACTCATGAGTGTTGTTCACTCGTTCGGGTGGCGGAGCGGCCGATGCGAGTCCCCCTTCCCAAAAGCGCTGGAATGGTCGGAAGCCGTACCAGGGGTGGGGGCGCTCTGAGATGTGACCGGTCGTCACCTCTGCTTCATGGGTGGACGAGTCGAGAATGCGAGCACCGGTGCAGAAGAAGCGGCCTCGGAGCAACAACGGCACGCGGAGCCAGAGCCCCGGCGACCCGCTGACCACGAGCGGAGCAACGGGCCCCGAAGCAGACGGCACCACCGGCGTCCCCGTGGGCCGTCCCAAGCGCGTCCGGAACCGGCTGGTCGCCGGCGTCGCCCTCGTCGGCGTCACCGTCCTCGCCGCCGGCGCCCCCGCGATCCTCACCGTCTCCGGCGAACTGACCGACTCCCAGAACCTGGTCACCCTCGCCGAACTCGACCGCCAGGCCGTCACCCTCGCCCACTCGCTCGCCGACGAACGCGACGAGGTCGTCGCGTACATCGCCGCGGGCCGGGACGAGCAGCAGGGCACCGGCAAGAAGAAGCGGCAGGTCACCAGCGCCGGGTCCACCCGGGTCGACCGGCAGATCGACGAGATCAAGCCCGCCGCCTCCGCCGAACTGCGCAGGGACCTGGCGGACCTGCCGGCCGTCCGCCGCACCGCGCTCACCGGCAAGGGCACCGCCCTGGAAGCGCACAAGGCGTATTCGGACATCATCACCAAGCTCCAGGACCTTGCCGACGAGCTCGCCGAGCAGACCCCCGCCCGCGCCGCCGAGGCCACCCGGGCCCCCGCCGCCCTCGGCCGCGCCGTCGAGCAGGCGTCGGCGACCCGCGGACTGCTCCTCGCCGCCCTCGCCGTCCCCCAACCCGAGGCCCCCGGCACCACGCACTACGACCCGGACACCGGCACCTACGTGCCCGACGAGGCCGAGGGCGCGGACGAGGCCGACCGGGCCCGGAACGCGCTGACCGCCGCCGCCCAGCAGGCCCGGGTCCGCGAACTGGGCTCCCTCGCCGACTTCGACCAGGCCGCCACGGCCGCCGGGAGGGACTCCCTCGCAGGCACCGTGACGGGTCCGGACGTCAAGAGCGCCGAGCGCTACCTGACCGGGCTCACCGACCAGCCGACGCTCAGCACGTCCGAGCGCGACACCGACCCCGAGAAGCTGGAGGCCGCGCTCTCCGCCCGTATCGAGCAGATGCGCGGCGTCGAGTCGACGCTCTCCACCGAACAGGTGGCACGCCTCGCCCAGCTCCGCGACGACGACGTCACCGCCCTCGAACTACGCATCGCCTTCCTGGGCGGCTGTCTGCTGGTGGCGATCGGCATCTCCACCTTCGTCGCCCGCACCCTCACCCGCCCGCTCGCCGTGGTCCGCATCGGCGCCGCGCGGCTCGCCGCCGCCCCGGAGGCCGAGGAGCCGATCCGCTTCACCGGCCGCAACGACGAGTTCGCCCAGGTCGTACGGTCCCTCAACACCCTCCAGGGCAAGCTGGCCGACCTCGCACGGCGCACCGAGCGGCTCGACAGCGAGCGCGCCGACCTGGCCGGAGCCGGCGAGGCCCTCACCGCCGAGCTGGCCGCCCAGCGCGCCGAGCTCCAGGGCCACACCGCCCTCCTCACCGCCGAACTCGAACGGCTCCGGCACACCGTCCACCACACCTTCGTCAACCTCTCGCTGCGCAGCCTCGGTCTGGTGGAGCGTCAGCTCGGGGTCATCGAGAAGCTGGAGGAGCGCGAGCAGGATCCGGACCGGCTGGCCACCCTCTTCAAGCTCGACCACATGGCGACCGTCATGCGCCGCCACAGCGAGAACCTCCTGGTCCTCGCCGGCCACGAGCACGTCCACGGCCACCCCGGAGCGGTCCCGCTCGTCGACGTGCTGCGCGCCGCCGTCAGCGAGATCGAGCGGTACGAGCGGATCACCATCCAGTCCCTGCCGCCGCACGCCCAGATCGCCGGCTTCGCCGCGGACGACCTCAGCCACCTGGTCGCCGAACTCCTCGAGAACGCCACGTCCTTCTCGCCGCCCGACGCGCAGGTCCAGCTCTCCGGCTGGCTTCTGGAGAGCGGTGAGGTGATGCTCTCCGTCCAGGACGAGGGCATCGGCATGACCGAGTCCCGGCTCGCCGAGCTCAATGCGCGGCTCGCCGAGGCCGACCCGGCCGACATCGCGGGGGAGGGGCTCGGCATCCGGGTCACCGCCCTGCTCGCCGCACGCCACGGCGTACGGGTGCAGCTGCGCGAGCAGAAGCAGGGCGGCATCGCGGCCGTGATCGTGCTGCCACTGCCGCTGCTTCCGACGGCCCCGCCGACCGCGGTCCCGCCGGCGGTGCCGGTCGCCGGCTCGGCGCCCACGCTGAACCTCCCGGGCTCGGTCGCCGAGGCGAACTCCAACGCCCTGCCGTCCCGGACCAGGGACCCGCTCGTCGAGGCCGCGGAACAGGCGTTCGCCGAGGCGCAGACTGCCGCGGAAGCGGCTGCGCAGACGACCCCGGAGGCGCCTGAGACCGAGGCGCCCGAGGCCGACGCGCCTGAGACCGACGAGCTCGAGGTCGAGGCGCCCGAGCAGACGCCCGCTCCCACGGCAGCCGAGCCCGAGCCCGAGCTCGCGGTGGCCGAGACGACCCTTCAGGTCCGTCTCCCCGACCCGCCGCCCGAGCCCGACACCCACGAGCGCGCGGCGGAGGAGCCCGAGCCGGTCGCCCAGCGCCTGACGGACAAGGGCCTGCCCAAGCGCACCCCCCAGATCGTCCGCCAGGCCGATGCCCCCGCCGCCCCACGCACGGGCGGGGTCGACGCCGAGGAGCTGCGACGCAGGCTCGGCGGCTTCCACCGAGGGGCCCAGGAGGGGCGCCGAGACGTAGAGGCGGAGATCGAAGCCGTACAGACGCAGACCGCAGGGACCGAGGAGAAGACGGGGGACACAGTCGAGGAGGCACGCAGTTGACTGCGACCGGAACATTCGGACTGAGCAGGGAGGCCCGCAACCTGCACTGGCTGCTGGGCAACCTCGTCGAGGAGGTGCCAGGGCTCCGCTCGGTCGCCGTCGTCTCGTCCGACGGGCTGCTGCTGCTCTCGTCCGACCCGGCAGTGCAGGCCGCCGCCACCCCCGCCAAGGGCCGCTCCCGCGGCCCGCGGGGGTCCAGCGCCGACCTGGCCACGATCGTCTCGGGCATCGGCAGCCTCACCATCGGCGCGGCCCGGCTGATGGACGGCGGCGGGGTCAAGCAGACGATGGTGGCGATGGAGGAGGGCAGCGTCTTCGTCATGTCGATCAGCGACGGTTCGCTGCTCGGTGTGCACGCCGAACCCGACTGCGACATGAGCGTCGTGGCGTACCACATGGCGCTCTTCGTCGGCCGCGCCGGACATGTACTCACCCCCGAACTCCGCAGTGAGCTGCGCAAATCGTTGGAGAGCACCCAGTGACGTCCGCATCGCACGCCCACAAGCTGCCGATCCGCGGGGACGGCCGGCGCCCCGCGCGCGTGCGCCCGTACTCGCTCACCGGCGGCCGTACCCGCTTCGGTCACGTCCTGCTCGTGGAGACCTTCGTCGCTGCGCTCGAGGCGTCGCCCGAGAGGAAGGTGCTGACGAACGGCGGGCGGGCCCGCGGGCTGATGCCGGAGATGCGGGCCATCGTCGAGATCTGCCGCCGGATGCGTACCGTCGCGGAGATCTCGGCGCTCCTGAAGATGCCGTTGGGTGTCGTCCGAGTGCTGCTGAGCGACTTGGCCGACCAGGGAAAGATCCGCGTGTACGGGACCGGTCACGGCACCGGCCAGCCCGACCGCGCGCTGCTCGAAAGGGTGCTGAGTGGACTCCGCCGTCTCTGAAGCCGCTGCCCCACTGCTCGCCGGGATACCTGCCCAGCCCGAAGCCCCGGGCACGGCCGCCGAAGAGGGCTCCCAGGACTGGCAGCTCGACCACACCCGGGCCCCGATCGCGACCAAGGTCGTCGTCGCGGGCGGCTTCGGGGTCGGCAAGACGACCTTCGTCAGGGCGGTCTCGGAGATCACTCCGCTGCAGACCGAGGCCCTGATGACCCGGGCGAGCGAGGAGACCGACGATCTCTCCGACACGCCCGACAAGCTGACCACGACCGTGGCGATGGACTTCGGCCGGATCACCCTCGCCGACGACCTCGTCCTGTACGTCTTCGGTACGCCGGGACAGCAGCGGTTCTGGTTCATGTGGGACGACCTGGTGCGCGGCGCGATCGGCGCGATCGTGCTCGCCGACACCCGCCGGCTGACCGACTGCTTCCCCGCGCTGGACTACTTCGAGAGCTGCGGGCTGCCGTACATCGTCGCGGTCAACCACTTCGAGGGCACCGAGGCGTTCGAGGCCGAGGACGTCCGGGAGGCCCTCACGGTGCCCCCGCACGTACCGGTCGTGATCATGGACGCACGCAAGCGGTACAGCGTGATCGAGTCCCTGCTCGCGATGGTCGCGCACGCGCTCGAAGCCACCCCTGAATAACGCGTTAGGAACCCCGTCATGCGGAAGATACTCATCGTCGGGGCCGGCCAGTCCGGTCTCCAGCTCGCCCTCGGACTGCAGTCGCAGGGGTACGAAGTCACCCTCATGTCCAATCGCACGGCGGACGAGATCCGGTCCGGCCGGGTCATGTCCACCCAGTGCATGTTCGACACCGCGCTCCAGCACGAGCGCGACCTCGCCCTGAACTTCTGGGAGTCCCAGGCCCCGCAGATCAAGGGCCTCGGCGTCTCCGTCGCCGCCCCGGACTCCAGCCGCGTGATCGACTGGGTGGGGAAGCTCGACGGCTACGCGCAGTCCGTCGACCAGCGGGTGAAGATGGCCGGCTGGATGGAGACCTTCGCCCAGCGCGGAGGTCAGCTCGTCATCCACGGCGCGGCAGTCTCCGACCTGGACTTCTTCTCCCGTACGTACGACCTGGTGCTGGTCTCCGCCGGCAAGGGCGAGCTGGTCTCCATGTTCGGCCGGGACGCCTCCCGCTCCCCGTACAACGAGCCGCAGCGCGCACTGGCTGTGGCGTACGTCCACGGCCTGGGCCCGCGCCCCGAGCACCCGGACTTCGACGCCGTGCGCTGCAATCTGGTCCCGGG